>JAGPEQ010000029.1 GCA_018056955.1 Bacteroidales bacterium | reverse complement strand
AGAATTTCCTGATCAATGACTTGATAAACTAACCGATGCTCTCGGTCAATACGTCTTGACCATAAACCAGCCAAATCATATTTTAAAGGTTCTGGTTTTCCAATGCCTTCATAAGGATGCTTTTGAATGTCTTTTATTAACTCATTAATTTTTTTGAGCATTTTTTTATCCTCATTCTGCCAAGATATATATTCTTCCCAGGAATTTTTGGAAAATGTAATTCGGGTCATTCTTCGATAAGTTTGTTTCGAACCACATTCCCTTCCTTCATTTGTTTAATTGACTCATAAAGTCTGTCAGCATTTGCTTTAGAATTTAACAAGTGAAGAGTTTCCATTATAGAGTTATACTCATCTAACGACATCATAACTGCGCCTTTCCCCGTTCCTCTCTTAATAATAAGGGTTTCATTGTTATTCACAACATTGTCCAGAAACTTCTTTAGGCTTGTTCTAAACTCTGTAAAATTTGCGGCCATCATAATCTTTTCCCCTTTAAGTTACTTTTTCAGTACAAATATAAGTACATATATAGTAACTTGCAAGAAAATTTACTTATTTTCTTTGGGACAGTAGATGTTAACCATCTGCTCAGCTGGTTTGTAGCCCAGCTCTACAGCTTTGCGGAAATCGTCGCACCCCGATTTGAACTCCTGAACGTTCATTTTTGAAATACCGCGGTTATAGTATGCCTCGGCATTCTTGGGGTCGGCCTTAATGATAACATCATAATCGGGGATGGCATCCTTATGGTTGCCCATAATTGCCTTTGAAACGGCACGGTTGTAGTAAGCCTGAACGTAATTGGGGTCAATGGAAATCACCTTGTTGAAATCGGTAATTGAACCCTTGTAATCCTTTTGGAACGCACGGGCAACACCCCTGCCGTAGTATGCTTTAAGGTAATCGGGCTTAAGCTCAATGGCTTTATTGAAAGCAACAACGGCCTGCTTGAACTCACCCTTTCGGAGCAATGCTCCACCCTTTACTCCGTAAGCCAATGGTAATTTAGGGTTAACTGCTATGGCCTTATCGAGTACCTTAATGGCATCGTCGAATCGCTGCACATTGGCAAAGGCATCACCAAGGCTATAAAGGGCTTCCTCGTCCTTGGGGAGTTCCTTAAGGGCTACCTCCAAATCGGCAATTGCCCCATTGTAATCCTGAATTTTGAGTTTAAAGATTCCCCTCTTCTTGTAGGCCTCAGGGGTAGCGTTAGCCCCTTCAATCATCTTATCGTAATCGGCAATTGCTCCCTTAAAGTCGGCAAGGTTTGCCAGCGACTCGCCACGACTGTAAAACGCCTCAAGGTTTGAGCCATCGAGCTCAATGCTGCGGTTATAGTCCTTGATGGCTTGCTCAAAATCCATGGTTGCAGCGTTTAACAACCCACGCTGGTAGTATGCCTTTGAGCTGGAATCGTTCATTGCTATAGCCCGGTTCAGGTCAGTCATGGCCTGCGAATACTGCTTTAGCTTACGGTACGATACTCCACGTTCAATGTACAGCTCAAAATGGGTTGAATCAATACCAATAGCCGTACTAAAATCGGCCAAAGCCAGCGAGTCGTTATTTAATGCGGCAAGGGTTACACCGCGCTTAAAGAAGTAATCGTAGCGTTTGGGGTTTAACTTAATGGCTCTGTTAAACTTTTCAAGGGCAAGCTCATACTTGGCCGAATCGAGCAGCTTTAAACCTTCATTGTAGCTGTTTTGTGCCAAACGGGGCTTAAGCAAAATGTAGGCTGCAAAAGCTATGATAACCAGCCCAACAAGTATAACCACAGTACGTTTCATACAAATCTGCTTTAATATCAATTCAAATTTATACGATTATTTTGATATAAAGGTTATTTATTGGCTTCAACTATCAACGCGCAGTTGAGTTTAGCCACCTCGCGCGCAAAACGTGGGTTTTGGTTTGAGAGTAAGTCGGTTAGCTTGTGGTAGTTGGGGTCGTCGTGCTGGCTTATGAAGAAAAGCGATTTGTAGCTCCTAAGGTAAAAGCTATAGCTATCGCTATAGTTTCGGTAGGTATTGTCGTTAACCGTTTTGAGCAGGGTGTAGGTTGAACAGATTTTTTGTGCATGCTTCCTAAAATCAACCGAATTGGGATAATCAATAACATTGAGGTACCAACCCGTTGAATCGGCAACCGGGCAGAACGATACCATATCGTTATTGAGCATGAATTTCACCTAGCCAAAGTATCGGATAAACGGTTGGTCATATGCTGGCTACCATAGAGGCCAAGTTCCTCGGCAGCAAAGGTTGCAAAAACAATGGTTGTTCGGGGTGCAAAACCCGATTGCTTAAGAACTCTGGCAATTTCAAGGGTTACCGCAACGCCGCTGGCGTTATCGTCGGCACCGGGAGCCACGTCAAGAGGGCTTTCGGGTTCAGTACTTCGTAAAATACAATCGTGATGCCCCCCAATAATGGTAAGGCTATCGGGGAACTCAACCCCTGGCAAAGTACAAACCACATTATACTGCCAGGTTTCATAGTACTGATTTCGGAAATATACGTTAAGCTGGAATGAATCGAGACGGGCAGTAGCGTATCCGTAGCTTTTAAACTTATTCATTATTGCAACGGCTACATCGCGCCTGTTTTCGGCCAGTGCAAAACGTGTACCCATTCCCTGAAGCATGCCAATTGTAGCAGCAATGCTATCGGCATGGATTTTTTTGGTTAACTGGGCAATTTCAGGATCGGGCTTACTGGTGGGGTCAACAATTTCGTCGTCCTTTGAACAGGACACCACAATGCCAAATAGCAATAGGGCCAACAACCCCTTAAATACATAACGATAGGTAGAAGTCATAATCTTTAGTTTTGATGTAAAAATAAACATTCTGTTAATTCCGAAACGCTCCCAATTCAGAAAATTGATACCTTTGGTGGCTGAACCCTGAAATTAAAAGGTATAACAAAACCAATTGCCCGATGGAGAACTTATCAGTAAGTCAATTCAAGAAGTATAACAACCTAATAGGATGGTTCACTTTTGCCATAGCCACACTGGTTTACCTGCTTACCATTGAACCCACTGCCAGTTTTTGGGATTGTAGCGAGTTTATAGCCAGCGGTAATAAGCTTGAGGTAGGTCATCCTCCGGGGGCACCCTTTTTCATGCTTATGGTTCGTTTCTTTACTATGTTTGCACCATCCCCGCAATGGGTTCCTATACTTGCCAATAGCCTATCGGCCCTAGCCAGCTCATTCACAATCCTGTTCCTTTTCTGGACCATAACCTACATGGCTCGGCGAATTGTTTCGCCCAAAGCAACTGAGTTCACCTTAACCCAAGTAATACTCATACTTTCATCGGGGTTTGTTGGCGCTCTTGCCTACACCTTTTCCGATACGTTCTGGTTCTCAGCGGTTGAAGGTGAGGTGTATGCCACATCATCGCTCTTTACAGCCCTTGTTTTTTGGGCAATCCTAAAGTGGGAAGAGCAAGCCGATCAGCCCCATGCCACCCGATGGATCATTCTTATTGCCTTTTTAATGGGTATTTCCATTGGAATACACTTACTCAACCTGTTGGCAATTCCGGCCATTGCTCTTGTTTACTATTTCAGGAAATACAGCTACTCGCCTAAAGGCCTATTTTACACCCTTTTAATTTCAGGTGTGCTGCTAATTACCATAATGTATGGTATAATTCAGGGATTTGTTGTGATAGCTTCAAAGGTAGAGTTGCTTTTTGTAAATTCCTTTGGACTACCAATTAAATCGGGTGTTTTCTTCCTGTTTACCGTTGTACTGGCGCTGCTTGCTTACGGTATTTATAGAACACATAAGCAAGGCCGCGTGGTGCTGAATACAATTTTTGTAGGGCTTACGGTGATAATGATTGGCTACAGCTCGTATGCTGCAATAGTAATTCGCTCGTCGGCCAATCCGCCTATGGATCAGAATAGTCCCGATAACATGTTCTCACTACTATACTACCTTAACCGTGAACAGTATGGCGATAGACCTTTGCTGTACGGTCAGGTATTCAATGCACAGCCCATAGCAAGGGTTGAGGGCGAGCCTACCTATGCGCCAAAGAATGGTAAGTACGTTTTTGTTCGCACCAAGGATAAATACGAGTTTGACCCTGAGTTCAAAATGCTCTTCCCCCGTATGTGGAGCAACGAACAAAACCATGTTAACGCTTACAAGAAATGGAGCAACTTTGATGGCAACCCCATTAAACGCTTTGGGCCCGATGGCAAAACCGAAACCATATACGTGCCCACCTTTGGCGAGAACTTACTCTTCTTCTTCCGATACCAGCTTGGCTTTATGTACTTCCGCTACTTTATGTGGAACTTTGCTGGCCGCCAAAACGACCTTCAGGGGCATGGCGAGGTAACCAAGGGTAACTGGATAAGCGGAATCCCTTTCATCGATAACCCACGTTTAGGGCCGCAGGAAAAGCTGCCTGAAATTTACCGTAACAATAAAGGGCGAAACCAATACTACCTACTCCCCCTGCTCTTAGGTTTAGCCGGTTTATTGTACCATCTTAGTAGGCATAAGCACGATTTTTGGGTAACCACCATGCTTTTTGTGATGACCGGAATCGCTATAGTTGTTTACCTGAACCAAACGCCCTACCAGCCACGTGAACGCGACTATGCCTATGCGGGAAGCTTTTACGCCTTTACCATTTGGATAGGTTTAGGTGTTTTAGCAGTTTATGAACTTCTGAAAAAGATAAAAGATACACCAGCCACGGCTGTGGTTACAGCATCGGTATGCACGCTGGCCGTACCCGTACTAATGGCCAGCGAGAACTGGGACGATCACGACCGCTCAGGGAGCTATGTGCCAGTTGATTTTGGGTATAACATGCTTATTGGCTGCAAACCCAACGCCATTCTTTTCACCTATGGCGATAACGATACTTTCCCCCTATGGTACTCACAGGAGGTGGAGGGCGTTAGAACCGATGTTCGTGTTGCTAACCTAAGCTACCTGCGCGGCGAGTGGTACATTGAACAGATGCAGCGTAAAGCTTACCAGAGCGAACCCATACCAATCCGAATGACATACGACCAATACTTTACCGGCGCTCGCGATGCAATTGTGGTGATTGATAGGATAAAAGAACCCCTGAACCTTGACCGTGTGGTGGATTTCTTCCTTTCTGACAAACCCGAAAATATGATTCAATCACCATTTAACCAAAACGAAAGGATAAACTACATCCCTTCCAAACAGCTTTTCCTAACCGTTGATAAATCAGAGGTTAAAAGCAAAGTCGATTTGCCGGACAACTACCTAAACCGCATTGCCGACACCATGACCTGGACACTTAACAAGCAGGTTGTGCTTAAGGACGGGCAGGTAATCCTTGACCTTATTGCTACAAACCAATGGAGGCGTCCCATTTATTACGCCACAACTGTTAGCGGTGAAACCTATTTAGGTTTGGATAAGTATTTCCACCTGGAGGGTATGATGTACCGTGTACTACCTATTCCTGCCTCGCGGCAGTGGGGGACTGGTTCGGTTAACACCCGCGAGATGTGGGAAAACCTCATGGAAAAGTATAGGTTCAGGAGCTTGAACAACCCCAAGGTCTATCTGGACGAAAACAAGATGCGAATTGTATCTAACTACCGTAACCTTTTTGCTCGCCTTGCCAATGCTTTAGTTGATGAAGGCAAAATGGATTCGGCCATCACTGCACTGAACAGGTGCATGGAGCTAATTCCTCCTAAAAATGTTCCGCTTAACTACTTTGCCCTTTCCATGGTTGAAGGCTATTACCGTGCAGGCGATATGCAAAATGCCCTGAAATACTCTCAGCAAATGGTAAACCAAGCCTCCGAGGCCATATCGTACATGATTTATGATCTGGACGAGTTTCAAAAAAATTGGCTTGGAAACGAGCTTCAGCTAAATCTTGCAATACTTTATGAGTTAACACGAATGGCCAACCAGTACGAGAAGGGCGAGTACGCTAAACAGCTAACTGATAAGTTCAACTCATACGTTACGGTTCTTGAAGGGTAGTTATGATAAATCTTAGTCCCCCGCGTTTTTTTCAGAGGTTCTTCAGGAATGTGATTTGGAATTTCCCCTCCGAAAAGGAAGGGGTTTTCCTCACGTTCGACGATGGTCCAACGCCGGGAGTTACCCCATGGGTGCTGGAGCAGCTGCGCAAGTACAATGCAAAAGCTACCTTTTTTTGCCTGGCAAAAAACATTGAGATGCACCCTGAAATTTTTGAGATGATTGTGGCCGATAGACATGCTGTGGGAAACCACTCCTACAGCCATATCAAGGGATGGGGAACCGACACCACTCAGTATGTGCAGGATATTATTTACGCCAACAGCTTTGTAAACAGTAACCTCTACCGCCCACCCTACGGGCGTATAACGCCCAAACAGTTCAAGCTGCTAAAATCGCAATACAAGATTATTTTGTGGGATGTGCTTAGCATGGACTACAGCCGAAGGGTCTCACCCAAAAGGGTTTACCAGTACGTAGTTCGAAATGCCAAACCCGGGTCAATCATTGTTTTTCATGATTCCTTGAAGGCTGAGCGTAACCTGCGCTACGCACTGCCCCGCGTACTCGATAATCTCAGCTCTAAAGGGCTAACCTTTAAATCGATTATTATTCCATGAACAGAATAATTAGATGAGTAATATACTCTTTATTGTTCAACTTCCGCCTCCGGTTCATGGTGCTAGTTTAATGAATAAGCTGGTAATGGGTAGGGCTTCGCAATTGCCAAACAACAAATGCTTTACCATTAGCCTTAACTTCTCAAAATCGCTTTCCGATTTACAGCGGTTTAAACCCCGTAAAATACTTAGGGCCATAACGGTTGTTTTCGAAATTATTGGTAAAATCATTAAGTACAAGCCCGATATAGTTTACTTCTCAATGGTTCCCATTGGACTTGTGTTGATTAGGGATAGCTTTTATTTAATGCTTTGCAAGGCATTATCACCAAAATCAAAAAAGATAATTCATCTTCACCGGCCGGGAATGCTACAGTTTTATAGTCAAAAACCATACCTGTACCGATTCTATAGCTTTATTTTCAAAAACTGCGAAATTGTTCACCTAACCCCTCGCCTGGCCAGGTTGGAGCTTTCCCCTTTGAACTTAAAAAAAACTAAAATTACCGTTATACCCAACTCCATAATCAAAACACCCGAATACGAAAGGCACGAAAAGGACTGGAGTAATATCCTATTCCTTTCAAATTTTCTGATACATAAGGGACATTTTGAGCTAGTTGAAGCATTTGCAATACTCAGCAGCAAATACCCACAGCTTAAGCTCACCCTTGCAGGGGCATTCCCATCCGAAACAGAAGAGCAAAACTTGCTGGAACGAATCAAACAGTATGGGTTGAACAGAACGGTTGAGGTTGTAGGCCCTGTTTACGGTCCCAAAAGATTTGAACTGTATAGTAGGGCAGGTATCTTTGTACTTCCATCAAAACTAGAGTACTTCCCCCTGGTTATTCTGGAAGCCATGTCGGAACGATGTGCAGTTATAACCAGCGGAAAGGAAAATTTGCAGGATACCTTTGTTGATGGCAAGCAACTGCTTTTCCTTGAAAGTGTTGACCCCTACGATATTTCGCAGAAGATTGAAAGATTAATACAATCGCCACAGCTTACCCAATCAATTGCGAACGAAGGCTACAAAAGGTTCACCGAAATACAGGAAGAAAGCCTCTTAAAAATAGACAAGCTCTTCACATGCCAATAGAACTAGAATGTACTTTCAATAATTTTCATGATTGCCTTCAATTCTAGGGCATCTACCATAAAATCTATATCTTTGCAAAAATCTTTTTACGGAATGACAACCATTGAACAGGTAAAAGAGCTTGCAAAGCGCCGCGATGCGCTGAGGAGGTATCTTTGACATCGACAAGCTTAGTATAGAATACGAAGAGGAACAGCAAAAAACACAAGCCCCCGACTTTTGGGATAAGCCCGATGAAGCAGAGAAACAGCTTAAGAAAGTAGCTTCAATCAAATCCTGGATAGATGGCTTTAATAAGGTAAACAGCCTTACCGAGGATTTACAGGTTATGTTTGACTTTGCCAAGGAAGGTGCTGCAACCGAAGAAGAAATTGACTCCCACTACAGACAAACCCTGCAGGCCATTGAGGATTTGGAGCTAAAGAACATGCTCCGTAAGGAAGAGGATAGGCTTGGGGCAATCATGAAAATCAACTCCGGTGCCGGAGGAACTGAAAGTATGGACTGGGCGGCCATGCTCATGCGCATGTACATGCGCTGGGGCGAGCGGAATGACTACGATGTAAAAGTTGTAGATGTGCAGGATGGCGAGGAGGCCGGCGTAAAATCATGTACACTGGAGTTTGTGGGCGACATGGCTTACGGATTTCTAAAGGGTGAGAATGGCGTTCATCGCCTGGTTCGCATATCCCCATTCGACAGCAATGCCCGAAGGCACACCTCGTTTGCATCGGTCTTTGTTTCGCCAGCAGTTGACGAAACCATTGAAATAACCATTAACCCAGCCGACATTAAATGGGACACATACCGTTCATCGGGCGCCGGTGGCCAAAACGTAAATAAGGTTGAAACAGGCGTCCGCCTTTACCACATCCCTACAGGCATCGTAATTGAGAATACCGAATCGAGGTCGCAATTCCAGAATAAGGAGAATGCCATGCGACTACTGAAATCGCACCTTTACGAATTGGAACTACGCAAACGCCGTGAGATTCAGGCCGAGATTGAAGGGAAAAAGAAAAAAATTGAGTGGGGCTCTCAAATCCGGAACTATGTGCTCCACCCCTATAAACTCGTTAAGGACCTACGGTCGGGCTATGAAACCTCCGATGTAAATGCCATACTCGATGGCGACCTTAACGAATGTATTAAAGCTTACCTGATGCAATTTGGCGACGAGTAGCCAATGCTACTCGTTTTTTCTTAGCCGGGCACGGGTAATTAAACCCACTGGTATAAAGGCAAAAACACGCCGGGCATGTTCCCTTGGTACCTGCGAAAGGAATAATCCAAGCACTACAATGGCTATTCCAGCTATTTTTACAATTCCTAAAGTTTCACCTAACAGGAAATAGGCAAAAATGGCTGTAAGCACAGGAATTGCATTGGCAAACGAGTTTGCCTTGGTTACCCCAAGATGCTTAACCGAGTATGTAAATAGCAAAAAGGCAAAGGTTGATGCAAAAATTCCTAGCTTAACAAGCGGCATTAGCGAGGAAATGGTTACTCCAACGCTCATGAAATGGTTAAACTCAAACAAGAAAAATATTGGCAGAAAGTAAATTACGGCAATAGTATTCTGGTAAGTAATTATTGTAAAAACATTGTAGGCCGATGTCAACTTCCTAAGGGTAAGTGAATAGCCCAATGCGGCAAATACAGCCAGAATCATAAGGGCTATACCAACAGGGTTAGCCTCAAGTTTCCCAAATCCCTGATGGAATATAACCATGCCAACCCCAACAACCGAAACCATGATACCCACAAAATTCATTAGTGTTACTCGGGTCTTGTAAATATAAAACTCCCCCAAGGGGCTGAAAAGTGGAATGGTTGAGATAATTACAGCAGCTAATGTAGATGAAACCATGGTCATCCCAAAACTCTCACCCATAAAGTAAAGGAAGGGTTCAAAAAAGGCTAGCAAAAGAAAGTATTTCAAATCGCTAGCTTTAATTTTGGTCAACTTCCTCATTATTAGTCCTACCGTGATAAAAAGGAAAATGGCAGAAATAGATAGCCTACCAACCACCAAAGTGATAGGTTTATAGAATTGGAATACCTCCTTGTACCAAATAAAGGAGAGCGACCAAAAAACCATGGCCAGCACAGTTGCAGCGTAAATCCCAATGGAATTATTCTTCATTGTTTAAAGTTCAATTTATTGACAAAGGTTTAGAACGGTATAAACCCAAAAGGTTTACGCGACAAAAATAAAAAAAGGGCGTTGAACACTCAACGCCCTAATCTAATAATGCAAGCTTATTTTGCGGGAGGCAAAAGCACCTTGTTAATTACATGAATAACACCATTGGTAGCCTGTACATCAACCAGAACAACCGAAGTGTTCTCGTTAATTGTAACGGTTGTACCAACATTAACATTGATATCGCCATTCAATGTAGATACATTACCACTAGAAATTTGATTCGATCTCACATTACCTGATACTACGTGGTAGAGCAGAATGGGCGTTAAATCATCCTTTGAAAGCTGGTCGATTCCTGATACTCCAATTTGAGTGAAAAGTGCACTGAAAGCATCGTTGGTTGGAGCAAACACTGTAAATGGACCCTCGCCCTTTAAGGTTTCAACAAGTTCAGCTTTTACTAGAACCGAAACAAGAGTGCTGAAACTGCTATTAGCCAATGCTATATCAACAACCGTTGGTGGAAGTATAACCTTATCGATAACATGAACTATACCGTTTGTACCAACCACATCGGTGGCAACAATTTTAGAATTGTTGTTCAACTTAACAGCAGCGGCATCGACAAGTAAGGAAACTTTAGAGTCATTTGGACCTGCGCTCAAAGTTGAAACATAGCCAGTTTGAAGCTGTGTGGATTTAACTGCAGTACCTAAAACGTGGTATAAAAGTATTGGAGTCAAATCCTCGGCATTAAGCGCATCTAAACCACTTACACCTAAATCAGTGAAAAGTTGACTAAATGCATCGTTTGTAGGAGCGAAAACTGTAAACGGTCCATCAGCCTTAAGAGCATTAACCAGGTTGGCCTTGGTTAGCGCAGCCACTAAAGATGTAAAACTGCTGTTTGCAAGGGCAATATCAACCACTGTTGGCGGAAGTAAAACCTTATCAATTACATGAATAACCCCATTGGTGGCTGAAATATCGGCAGCGGTAATACCAACATTTCCGTTGAGTTTGAGCATACTTGCATCAACCTTAAGTGAAACACCTAATCCACCTGCACCGGGGCTAAGAGTTGAAACATAGCCACTCGCAAGCTGATTGGATTCAACCTTACCCGATAAAACATGGTAAAGCAGAATTGGGGTTAGCTGGTCAGCAGTTAAGGCATCTATACTACTCACGCCTAACTGACTGAAGAGCTCGTTGAAGGCGGCGTTGGTTGGAGCAAATACTGTAAAAGGACCAGTTCCCTGAAGGGTTGTAACCAAGTTCGCCTTCTGGAGGGCTTGAACCAGAATTGAGAACTGTGGATTGGAAACGGCAACCTCAACAATGTTTTTAGGCATCTCCATCTCCTTTTCTTCATCCTTTTCGCAACTTGTTAATAGTAGCGTTCCCGCTAGGCCTACCAAAGCTAGTAGAGCAAATAGATTTTTTCTTGTTTTCATAATTGTGTGTTTTAGTTGATTATGCCCTACTAACATTAAAAAATAGTCTTTGTTCATTTAGTATTCTATTTACATATTCTTTTGTTGGTTAATTTTTGTTAATTATATATCTTTTTTTTGATTGTTTTATTTGGCTGGATTTGGATTTATTTACCAAAAATCGATAATTTTACAGAAATTTGGTTGCAGGTATGGAAGAACTCATCAGGCTACGTCACGAGCTGCATCGCAACCCTGAACTCTCTGGCCAAGAAAGAGCTACGGGGAAAAGAATTCGTTTTTTTCTAAGCCGCTACCAACCACATGAGCTTTACTCAAATATTGCTGGTGAGGGAATGGCTGTAGTATACAGGGGTAAAGAGCCTGGCCCTACAGTACTATTCCGCTGCGATATGGATGCCCTGCCCATAACTGAGCTCTCCGATTTTAAGTACAAGTCCAATACTCCCGGAGTTTCACATACCTGTGGCCACGATGGCCATATGGCCATTGTTTCAGGCCTGGCGGTTCGTTTTTTTGAAAATCCTTTAGAAAAGGGGAAGGTGATTCTGTTCTATCAACCCTCAGAGGAGAATGGTTCCGGTGCCAAGGAATCCATTGAAAGGCTAAAAGAGCTAGACCTCATGCCCGACTATGCATTTGCACTTCATAATTTACCCAAGTACAAAAAGGGCAGCGTTGTGCTTGGCCGATACACCTTTACGGCAGCCTCAAAAGGCTTGATCATTAAGCTTACCGGACGAAACTCCCATGCAGCCTTCCCAGAACTGGGACTTAATCCATCGGCGGCTACAGCTGAAATCATTCAGCACCTGCTGGTATTGCCAACCAATTTTAAGTATAAGAACTTTGTGCTGGTAACCCTTATACACGTTAAGGTAGGTGAAGTGGCCTTTGGAACCTCAGCCGGTTCGGCTGTTATTATGGCTACACTCAGAGCCTTTGACGATTCCGATATGCACCTACTTTCCGATAACGCTCTCAAAACATCAACCCAAATTGCAACCAGACATGGCTTAGCCATTGAAACCGAATTTACCGACGATTTCCCAGCCTCAGTTTGCGACCCTCAGCTTACTAATGTTGTAGAGAAAATTGCCTCAGAGCAAAAGAAAGAGGTTATATACCTCAATGAACCCAACCGCTGGAGCGAGGATTTTGCCCACTTTACAGGGGTATGCCCATCGGTAATTTTCGGACTTGGCGCGGGTGAAGACCACCCCGATATACATAGCCCAACCTACGATTTTCCGGATGACCTTATTATTGATGGGGTTGACCTACTGGATTCAATAGCACGTGAAATCACTTCCTCTGAATCCTTTTTAAAATACTAACCAGCCAGCCGTCAGGACGCTGGCTTACTAAGTAAACCCCTGCAAATACCAAAGCTGCAGCAGTTATCTTTTTGGCATCGAGGCTATCCATTCCCACCGATACAGCAACTAAGGCCGCTATAACAGGCTGAGAGTAAATATATATGCTTACAGTGCTTGCCTGAACGTACCGTAATCCCCATCCGTTCAGGAGGTATGCTAAAAATGTTGGGCCAAGTAAAACAAAAAGTATTGAAGCGTAAATCATTGGTGGAATAACTGCCCACCTTGTAGTGGCTAAATCGTAAACACCAAAAGGAAGCAGGGAAATCAAACCAACCACAAAAACACCTTTCATAACCGTAATTGGTTTATACTTTAGCATAAGGGGCTTTACTACCACAAGGTAAAAAGCATAGAAAAGTGTATTCAGGAAAAGCATGGCATTGCCAAGGGTATGGTTCTGCCCAACCTCCAAGGAGCCCTTGCCCAGGATAAGCAAAAGGGCACCCGATGCTCCAATAAGCAAACCTGTTACTTTAACAAAATTGATATGTTCCGATAGGACAAAGTATGCAATAAGCATCACCATTGCAGGGTTCAAGGTTGATATGATTGATGACTCGATTGGGGTACTGTAGTTTAACCCATTGAGGAATAGCAGCTGATTGAATGAAATGCCAAACAACCCCGATGCAATAAATCGTGGATAATCTGCTTTGCTTATTCTCTCATCACTCTTGTCAAATATCGAAATAACCCAGAAAAGAAACGAGGCTGTAACCACCCGAAGGAGAGTGAATGCCATGGGCGATAGGTAATTGGGCATAACCCCTTTGGCTATTGAGTAGTTAAGCCCAAACATAATGTTTGCAAGTATTATGGCTAAATGTGCCTCGGCTCGCTTATTTTTTGCAATCACCATATACATTAAAAATACAATGCAGTTCGATTTCTAAAACAAAGTAAAGTTTAAAAAAGTAAAACTTACAGAAGAGTTTTAAAGTTCATGTTTTTAACCCAGCAAACAATTTAGCTTTTAATTAGCCATGATTTAAACCCTAAAACTTTAAATTTGTTAATTATTGCATTTGAAATTAATGCATAAGCAAACCGCCCATATTAAGGAAAACCCTGCACAACGTATAAAGGCAAAACTTGCCCTAATACCGGTTTTGCTTGGGCTGGGGGTAACAGGAGTCTTACTATACAATGAATTTAACCCTAGGGCTTTTGACGTTATAAACTTTACATGGAAATCAGCGTTGTGGCTAATGCTGGCTTGGCTTTTCATGGTTGGCCGCGATTTGGGTTACACCCTCCGACTAATGATTTTAAGCGATGGTAAATTCCGATTCTGGAAGGCCCTTAGGGTGATAATGCTCTGGGAATTTACTTCGGCAATCACACCATCGGCTATAGGTGGCACCAGCGTGGCAATTGTTTATGTCAATAAGGAGGGTTTAAATCTTGGGCATAGCTCAGCACTGGTAATGATAACATCGTTCCTGGATGAGCTTTACTTTGTGGTAATGTTTCCACTCCTGGTTTTGCTGGCAGGTTACCATGGATTATTCGATATTGGTAACACAAACAGCATGGCCAAGGAGCTTTTAACATTCAGCATTATTGGCTACTCATTAAAACTTGCCTGGGTAATAACCTTGGTTTACGGTTTATTCTTTAACCCTCGTGGACTTAAATGGCTTTTACTTTTAATTTTTAAGTTACCATTCCTAAGGCGATGGAAGCATGGTGCTAACCGCGCAGGATCCGATATTATAAACAGCTCCAAGGAATACCGAAACAAGCCCATATCGTTCTGGGTAAAGGTTGTTCTTGCCTCGTTTCTCTCATGGTCATCGCGCTTCCTGGTTGTAAATGCTTTGCTTATGGCATTTTTTAGCATTGAGCACAACCTTCTAATTTTTGCACGCCAACTGGTAATGTGGATAATGATGTTAGTGAGTCCAACTCCCGGAGGTAGTGGCTTTGCCGAGTTTGTTTTTACCCGTTACCTTTCAGAATTTATCCCTGTTGATGCAGCATTAATTGTTCCTGTTTCTGTGGCAATGGCCTTGCTATGGAGACTGGTTACATACTATCCTTACCTCTTCCTGGGTAGCATAATTTTCCCCCGCTGGGTTCGTCGACACTTCATCAAGTAAATACTTTTCAAACTGACAGCTCTAAAACAAATCGT
The DNA here is from genome assembly GCA_018056955.1 of Bacteroidales bacterium. Lineage (GTDB taxonomy): Bacteria > Bacteroidota > Bacteroidia > Bacteroidales > Tenuifilaceae > Tenuifilum > Tenuifilum osseticum. The sequence goes on along the minus strand of JAGPEQ010000029.1, from coordinate 14,189 downwards.
TTTATAAAGCTGTTTAGTTTGATATTAAAAAAAGGAGGATATGAATTATTTCTATATTACCGGTACTAGCTCGGGAATTGGGTTGGCGCTTACTCGCCAAATACTAAGCAATGACAGCTCCTATGTGGTTGGATACTCACGTAGAAATGTAGTTAGCCACCATAGGTATAAACATATTCAAATTGACTTCAGCCAACTGGGAGCAGCAAGAGAGGTAGAAATACCTTTCTTTCCCAATGCCAAACACGTTATACTTATAAATAATGCTGGCATACTAGGCGATGTAAAACCTATAGGTAAAATAGATAATGAACAGCTAGAGAAAATATTCATGGTTAATACCGTTAGCCCTGCAATACTAACTAACCGTTTAATATCGTTATATCTACCTTCAGCTGAATTAATTACCATTGTTAACATCAGCTCCGGAGCAGCGCGCCATGCGGTGGAATCGTGGAGTGGGTACTGCGCATCCAAGGCAGCTATCGATATGTTTTCACTTGTGCTACATGCTGAACAAAAGCTGGTAGGCGACCCAAAGGTTAAAGTAATTTCATTAGCACCCGGAATAGTTGACACCCCCATGCAGGACTCGGTTCGTAAAGTTGACCCAACGTACTTTCCCCAATCCGAAAGGTTTCACCATTACAAGCAGAAAGGAATGCTTGCCTCAACCGAGCAGGTAGCAAAAAAAATCGTTGAGCTGATAGGTAACCCGCCCAACGATCCAATTATCGATTTACGTATGCTTTAATTACTCAACTCCCTGATATACTTTATCATTGACTCGAAAATAAGTCTGCCGTCGGTATTGCCCAGTTCATCGTCCGAGGCACGCTCCGGGTGGGGCATCATACCAAAAACATTGTGGCGCTCATTGCATACACCGGCAATGTTCTCCACTGAGCCATTGGGGTTAGCACTTTCTGAAACCACTCCGCTCTCATCGCAATAGCGGAAAAGTATTTGACCGTTTATTCGCATTTGGGCAAGTGTATCCTTATCGGCGTAGTAACGACCCTCGCCATGGGCAATGGGAACCTTAAGCGCCCTGTCGCGGGGTAAGTACTTTGTAAGAGCAGTGTTCTTGCTGTCAGGTACCAGGTGAACATTCTTGCATATGAACTTTTGGCTGGTGTTGTGCAGTAATGCTCCCGGTAAAAGTCCACTCTCGCAAAGAATTTGGAAACCATTGCAAATACCAAACACGTAACCCCCATTATTGGCAAAATCAATTACCCTGTTCATTATTGGCGAAAACTTGGCCAGGGCCCCTGATCGTAGGTAATCGCCATAGGAGAACCCGCCCGGCAGAATTATCACATCAATATTGGGATCAAAATCGGTTTCCTTGTGCCAAAGGGTGACTACTTCTTGCTCAAGAATCTCCTTAATTACATATACTGTATCCTGATCGCAGTTGGAACCAGGGAATACAACTACTCCAAACTTCATGCTAATGCAATTAATATGCGTCAAAGATAGCCAATAATATAAAATCGTCAAAATTAGGTTTGAACCAATAACATTTTTGGTTTAAATTTGATAATCAATTATTAAAAAAATGATTAAAAACACTCTACGTCTTGGCTTTATAGCTATAGCTTTTGCATTTATCTTTGCAATCCTATTTATGGTGTACAGCACCATAACCTTCTACAATCCTGAAAGGGAAATTACCCTTCAAGTTTCACTAAACCCCGACACAGTTGCTATAAGTACGCCGTACCAACTGATTACATGGAACATTGGTTATGCCGGGTTAGGCGACAATATGGACTTTTTTTATGATGGGGGAAAGCAAACCCGCGATACTAAAGCACGAACATTAGAAAACCTCGATTCCATTAAAAAATTCATTCTACAAAACCGCACCGATTTTATTTTTCTTCAGGAAGTAGATTTAGCATCGCGTCGATCATACAACACCAATCAACTTCAAATTATTAGCCAAGCGGTTAACTACTTTACCTTCTTTGCCACCAACTATCAGGTGTCATTTGTTCCGGTTCCACTTAAAAACCCAATGGGCAATGTAAATTCAGGAATTATGACTCTTAGCCGCTTTACCCCAATGAATGCGGTAAGAGTTCAGCTGCCTGGCCTATCGCCATGGCCTAACAGGGTTTTCAACCTACGTCGCTGCCTGCTGGTTACCCGTTTCCCGGTAAGTAATGGCCGTGAATTTGTGCTTATCAATACCCATAACTCAGCATTTGAAAACGATAGCCTCAAGATGGCAGAAATGAGTTTCATTCGCCAGGTAGCATTAAGCGAGTATGAAAAGGGAAATTATGTGATAATTGGAGGCGACTGGAATCAACTACCGCCCAATTTTCCGCCCGACAGGTTCGGAAATGCATACGAAACCAAGGCTTTCAAACCTCTTTCCATTGAAAGCAGCTTTATGCCAGGCGGATGGCAATGGGCTTTTGACCCATCAAAGCCTACTAATCGATATCTGGATAGGCCGTTCAGTAACCAGTGTAGAACGGTTATTCTCGATTTCTTCCTGCTTTCGCCTAATATTCATATTACCGATATCGCAACCACCGACTTAAAGTTCAGGCATTCCGATCATAACCCCGTTAAACTATCATTTGTTCTCATGCCAAACCAATAGTATCAATGGAAAATGCAATCTTATAATCCATTAGGTGATGTTAATCAAAGTTAATGCTATCTTTGCCATTTAGATTTTGTTTGTATTTAAGAAAAATCTATATTTAGCCTGATTATTGTTGATGATATCTGCTTAATGAGATAATGCCAAGCCAGCGTATGCAGGTAACCGACCAGGATTTACAGTATTTTGTAAATACTATTAAAAGTGTTTCAAAGTATGACTTTTCCGAGTATTCGGAGAAGTCGCTTAAGCGCCGTTTGCAAAAAATTCTTGAAGATTACAACCTCGACCTAACCTCCCTGCTTACCTCGCTCCGGCTCGATAGGGATTTTCTGGAGAAAGTGGTCAAGGAAGTAACGGTTAATACAACAGAGCTATTCCGCGATCCACCGGTTTGGCATCTTTTGCGCTCCCGTATTCTACCCCGATTCAAGAACAACAAAACCATAAATATTTGGCATGCCGGTTGCTCCACCGGACAGGAGGTTTACTCCATGATGATTCTCCTGAACGAGATGGAAATGCTCGACAAGGCAAAAATATTTGCAACCGACCTAAACTCCGATGTGCTGGATGCTGCTAAGCAAGGAGTATACAAATACCGCTTTAACCTCGGCTATCTGGATAATTTCGATAAGGTTATTAAACAAAACCCACTCAACTTTGAGGAGTATAACGACGTTCCATACGAAAAGTACTTCGATATCGATAAGGTAAGAGATACTATCACCATGAAAAAGTTCTTAACCGAGCGTCCCATTTTCCGCAAACACGACCTTGTGGTCGATGGCAATATCTTTTTTGCCAAGTTCGACCTTATACTTTGCCGTAACGTAATCATTTACTTTAACTACTCCCTCCAGAACAAGGTTTTTGAACTCTTTCATAATAATCTTTACCCCAAGGGGATATTACTGCTTGGGATGCACGAAACCATACTTGGCCCTTGGGCCACGCGTTTTGAACGATTAGGTCAGGCTTACATAAAAAAATAGATTTTACCATGAAGGCTTTTGCTAACATGAAACTTGCACAAAAGGTTCAACTTGCCATAATCCCTTTAATGGTTGTGCTCTTTGCCTTTGCAGGTTTAATCCTAAATTACTTTTCCCGTACCAGAACCATTAATAACGCCGTTAAAGAGGCTTACGTTTACATTGATAGGTTAATTGACATTGCTAACATAGTTGAGCAAAAAACTGGGAAAGGTTTAACCTCAAACGATATCTTTGAACTAAAGCCCTATTTCAATAAGCCAGCATTCAACAAAACCGATTTCCCCTCATTGATTTCCAGGAACGGCGAATACGTTTTACACATTACCCGCCAGGGAGCAAGACTCCCAATGAAGACCATTCAGGAAATTAAGAACCTCAAAGCCAACGAGGGCTTCATATACTACCAGGATATTACCGATGACATTACGGAGAACCGAATACTTGTTTACAAGTACTACAAACCATACAATGCCTACTTTGCCATTTCAGTAAGTCCAACCGAAGTTCTTGAGCAGGTCAAGGCTAACAGGAGAGCCATGATTGCCATCGTTTTCCTCTCTTCGTTGATATCTGTAATTGTTGTATGGCTTTTGCTTAAACCCATCACAAAACAGCTGGCCCACCTCTCCGTTCGACTAAAACAGCTTGCACAGGGCGAGATTCCTCCAGCTGTTAAGGTTACCGACAGGAGCGAGCTGGGAACCTTAGCCGAGTCGCTAAACAGCTTAATCGACGGGCTTAAGAGTACTACTGAATTTGCACGGCAAATTGAACAAAACAAACTCGATTTTGACTTTAAGCCTCTCAGCAAAAACGATCAGCTTGGATTGGCTTTACTACAAATGCGCGAAAGCCTAAAACGAGCCCAACAGGAAGAGGCTAAGCGTAAAAAGGAGGATGATATCCGCACATGGATTAACGCAGGTCTTGCCAAGTTTGGCGATATACTTCGTCAAAACAACAATAACCTTAACCTCCTTGCCGATAATGTTATCCAAAACCTGGTAAACTACCTTGATGCTAACCAGGGAGGAATTTTCATGTTTAAGGAGTACGAATCGGAAAAACACCTCGAACTCCTTTCGGCCTTTGCCTATAACCGGAAGAAATTCCTTCAAAAAAGTATTATGCTTGGCGAGGGACTTGTGGGCACCTGTGCTGTTGAGAAGCAAACCATTTACCTGAAAGAAATCCCCAGCGATTACATTGCCATTACCTCCGGGTTGGGTGAGGCCACCCCAACATCGCTGCTCATTGTTCCCCTTAAGCTTGAGGATGAGATTTTTGGTGTTATAGAGATAGCGTCGTTCAATGAGTTTGCCCCATACCAAATTGAGTTTGTTGAAAAGGTTAGCGAGAGCATAGCCTCAACCCTGAACTCGGTTAAGAATAATATCCGAACCCGTGAGCTGCTTGAACAATCGCAACAGCAACGCGAGGAAATGGCTGCACAGGAAGAAGAGATGCGCCAGAACATGGAGGAAATGCAGGCCACCCAGGAGGAAATGCAGCGTAAGAACCTTGAACTCGAAATCATCACCTCAGCCATTAACCAATCGTTGGTATCATGCTCACTTAACGACGATGGTTTTATTATCGACTCCAACCTGGTATTCCAGGAGATGACCGGCTACAGCAAGGTTGAACTTGAGGGAATGCTGCTTGAGAGCTTAATTGTCGACTCACAGCGCGAAGAGTTTAGCAAGCTATGGAAATCTGTCCTTAACGGACAATCAATCAATACAACCCTTCACCTGATTGGGAATAATGGCAGGGAACGCTTCCTGCTGGCTTCACTCACACCCGGTTTCGATCCCATGGGATTGCTAATCAAGATACTCCTTATGGGGCACGATATAACCGAGTCAAAGAAACTTGAATTGATGACCCAGCAGCAAGCCAAAGAAATTGAAAAGAATATCAAGCGCATTAAGGAAGAGCAGGAGATATCGAACCTGCGCCAGCGCGAGATGGAAACCCTGCTCAAGGCTCTTGACCAAAACTGCCTGGTTACCATAATAGAGCCCGATGGCCTTATTACCTACATCAATAACAAAAATGTAGAGGTGCTGGGCGATAAAAAGGAAGACATTGAGAACCGATTCATTCAGGATATTGATTTTACCGCTAAAAATAAACCCAAAGAATTTGAACGTTTTTGGAAATCGCTTCATAAGGGAATCAAACAAACTCGTGAGTTCTCACTTGATGTAAAAGGCGAAACCCGCTGGGTGCTGGAAAACTACACCCCAATCATGGATGAAAGTGGTAACCTTTACAAAATAATAAATATTGCCCTGGATATAACCGAGAATAAACGGAAAGAAATGGAACTAAACGCTGTTATTGAACAGCTTAAGCAACAGCTCAAGAAATAGTGAAGTATGACCATACGTTACGAAATAGGAATTGTTGACACCCGGAACGTAATCAAAACGTTGCTCGATGATTATGGCTTCGATTTCCGCGATTATGCCCTTACCTCACTAAAGCGGAGGCTGGAGTACATCATATCGCTTTACGCGCTTCGCGATGCCGAGGGCCTTATTGCCAAGCTAAAGAGTAGCAAGGACTTTTTAGACCAATTCCTTTACGATATTACCCCTGAAACCACCGAAATGTTCCGCGATCCATCGTTCTGGAGAATTCTAAGGGATGAAATCATTCCTGAACTGGTTAAGTCGGGCTCATCAAAACCCCGCATATGGATTGCATCGTTCGACTCGGGCGAAGAGCTATACTCGTTATCAATCCTTCTAAAGGAATTGAATTTACTTAACGAGGTAAATTTATACTGCAACGTACTCTCCGATCACACCATACAGCGCATCACATCGGGTCGCTTGGATCCTAAAGATATGGAGGTGAATGAGGCAAACTACCAACGTTTTAACGAGAAAGGGAAGTACTCGTCGTACTACCGAACCGAAGCAAACAGCATTATTTTTGACGTTAGCCTTATTAAGGATGTAAACTTCATCAAGCAAAATACATTAATTGACGAGGATCCGGGTGCACCAAAGCTTATAATCTTCCGTAACCAGGCAATTTACTACAACCAGCTTCTCAGCGAGAAGGTTTTCGCCAAACTTGCCAACTGCCTGGTAGCTGGGGGTTATTTAGCAATTGGGGTTAAAGAAACTTTGGAAAATACCAACGTTAGTAATAAATTTACTCTGTACAACGAGGCTGAAAGAATTTACAAGCGAAAAACCAACTAGTTTTTATGTATAAAGCAGTTATCATAGGAGGATCAGCAGGAAGCTTTCAGGTTATTACCCGAATACTACACGCTTTGCCCCCAAACTACCCTCTACCTGTCCTTCTTTGCCTGCATAGGTTAAAGCATGTTCGCAGCGGATTTGTTGAGGCCCTTTCCATCAAATCGGGCATTCAAATTATTGAACCAAACGATAAGGAACAGATCAAACCCGGCAAAGCATACCTGGCTCCAGCTAATTACCACATGTATGTGGAATTAGGAAATAAAATAGCCCTTTCAACCGAGGAGCCGGTTAACCATTCACGCCCCAGCATCGACCTTTCATTTATTACCGCTGCTCAGGTTTACCGTGAAAAATTAGTGGGAATTATTCTCTCCGGAGCAAACCGCGATGGCGCATACGGGCTAAAAAAGATAAAGGACTTAGGTGGGCTAGCCATTGTCCAAAACCCTGATGAATGCCAGGTTAGAACTATGACCGAAGCTTCGCTCAAGATGACGCCTGTTGACTTTGTTTTTAATACTAACGAGATTATTAAGTTTCTTCAAAACATCAAAGTATAAAAACATGAAACCAATTAACCCGACTAACCGATTTGTACCTGTTATAGTATTGGTTTTGCTGCTAGCCACTTCCCTATTGGTTTTCAGCTTGATCTATAACACGGCATTGGAAACCGGGCAAAAAATATCTCCTTGGGTTATCGGCCTTTGCCTACTCCCCTTTCTTTTTGGATTGTGGTTCTACTTTATTGTAGTTAAGCAACGAAACCTTATCGATGGCCTTCAAGCCCAAATTGAATTGCTAAAAGCGCAGGTTGAATCATTCATGAAATCGCAGAAAAAGGAAACCACTCAGGAAATCCGAAAAGAAACCCTTGACTACAAAAAATTGCTTGAAAAAATCATCCCTAACCTTCCTACTGACGATATTGTAAAATATGGCGAGGCGCTCCTTGCCAATGTTGCCAAAACCGCTGAAATTGTTCAGGGGCAACTATACCTTAAAAATTCACAAACCGATGTTTTTAGCTTTAAAGCTGGCTACGCTTTCTTTTCCGAGACTACCCCACCCGAATACCGGGAAGGGGAAACCCTCGCAGGACAGGTGGCCAAAAACCAAAAACTTATAAACATTGATAATATACCCGAAGGTTACATTACTATACTATCCGGCCTGGGTAAGGGTTCGCCTAAACATTTAATTATTGCCCCAATAATCTCTACCGAAAATACAACTATTGGGATAATAGAGCTAGCCTCATTCAAACCCTTTACTAGCGAACACGAGGAACTTTTTTCTCAGCTCGGACGTAAACTTGGAGAGATATTAAGTGTCAATCAATAATAACCAAACTGCGGCATGATTTCATTCGGAATTATATCGACCACCGATAGCAAACAAGTAATCCGGCAAAGGGTAACTCAAGCCTTCCTGGTTAGCCTTATGTTCCCCATGATTGCCTGGATTGTTGATATCCTATCCAGAGGAATCCCTTTTAACTTGACCAGCATCGCAGATATACATGCCACCAATCCTATTCATTGGATTATTGATTTGGCTCCCTTTGTAATTTCCTATGTTACGTGGCTACAGCTTACCCGACACTACCGTAGGATTCTTTTGCTGGAGAAGGAACTCCGGCAGCGCGATGAGGACATTGAGAAAAATGCACGCTTTGCCCAACGTATTGGCGAAGGCGACTATAATGCACCTTTTCAGGTTGGTGGTGACGATGATATCCTTGGAAAGTCGTTGGTTATCATGCGCGACAACCTACTTGCAAGCCAGAAAAAAGAGGCTGAGCAGAACTGGATAACCAAGGGGAAAGATGAAATATCGCACATCCTACGCCTACACAATAATATTGATGAGCTATCGTACGACGTACTGGTTAAGCTGATAAACTACATACGAACCATACAGGGGGCAATTTACCTTTACGATGAAGAGAAGCAGAAACTTGTTAACCTTGCCACGTATGCATACAACCGCCGTAAGTACATTAAGCAGGAGTTTCGTATTGGCGAGGGGCTTATAGGCGAGTGCGCTTACGAGCGTGAATTTATTTACCGGACTGAGGTACCCGATAATTATGTCACCATTACCTCAGGTATTTTGGGCGATCGTAAACCCAAAAGTTTACTGCTTGTACCCCTTATCACCGATGAGAAACTTGAGGGGGTTTTAGAATTTGCCTCGCTCGACGATGAGATACCTGAGCTAACCATTCGATTCCTGAAAGAGGTGGGTGAAATAATAGCCCGCACCATCTTTAACCTGCGCATAAACCAGAAAACTGAAAAATTGCTGCAGGAAGCCCAGCAAATGGCTCAAGAACTTAAGGAGAACGAGGAAGAACTTCGCCAGAATGCCGAGGAGATGAAGATAACTCAAGAAGAACTTGAGATATCGAATGCTAAGCTCGAAGCTAAAATCCAGGAAGTTGAAAATGCCCAAAAACGTTTACACTCCCTCCTTGAAAACGCATCGGAAATTATATCGATATATAATAGCGAGAAACAGCTAACCTACATAAGCCCCTCGGTAACCAAAATTTTGGGTTATACCCCGCAGGAAATGATGAGCGGCAAGGATATCGATCGCCTAACCCGAAAGGGCGAAGCCGCTTTTAACGAAATGTTTGAGCAGCTCCTGGAGAATCCCCGTATTGCTATCACCATCCAGTACACCTTTATGAAAAAGGATGGTGAAAAGATTTTCCTTGAAGTAACCGGTCGTAATTTGCTCGACGACCCTGCCATTGGTGGTATAATCATCAACTCACGCGATATTACTGAACGTAAACGCGCCGAGAAAGAGGAGCGCATGCGTAGCAAAATGCAATCGCTTTCCGAGAACTCCCCCGATATTATCATGCGCGTAAACCCAGCCGGGCAATTCTTCTATGCAAACCCCATGGTGGAAACCTACCTTGGAATTGACTACAGGGAATTGGTTAACCAAACAATAACCGCGCTTGACGGTATTCCAGTGCTTTCGAACTTTATTCGCGAAGCCATAAAAACCATTAAGGTTGAAAAGGAAAAGTACGAAGGCGAAATTACTTTTACCACCAACCGGGGCGAAACGGTAATGCACATTGTTGGCATCCCTGAATTCAATGAGAACGAGCTTGAAACTATACTGTTTGTTGCCCACGATATAACTGAGCAAAAGCAAACCGAAAGGGAAATTCAGGAAAAGAACCGCAAAATCACCGAAAGTATTAACTACGCCCAGCGTATTCAAACATCAATCCTACCAAATAACAGAATCATTAGGCAGTACCTGCCCAAATCGTTCATTTACTACCACCCCAGAGATGTTGTTAGCGGCGACTTCCCCTGGTTCTTCATAAAGGACGATTTCATTTACATAGCTGCTGTTGACTGTACTGGCCATGGGGTTCCAGGCGCTCTGCTCTCCTTTATTGGTTACTTTACACTGAACAACGTGGTTGACCACGACTCATCGTACACAGCTGGTCAAATACTTGACCATCTACATTTTGGGGTTCGTAAAACCCTTAAGCAGGATCGCCCCGATGCCGATGCCCGCGATGGTATGGATATTGCTTTTTGCAAAATCAACCCCAAAAACAAGGAACTCCAGTATGCAGGGGCTCACCGTCCGCTTTACCTTGTACGGAATGGAGAACTAACTGAATACAAGGGCGACCGCAAAGCAATTGGCGGTATTCCTCATCCCAAAAAGGCCGAAGAACCATTTACCAACTATATCATAGAGTATAAACCGGGCGACAAGGTTTTCTTCTTTTCCGATGGTATAGTTGACCAGGTTGGTGGCCCTGAAAAGAAAAAGTTTGGAGCTCAAAGTATTCGTGATATCATTATGAACAACCTAAAAACACCGATTCACGAACTTAACGACGTGTTTGCAAAAGCACTTACCGATTACCAGGGTGAAAATAAACAGGTTGACGATATACTTTTAATTGGTATTGAATTTTAAAAATGTAATATATTTGTAACTCATATAACTCAACGGGCTATGGATCGAAAAAATATTAAAGGGTTTCTTGAGTTCGTTTACGACTTTTACAAGTCGATGAAGGCTCATGAAATTACTCTCGTTTACGAGGGTGAAATAACCCATCAAATAACCAAAGCCTTCACCTCCCTTACCGAGTCAAATATGGCCAAGGAGGAGGAGTCGAACTCCGTTCAGAAAAAGGTTTTCCATGTAATGGTGGAATGCCTCCAGAACATCAGCAAACATGCCGATAGTTTCGGCTCCGATGATTTTCTCTTTGCTGGCCGTGGTATTTTCATGGTTAGCAAAGGCGATTCGGAATACCACGTTACTACTGGCAATGTGATTGAAAACTCCAAGATTGAGGAGCTCTCAAAAATCCTTGATCACATTAACTCGCTCGACAAGGAGGGTTTGAAGCAACTCTACAAAACCCAGATGCGCGAAGGCCGCCTTTCCGAGAAGGGTGGAGCCGGATTGGGTTTCATTGACATAGCCCGAAAAACCGGAAGGAAGCTTGAGTACCACTTCCTCCCCATCGACGAGGAAACCCATTTCTTTGTTTTAACTTCAACCATTTCAAGATCAGAATAACAGTACCGATATGGAAACCATAAAAATAATGGGGACCGATGATACCCCAACCGTAATTCTGGATGCTCAAAACGAAATCTTCGAGATCTCGGGTCGTTCCTTGCCCGAGGACGTTACTGCATTCTACGATCCAATTCTGCAGTGGCTCGATGACTACTCAGCAGCGCCAAAACCCAAAACCATCTTTACCTTTAAGCTGGTGTACTTTAACACGGCCAGCTCTAAGCTGCTCCTCGATATTCTGATGAAACTTGAACAGCTCAAGGAGGCGGGTCACGACGTACTTGTGCGTTGGTACTACCCTGAGGACGACGAGGATATGCAGGAAGCTGGCGAGGAGTACGCCGATATAGTTGATGTTCCTTTTGAACAGATTGGCTACACCTTGAGTTAGGTTCTTTTCCGTTTTTTGCCCAAGTGAAGAAGAATGAGTGAGGAGATTCTCAAAGCGTTAATGCAACTCTTTGCAATCATTGCAAAGCAGGACGAAGGTGTTGAGCTCAAGGAGCGTGACTATGTTGTTAATTTCCTCACCCAGCAACTCAACGATGAGGCAGTAAAGGAATACATCAGACTCTTTGATGAGCATGCAGGCCTGCTCGACAAAGAAGACAATGCCGAAAACGATGAGGAAAAGGGCAAACGAAAACTTACTTCGGTAAAGGATTCCGTTCGTATTCTGGGTATTTGTAAGAAAATCAACAAAACTCTTACCCAGAAACAAAAAATAGTTGTTCTGGTTCGTTTGTACGAGCTTATCAATGCCGACCGCAAGTTTACTGAACAACGAATGGCTATTATCAATACCGTAGCCGAAGTATTCAAGCTTACCAAGGAAGAAATATCGGATATTGAAAATTTTGTTATAAAAAATTCACCCGAAGAGTTAGACATTCCAAGTATTTTAACCATTCACGATAAACCCTTTACGGGCAAAAACTGCAAGCACATTGGCACCGAAGCCCTGGATGGTTACATATATATTCTCCAAATAAAAAGCGAGGACCTTTACTTCCTCCGGTATACAGGCAATGAGGATATTTACCTTAATGGATTACCCATTCACAACCGCCGCATCTATCTTTTTGCCAGCGGGAGTTCACTTAAACTACCTAAAGGGAAGCCGGTTTATTACACCGATGTGGTTTCCCACTTCCTGGCCGACTCCACATCAATCCGCATTTCCTACAAAGTAGAAAATGTTGGTTTTCAGTTTAAAACAGGCGATATCGGATTAAGAAACATTTCCTTTTCCGAGGGGCATGGTAAGCTGGTTGGTATCATGGGAGCCAGTGGTGCTGGTAAAACCACACTGCTAAACGTACTTGCCGGTATCGAAAAGCCTACCACAGGCCGAGTTATTGTTAACGGCTACGACCTTCACAATGAAAAGGAGAAACTAGAAGGTGTTATTGGCGTTATCCCGCAAGACGATTTGCTCATTGAGGAGTTAACCGTATTTGAAAACCTATACTACAACGCAAAGCTTTGCTTTAAGGATAAAACGGAGGAGGAACTGGTTGCCCTTGTGGATAAAACCCTTGCAAATCTTGGCCTTTTAGAGCGTAAAAACCTCAAGGTTGGAACCCCGCTCAACAAGATGATATCGGGCGGTCAGCGTAAAAGGTTAAACATAGCCCTTGAGCTAATTCGCGAGCCCTCCATCCTTTTTGTTGATGAGCCTACATCGGGGCTTTCGTCGCGCGACTCTGAAAACGTAATGGACCTACTCCGTGAGCTTACGCTCAAGGGGAAACTCATATTTGTGGTTATTCATCAACCCTCATCGGACATTTACAAAATGTTCGATAACATGGTTATTCTGGATACAGGCGGATACATGATTTACTACGGCAACCCCGTTGAGGCCGTGATGTATTTCAAACGTCTTGATATGCAGATTAACAGCGATGTTGGCGAATGCCCTGTTTGTGGGAATGTTAACCCGGAACTAATCTTCAACATCATTGAGGCACGCGTAGTTGATGAATTTGGCCGTTACACCCCCATACGCAAGGTATCGCCACAAAAGTGGGAAGAACTATTCCATGAAAACATTAAGCTAACCCCCATACCCGATGAGAAAGCAGAGCCACCCAAAACCCTGAACATCCCCTCGCGTTTTAAACAGTTCCTCATCTACACCAAGCGTGACTTCATGTCCAAGATAAGCAACACCCAGTACATTGTTCTTAACCTTCTTGAGACCCCAATTTTAGCGTTCATTCTGGCTTACGTTATTCGGTACATAGCCGACCCAAACTCTGACATTTACATCTTTTACGAGAACGAGAACATCCCCATATACCTATTCATGGCACTAATAGTAGCTCTGTTTATTGGCTTAACGGTTAGTGCCGAGGAAATTTTCCGCGACCGTAAAATACTTAAACGCGAAGCGTTCCTTAACCTAAGCCGATCGAGTTACCTATTTTCTAAAATATCGCTCCTGCTTTTGCTATCGGCCATCCAAACTGCCACTTTTGTAATTATTGCCAATAGCATTCTGGAAATCCGAGGCATGTACTTTGACTACTGGCTAGTACTTTTCAGTACAGCCGTTTGCGCAAACCTACTTGGCCTAAATATCTCCGCCTCGTTTAACTCTGCCATCACCATCTACATTGTCATTCCTCTGCTAATGATTCCCATGATGGTGCTCTCGGGTGCCATGTTCAGCTTCGAGAAACTTAACCGTTCAGTAGGTAGCTTTAACCGCGTCCCGCTTATTGCAGAGTTCATGATTACCAA
>JAGPEQ010000028.1:8245-29174 GCA_018056955.1 Bacteroidales bacterium | reverse complement strand
CGCTCTATACCGCCAGTGTTCAAAATATGTCGTATGGGTTGATACCCTAACACATCACTTAACACGTTACAAGCCTTGTGGAAGGTTTCAATTTGGTGAATTGTAAATTGATCGTGATGTGGCTCATCGCTGGCTGCCAAATGGGAAAATATGCTTTTTACCCTAACCGAATTGGTTGATTTTAGTATGGCTATAAGCTCATCCAACTGGTCGGGAGTAAAACCCAGCCTATGCATTCCGCTATCAATCTTAATATGAATACCGTACGAGCTTACCCCAACCCTGTTCAAAACGTTGATAAACTCCTTTAAGCCTGTAATGTTATAGATTTCAGGCTCAAGGTTAAACTCAACCATCAGCTCATAAGTCCCAAACGATGGGTTAAGCACCACAATAGGCAACGAAATACCTGCCTCCCTGAGCGATACACCCTCGTCGGTGTAGGCCACACCAAGATAGTCGACACGTTGGAATTGCAGTAGGTTGGCTATTTCGTAGGAGCCACTGCCGTACGAAAAAGCTTTCACCATAGCCATCACTTTAACACCGGGGTTCAGCAAGCTGCGGTAGTAGTTCAGGTTATGGGCAATTGCATTCAGGTTAATTTCGAGTGTGGTTCGGTGAACCTTTCGTTCAAGCGCAGCACTAATCTGCTCAAAGTGGAACTTTCGGCTACCCTTAACCAGTATAGCGGCATCGCGAATCTCCTTACGCTTTAGATCGAGCAAAAACTCATGTGTGCTGCTGTAAAACTCGGCCTCAATCTCAAAGGCATAGTCGTACCGGCTAATTTCAGGCCCAATGCCTATGAGTAGATCAACCCCTTTATCCTCGAGCATTTGGGCAACCTTTGAGTAAAGCTGTTCAGGTGCATAGCCACTTTCCAGAATATCGGAAAGTATTACTACATGCCGTTCGTGCTGCTTTTGCTGCATCAAAAAGTCAATGGCAATGGCTAACGACCCCAAATCGGAATTGTAGGAGTCGTTAATGACTGAACAATCGTTTATACCTTCCTTTAATTCAAGCCTCATTGCAACGGGTTGCAGGCGCTGTAAGCGCGTATCGATATCCTGTAAGCTATAACCTAATAGCAGCATGGTAGCCACGCAGTGCATGGCATTCTCAAACGAGGCAGCATCGGTAAAAGGAATCGTTATTGTGTGCTCGTGATTGTTAAAGCGAACATGAACCAGAGTCTTCCCAGCTTCGCGCTTTACGCTCATTATTTGAACCTTCGACTCCTTATTTTGTCCCCAGGTAAGCAGTTGGTTATCGGCAAGCAAAGTGTTATCCTGAACAACAGCATCAATTACCGCGTGATCCTTGCAGTAAATAAGCGTTTTAACTTCGCGGAACAGCTTCAGCTTCTCGTTAACCTTTTCATCAATATCATCGAAATTCTCCTGATGGGGCATGCCGATGTTGGTGAAAATACCAATAGTGGGGTCAATTATGGGCTGAAGTTTAACCATCTCACCCGGTTTGGATATACCCGCCTCAAAAATTGCTAAATCGAAATGGTTATCCATTTGGAGAACCGACAGGGGAACACCAACCTGTGAGTTATAGCTCCGCGGGCTTCGCACAATTTGGTATTCCGAGAAAAGAAGCTGGTTGAGCCACTCCTTAACTATGGTCTTTCCGTTGCTTCCGGTTATACCAATTACTGGGTAAACGAATCGGTTGCGGTGGTAGGCAGCAAGTTTTTGTAGGGCCTGGAGGGTATCGTCAACCTCAACAAATGTAGCATTCGGATAATTTGTGTAGTCAACCTCACCCTTTTCAACAAGGTATGCCTTTATGTTTCGAATATTATAAAGTTCACCGATAAACTCGTGTCCGTTGTGATTTGGGCCAACCAGAGCAATAAACATGGAGCCGTTTCCCGATACAGGCACTCTACTATCGGTAATAACGTTTCTGATAGTAAAACCCGAATCGCCAATTACTTGACCCAGAACAATTTCAGCAAGCTGTATAGCAGTTAGGTTAATCATCAATGTTTAAAATTGATTGGTGCAATATAATTCAACAAATTTACAAAATCTATTTTTTGTTTCTAAAAGCAAGGTAGAAAGCCATCCAAAGTAAAAAAAGTATTCCTGGGATTATGGCTTTTCGGTCAGTATATAAAGCCCCGAAGCTAAAAACCCTGCAATCGGTGGGGTTATTGGGACTGTAAACCACCTTTAATATAGTACCTTTGGGATACTCAAAATTTTCAAGGCCGTAAAACTGAACTGATTTGCCTTCAAGCGTAGTAAAAACTATTATAGGATACTTATCGGGGCCAAAAGCCGATATTCCTAGTGTTTTTTCATACTCCACTCCAACAACCTCACCGGTAGTGTACTCCCCAAAAATCAACAAACGGTATTGTGTGGTTATAGGCAGAGTTATTATCATCAAAGTAACAAACCAAAAAAGTTTTGGCGATATTCGATGCGATATGTCAACCTGGGTTTTCATCGATGCAGATGATAAAAAATCCTCTAACTTCCTTGCTTAACGATAGGCAAACCTAACTTTTCGGAGTAATAAACCAGTGTCTCGTTTGCCTTTTCAAGGCTTTGAACTCGTTGGATATCAGCAAGAGGGTTCACTTGTTTATCAACAATCACAATACGGTAATCGCTATCAGCAATATCGAACGACCTATTGCTTGAGCTGTACGTCCTCCATGCCCTATTCAACCGATTAACACTCAAACCCATTGAGCTATCAATGCTTTGCCATTTCCCAACAGGAATTATTCCAAAAAGCAACAATGCGTTCCGAAACCTTTTATTTCCAAAATCAACCTGGGCAGCAAAAGAGGTAAAACCAATGAATAGTCCAATGATAATCAAAACTATTGCTAGGAAGGAGCTAAAAAGTTGAATAATTCCCACCAAAGCAATAAAATACCCAGCAATGGATCCAACTGGCCCTAGCAATTTCCCCAACCTGTTAATTTTTTGCATGATGCTGATGTTATACATCGGGTCGAAAAAGCCTACTTTCTATTCTTACGGGTTACCTCGTTGTAGCATAGCCTGCATAGCGGCTCATAGATGTCGGTCTCGCCCAGTAGAACCAACTTGTCGGCATCGGTTTTACGATGTGAGTATTGGGCAAGGTCGCCACACTTAACACAAATGGCATGTACTTTAGTAACGTACTCTGCAATGGCCAAAAGGTTTGGCATTGGGCCAAAAGGTTTACCACGAAAATCCATGTCGAGCCCAGCCACAATCACCCTTATCCCCATATCGGCAAGCTGGCTACAAACATTGGGTAAATTCATATCAAAAAACTGCGCCTCATCTATTCCCACCACATCGACATTCTGTGCCAGAATAAGAATGTTCCCCGACGATGAAACCGGGGTAGAAAGTATTGAATTGGCATCGTGCGAAACAACCTCCTGCTCAGAGTATCGGGTGTCAATCATAGGCTTGAAAATCTCGACCCTCTGCTTGGCATACTTGGCTCGCTTAAGCCTACGAATCAGTTCTTCGGTTTTGCCCGAAAACATTGAGCCGGCAATAACCTCGATATATCCCTTACGTTTCCCACTAACGGGGTTTTCAAGAAAAGGCATTGGTTCAGAAATAAATATTTTGAGTTAGTTTTACAGACAAATGTAATAAAACTTATTTTTGAAATGCGAACAAAAAACAATTTGCAATGCAATACCTAAAGAATGCACGGAATCAACTAGTTGAAGCGGTTGCCATGATCGATAAGGCACTTACAGCCGGAAAACTACCTTCCATTGAACGCGATATACTACTTGCCAAGCTGGCCTCAATATATGAAGACCTTCTGCTTGATAGGCAACAAGTTGCTTCCAGAACCCATGAGAAACCACAAGTAGTTCCGTCCGGAAAAATGGTTGAACCACATGAGAAAACTATAGCAAGCATACCTGAAACTAAAAAAACAACAGTAGTTGAGGAGAGCGCAGAACCTTCCAGCATTCCGACAGCTAAGCAGGAACCAAACCCTGTAAAGGCTGACATAAGTCCATCCCCAAAACCCACTCCGGCTTCCACACAGCAATCACACGAGGAAAGTTCAGCCATACTTGCCGATAAGTACCAGGGTAAGCGCAAGTTCCGCAACGAGGTAATAGCCGAGCAACACCAAAAGGTTGACATGCAGAGCAAACTGCAGAATAAACCCATAACCGACCTTGCCAAGGCAATTGGCATTAACGATAAGTTCCTATTCATCAAGGAACTTTTTGGCGGCGATTCCGACCTTTACAACCAAACCATTAAACACCTCAACCAGCTTACTGATTTAAATGAGGCCATTATTTACCTCCAGGAGAATTTTAGCTGGGACCCAACCAATGAGGTTACCACTTTATTTGTTGACTTGGTTCGAAGAAAACTATCGTAATAACTTTGCTTCATGTCAAAACTCTTTATAGTTCCCACTCCAATAGGCAACCTTGCCGACATTACCTTGCGAGCGCTCGATGTGCTAAAAACCGTAAACCTTATTCTTGCCGAGGATACACGCACCAGTAGCAACCTGCTCAAGCATTACGGAATTGCTACTCCACTTAAATCGCACCATAAATTCAACGAACACCAAACGGTTGATTACCTTGCAAGCCGAATAGAGGCAGGTGAATCGGTAGCCCTAATATCCGATGCAGGCACGCCCGGCATATCGGATCCCGGTTTTCTGCTGGTTCGCACTTGTGTTGAGCGGGGTATTGAGGTGGAGTGCCTACCCGGAGCAACAGCCCTTATTCCTGCACTTGTGCAGAGTGGATTCCCCTGTGACAGATTCATATTTGAAGGATTTCTCCCCCAAAAAAAAGGACGCAATAAAAGGCTTGAAGCACTAAAGGACGAGGAACGAACCATAATACTTTACGAATCGCCATTCCGTATTGTTAAACTGCTTGAGCAGATGCTCCCCATTTTTGGAGCCGATAGGCAGGTGTGCATTGCGCGCGAGCTTACCAAATTGCATGAGGAGAACTTTCGCGGATCACTTGCCCAAGCCAAGGAGCATTTCAGCTCCAAATCTCCCAAAGGGGAATTTGTAGTTGTGGTGAAGGGGAAAACGAATAACGAAAAGGAAGAAGATTGAAACGGAGCAATAAAAAACAAGTGCACTAATACAACATCTAAATAATTTTCAAGCTAAAACCAATACACGTTTCAATTTAGTTCATAAAATCAATTCAACATTAATCTATTCGGCTTCGTAAAGTAAACCCGCCAACGGTTAACTGGTTTCAAAATTATCAATATGAAAACTATACAAAATAATTGCACGCATCAGTCGATGCGCGCAATTAGTGCTACATTATTAAAGAACAATCACTTTTCAGTTTTCTTCAAAAAGAAATACCAAATAAGATATGGCAAATGAAGCGAGAAGTTAACTATACCCCACCAAAATACAACGTTTTGGCTTGCAAATGCCGACGAATCCATGATTGGCGTAAAAATATCATATGTAGCTCTAATAAGAATGTGAATGGCTAAGGTATATACGCGGGCTTGAACATATAATTCGGGTCTGCGTTTAATTACAGGATAAAGTTCAGCTGCTAATAGGATGCAAAGCGAACTTGCTGCGTATCCGGGATTTTCAGCATAAACAAAAGCAATATTCCAGCTGGTATATAGGAAGTTCCATATAGCATCGGTGTAAGCAATTAAGTCGCCAGGTTTCTCCTCGGAAATCTTCCATCCATACCGTTTACCCTTTCCTGATTTTACAAGCGGTATCGTTACAATAAGTATTAATCCCGATAGGCCATTGAACCAATTGCCCATTTCAAAATCCTTCAAAGAGGCTTCCAGTATGTTAAGCCCAAGAATAGCATACAGAAACCATAACACCCAATCCTTTCGAAAGATTGTCCACCATCCATCGCGTTTTTCGTATTGGGCAATGCGGGCACAGCCAACCACAAAGGCTGTAGGCAATAAAACCGAAAGTGTTTTTGCCCAACGGAACCAACCCTCAAGGTTGTTAAACCAAAGAGGAAAAGTAAAAAGCGATAATACCCAGAATACAGCTGCAAACCTGTAATTCGTTCGCATAAACTCCACTGCCAGCATTAACAGTACAATGTAAAGTGGCATCGAAACCAAATACTGCCAAAATGGTATTGCCATAAACATCAAAATTTAAGTTTTACAATCATGCTTTAATCATATTCCAGCTCATTTCAAAGGCTTTATTAATCCTATCTTCATCAAGAATATAAACGTTACCTACATGCTCATCGGCTAACTCCCTGAGAAATCCAAGCATCCCCAGAAAAATCATTTCATTATCCAAATCGCTCCTCACGAGACCTAATTCCTTACCCTTTTGAATGATATCATGTATTGGCTTTTTCATCTGCTCTGCCATTTGTTTATGGCTATCGTTAATATATGACGATTTATAGTACTGTTCAAGGAAGTGGCTCTCCTTGTAATGATTTATGCGATGCTTAAGGTAATTGACCCAAACCAGTTTAAGACTCTCTCTAAATGAGTTATTGGGATTGTAGTGCTCCAAAAACCTATCGACACTCTCTTTGTAAAGTTTAAAGTAAAGTTGATTGAGTAAATCATCCTTATGCTTAAAGTAAAGATAGATGGTACCCACAGCTATTTTTGCCTGTTTGGCCACCCTTCCCATTGAAAAGTTCACAAAACCATGATTTATAAGTACATCAAGGCTTGCCTCAAAGATTACTTCCGGTTTGGCTTCGTCCTTTTTTCTCATGTGGCAATATTAATGAATTGTCATTCATTTTACAAAAAACACAAAAAAATAATGATATTACACTGAATTCTAAACCGTTAAAAAAATAGATTATATGCTTTAGATTTCAATGTAAAAAAAAACAAATGCAGCCCCCCCTAAGTACTAAACAAACAGTTTAGCATACTACTCAAAGCCAGGAATAATTAGCGATACCTTTACCGATAGCGAGTGGAATTGCTTACCCTCAAACGATCCAAAAACACCAATACCCCCCACAACGCCTATCTGGCTTAAAAAGTAGCCAATCTCATAGTAAGGCTTATAGCCTGCTGTTTTAAGGAAAGTCAACTGCAAGTTTTCCAGCCAAATTCTATTGCTCAGGAATGGCAAATACTTTAAAGCAAGGTACGGCGATTGGTAACTCAGAAAAGCTTGCGCATAGCACTCCGATGTGCTCCTGCGGTAGTAACTGATATTCTGGTAACCCTCGCTAAAAGAGGGAATTACCACCGAAACCCGCATGGTGTTGAAATGCTTAAAATCCACAAAGTAAAGGCTCCCCTTGCTTGCAAAATCACCGTAGATAAATTTATAGGAAATTCGATTACTTGGACCGGTTCTGATTATTTGATTAACCATGGCTTCCCATCTGAGATAATCGGAATTTGAATTAAGTAAATTGGGTAAAGCCTTATGAACCTGAAAGGTAATGGTAGGCCAGCGGGAGTAAAGCATTTGCTTACGACCATTGCGAATTCGGTAATGGTAAAACGGAGTGTAGCGCACCCGAATGGAACCCTCAAGCGAACTATGAGTTGATAGGTTCTGGGGTGTGGCATCCTCGTTAGCAGGAACATTTGGGGTGTACCATCGCAGGTTCTGCTGGTAAACAATAAAATCGGTATTATTTTGCAGCTCAACCCTGCGCGCAAACGAAACCGAGGTGTAAACCTCAAATCCGTTTAATGGGTCAATCCGGTTCGAAAGCGACACATATCGGTTTTCGTAAAGTTTCATGTAGTTTCGGCCAAACCAAAGCGAGGCCGAGGTATTGGTTAATGGACTAATACCCGCATCGCCATTGAAATCGTAACTTATCCAACCCATTCGGATGGATGCTAAACCCCTATTCATATTGGCATAGGAAAGCCGAAAATCGGTTTCACCCATGAGCGTTTTGCGGGCAGTTGCATAGTATGCCGATTGTTTGATATAAATTCCATTCCTGCTGTACTGCTTACGGTAGCTACCCGAAGCCCCTACTACAAAACCATCAACAGTGTTGAAGCGGAACTCATTTGGACCAGCAAAGCCCGAGAATAGAAATGTACGTTTTTTATTGGCGTTATACCAGGTGTGCCCCATGTAAAGGGTTTTAAGTACATTTGCCTTACCGGTACTATCGGCTGAAACGCTATCGGGCGACATCTGTAGCTTACTATCTATCTCCCTATTCACTTTGAACTCTTCGGCATTAAGCGCAACAGGCCTAACCTGCTGCCACGCCATGGTGTCGGGTTTGGTTGCAACCGAGTCGACTGTAATGGTTAGAGGGTTAGGCACCTCAAGCTTATTGGGAAGAGAATCGGATTGGCGTACTTGTTTTTGCATGAGCTTTTGCAGCTCATACATTTCACGATTTGTAAGATTATCCTTGGCCAAGAGTTGTTCCATACGGGCATCTTCCCTTTGCTTTCGGGGCGAAGTATTTCTTTTGACCTGTGTATCCTCGGCAATATGCTTGGTTTCCGCTTCTTTTATATCAATCTTAACAGGTGGTTTTACTTTTGAATTTAGTTTTACATTCAGATACTTGATAGCCGTAACATACTGTATTCGGCCAACGTTGCCAAGGAAATTAGCATCAATATCAAAATACTGGCTAATGGGAAGCCAAGCATTACGCTCAACCTCCCCAAAGGTTTGTTTAATCCGAAATGGCCCCGCAAGCGACTGAACAGTAAAATCGATTTCATGTAGGTTCCAGTAATCCTCGGCAATATACATGTAGCCCTCAACCAGTTGCCGACTTTTTCGCTTGGGAATAACCTTAACCTTAACCAATGCGCGGTTATCCTGGAAGGCGTAACCCTCGTACTTAAACAGGTAATGGTTGAAAGCGTAAGGCGCTAGGGGTAAAATGATTTCACCAACCTTAGGTTGGTATAGATTTGCCGAAACAAAACCCAGAATATTATCGGTGCTGTTTAACTCGCCAGGAAAATTGGAACGAATCATCTTTACCCTTTGATCAAATTTTTCGGGCGCTGTAAACCTAACGTTGTTGTAGGACTCTTGCAGGTAAAGCGAACCCTCCTTGGGCGGATTTGGGCTATCCTTTATGCTTCGCTTAACCTACCACGACAGTTTGTCGACCTTGAAAGTCCCTTTAAGGTAAACCTCCGCCTCGTACTCACTAACCAGATTGCGGTAGTATGGCGCCATGGCAATTGCCTTGCGAACCACATCGTATGCAATATCTTCGCCCTTGCCTCCAACGGTTACAGGGGCAATCAGAAATGGCTTTACAGGCATGGTGATGTTTAGGGTTACCTCACCTACATCTACTTTAATCCGCCGCTCAACAGTTTCGTAACCAAGACCCCGAAAAACAAAGGAATACTCACCACTGGGAACCCTAAGCATGTAGTCTCCATCGGAGTTAGATGATGTCCCCTGCCTAAGTTCCTTGGAATATATCGAAGCGTAAGGGATTGGCCTACCGGTATCGTCGGCAACTCGACCCTTAATAACCTGACCAAATGAAAATTATGGCATTACTACCGGTAGGATTGGGAATACTATTCGGAGTAACCATTTCTTCATTGCCTAAGCTTAGCTATTAGGAATATAGTTGATGACAAATATTTTTGTACCCAGGAAACGCTCTATGCCATGCAACTTCCCGCGTTGGTCGGGGCTAACAAAAGTAATGGCTACGCCATCGGACTGGGCACGGGCAGTACGACCAATACGATGAACATAATCTTCAGGATCGGACGGAACATCGTAGTTTACCACTAGATCGATATCCTCTATATCGATACCGCGTGCAACAATGTCGGTAGCCACCAGAACCTGAACCTTACGGTTACGAAAATTGCGCATCACCTCCTCGCGCTGTTTCTGCTCCAGGTCAGAGTGCATGGCAGCAACGCTTAACCCTTCCTTGTGTAGTTTGCTTTCAATGCTTTTCACCTCGGCCTTGGTTGACGCAAAAACAATGGCACTCTGCACCACCTCCTTCTTGCTCAAAAGCGAGGCCAAAAGCGACAGTTTTTGCGAGGCTCCAACATGGTAAACCGCCTGTAAAATATTTTCAGCTGGCTTGGAAACAGCCAGGTTTATCTCAACTGGCTCAACAAGTATCGATTTTGCCAGTTTACGTATATTAGGGGGCATGGTTGCTGAAAACATCAGGGTTTGCCTTTGCTTGGGCAAATAGGCAATTATTGCCATGATATCGTCGTAAAATCCCATGTCGAGCATTCGATCAGCCTCATCGAGCACGAGGTGCTGAACGCCTTTAAGGTTAACGTAGCCCATTTGAATATGCTGCATTAATCGGCCCGGCGTGGCAACAATAATCTCTGCGCCATGCTCCAAAGCCTGTCGTTGCCTGTCCCAGTTAGAGCCATCGTTCCCGCCGTAAACGGCTATTGAGCTAACCGGGGCAAAGTACGAAAACCCTTCAACCTGTTGGTCGATTTGCATGGCAAGCTCACGTGTAGGAACAATTACAAGGGTATTGACCGACGAAGCATCATGTTCTTCAGCTGACAATAGGCTGAGGATAGGCAGCATAAATGCTGCAGTTTTCCCCGTTCCTGTTTGTGCACAGGCTAGTAAATCGCGACCTTCCAAAATTACGGGTATGGCTTGCTCCTGAATAGGAGTGGGTTTTGTGTACCCCATGGCTTCGATACCTTCAAGAACCGCAGGGTTTAAATTAAATCTACTAAAACTCAAATCTTTATAAATTTTTCACAAATGTAGTAAAGTAATTGAACATGGCTATGTTGAACTCACAAATACTGACAAGAAACAAATTTGAAACCCCTTGTTACAAATCATGATTAAACTTCACTTGAAATTCAGCCAAAATTTAATATCATTGCATGAAAATTACTACTTGTCTTATAATGGAAATTATCTATAATTTAAGCATTTACCAAAAAGTAATTGGTGTTGTCTTTTTAGTATTTGTACTTATACAGCTTTACTTCTACCTGGTTTTCTACCTAAGGGTTATCCGTAAAAAATTTAATGATTTACCCGAAAACGATGAACAGTACCCACCTCTATCGGTAGTAATATGCGCCCGCAACGAGGAGGAAAACCTTAAGCATTTCCTTCCCAAAGTCCTTGAGCAGGACTACCCTGACTACGAGGTGGTGGTAGTGAACGACTGTTCAAGCGATAATTCCGATCTGGTACTTGAGAGCTTGCAAAAGAAATACCCTCGGCTGCGTGTAACAACCATTAAGGAAGACGAAAAATTTACCCATGCCAAAAAATTAGCCCTTACGGTTGGCATAAAGGCGGCTAAAAACGAATGGTTGGTGCTTACTGATGCCGATTGCTTCCCAAAATCGAACAAGTGGCTACGCTACATGGCGTCGAACTTCACCAATGGCACAGAGGTAGTACTAGGCTATGGCGGATACCTGGCCGAAAGGGGTTTACTCAATAAGCTAGTTAGGCTCGATACGCTCTTCATCGCTTTGAACTACTTTGGATGGGCGTTAGCCCGTAGGCCATACATGGGCGTAGGCCGTAACCTGGCCTACAAAAAATCGCTTTTTTTCAAAAATAAAGGGTTTGCCAACCATGCCGGTATCGACTCCGGCGACGATGACCTTTTTGTGATGGAGGTTGCAACACCAAGCAATACGGCTGTTGAGTATCGCCCTGAGGCACATACTCTCTCAGTCCCTCGAAAAACTTATTCTACCTGGTTACGCCAAAAGCGCAGGCACCTATCAACAGCCAAATTCTACAGCAGCAACCTGAAAACCCGTTTAGGGCTTGAACCATTAAGCAGAATACTTGTTTACATTCTATTTGCGTTAACCCTAATTTTCAAAATTCTTCCTTTGATATCAACTGCTTTACTTTTGCTGGTAATAATTGTAAAACACACTATAGCTGCAATTGCAGCAAAAAGGCTTGAAGAAAAAAAGCTAATGCATATTGCATTTTGGTGGGATTTGTTTTCTCTCTATTTTTATGCTAAATTGCTAATCTTTAACACTCTTAACCGACGACAGCAGAAATGGTAATGATCCCGGAAAACCTTTCGGAGAAGGCGAAATACGACCTTGTGCTTGTGGATAAAGCAATTAAAGGCGACCAGAAAGCTTACGCTGAGCTTATGGATCGCTACCGGGATGCCATATACTACATGCTGCTGAAAATGGTTAACAACAAAAGCGATGCGGAGGATTTAACCCTTGAGGCTTTTGGCAAAGCCTTCAAGAACATACACCAGTATACACCGAATTTTGCATTTAGCACTTGGCTATTCAAAATTGCATCGAACAACTGTATCGACTTCATTCGCAAGCGCAAGGCAAACCTGATATCGATTGACCAAGGCCCAGAGGATGCCGAAGGCAACTCCATGTCGCCATCGTCCGTTATACCGGCATCGACACCTGATCCTGAGGAAAATCTAATTAAGGAACAGAACATACGCCTGATACAGGAAGTGGTTTCCAAGCTTAAACCCCGCTACCGCAAGCTCATAGAGCTACGCTACTTTAAGGAGTACTCCTACGAAGAGATTGCCGAAGAGCTAGACCTTCCGTTAGGAACCGTAAAGGCTCAACTTTTCAGAGCCCGTGAGCTGCTCTCAAACATCCTGAGCAACCTTCCGCCACACCATAAATAATACATTTTGCCATGGAACAAATTGCACAATACTTTCCTGAGCTAACTCAAGCTCAACGCGATCAGTTTGCACAACTTGAGCCGCTTTACAGGCTATGGAACTCACAAATCAACGTTATCTCCCGTAAGGATATCGACAACCTGATGATTCACCATGTTCTGCATTCCTTGGCCATAGCAAAGGTTGTTCAGTTTGCCAAAGGCACAACCATTATGGATATTGGCACTGGTGGCGGTTTTCCCGGCATCCCCCTTGCCATCCTTTTCCCAAACTGTAAGTTTACCCTGGTTGATTCCATAGCTAAAAAAACAAAGGTAACCTCCGAGGTAGCCAAAGCCGTTGGCTTACATAATGTGGAGGTAATCACCGCCCGCGCTGAGAATCTAAAACAGGAGTGGGATTTTGTTGTGAGCCGTGCAGTGGCTCCTGTTCCAAAGCTTATGGCTTGGGTTGAAAAAAACATTCACCCCGGGGGTATTAACAACCTTCCTAACGGCCTAATCTGTCTTAAAGGAGGCGACATAAAAGAGGAGCTAAAGCCCTACCACAAGTGGGCTACAAAATGGAATATTGACGATTTTTTTGAGGACGACTACTTCGTTGAAAAGTATGTGATACATATTGAGGTGTGAGGTAAAGGTTAAAGGATAAAGGATAAAGGATAAAGGATAAAGGATAAGGGATAAAGGAAAAAGTGGGTTGATTCAAAATCTG
The DNA here is from genome assembly GCA_018056955.1 of Bacteroidales bacterium. Classification (GTDB taxonomy): domain Bacteria; phylum Bacteroidota; class Bacteroidia; order Bacteroidales; family Tenuifilaceae; genus Tenuifilum; species Tenuifilum osseticum. The sequence continues at coordinate 15,847 of JAGPEQ010000028.1, read as the reverse complement.
GCCTAAATGGTGCAATATAAGTTTTGATAATTTTTAGTACATTGGTTATCAATAAAATGCACATTAAAGGATTGAGCATTATAGTAGTCGCCTATGTGTCAACTCAGCGGTTATCAAGTACCTAAACCAAACCACTGATTAAGGGATGTGCGGCTAACTATTTTTTGAATTTTTAACCAGGTGTTTTTTAATATTGAAAAATTGTTTTACCTTTGCGAACCCAAAATGGGTTTAAAAAAGCCATAGATTTGCTGGAAATAATAATTAGTAAAAGCATACAGAGATGAAAAGAACATTTCAGCCATCCATCAGGAAAAAAAGAAATAAACACGGATTCCGTGAACGTATGTCGACCCACAATGGCCGCAGGGTTCTGGCTGCCCGCCGTGCAAAGGGAAGAAAAAGACTGACTGTTTCCGATGAAATCTTCCGGAAATAATTACTAATCAATCATAACAGATAAAGGCGGGTAATTAACCTGCCTTTTTTGTTTTCTTGGTGTATATTTACCGCAAATTTTTAACATGGAACCCATTGTAAAAACAATAGCACCCAACATCAACGATGAATTTCTCAAACACATTACAAGCAAGGTAATGGATGGGCAACGTATTCAGCCAAACGAGGCTGTGTACCTTTACGAGAAAGCCGATTTAGCCCTACTATCGCAATTGGCAAATATTACAAGTAGCAGGATAAATGGCGATTACGTTCTTTTTAACAAGAACTTCCACATAGAGCCAACCAACCTGTGTGTTTTTAACTGCAAATTCTGTTCGTACCATAAGGGTGCTGGCGACCCTGAGAGCTGGGTTTACACCCTTGATGAAATTAAAAACATTGCCCGCAACTACCAAAATAGCGATGTTACGGAAGTACACATTGTTGGCGGTGTTCACCCAAAATGGGATTTGGACTACTACGGGAAAATGATTAAAACCGTTAAGGAGATACTTCCGAACATCCACGTTAAAGCCTTCTCGGCCATTGAACTCGACTATGTAATTCGTAAAAGCAAGCTTTCGTACGCGGAGGGTTTGAGGAAACTCAAAGAGTATGGTTTAGATTCCATCCCCGGCGGGGGTGCTGAGATTTTCGACCCGGCCGTGAGAGCCAAAATATGCCCCGATAAAGCATCGGGCGAGGTATGGCTGGCAATCCACAAAGCAGCACATCAAAATGGCATACAATCCAATGCCACCATGCTTTACGGCCACATTGAAAGCTACAAGCATAGGGTACAACACATGGAGGCAATCCGCAACCTTCAGGACGAAACCCATGGTTTTAACTGCTTTATCCCTCTTAAGTTCCGTTCCGCAAACAACCCTATGGGATACCTAGGCGAGGTTAACCTAACCGAGGACCTTCGCAATTTTGCAGTATCCCGAATCTTCATGGACAACATTAAGCATCTAAAGGCCTACTGGCCAATGCTCGGGATACAGAACACCCGCCTTGCAATCCATTTTGGCGCCGATGATATTGACGGAACTATCGACGATACCACAAAGATATACTCCATGGCCGGAGCCGAAGAGCAAAAGCCTGTAATGACAGTTAACCGGTTGACACAACTTGTAAGAGAAGCGGGTAAGATTCCGGCCGAGCGCGATTCGCTATATAATATTATTAAGGTATACAGCTAATTGGTAGCATTATTACATGTTTATGCTATTTTTGTATCATGTTTAATTACCTTGCATTATGACAACCAAAACTGAATTCGAGAAAGTAAAACAGTACCTTCTGAAGATATACAAAATCCCCTACGTTAACACCATAATAAATGGATTAGGGTTGATTCTTGGAGTACTTATTGTACTCATGATCTTTCTGAGGATATACACCAGGCATAACCAGGAACAACCTACACCAACACTTTTGGGTATGGCAGTAGAGGAAGCAGCTGAGGTGATTGCCGATAACAACCTGAGGATTGAAATAGCCGATTCGGTTTACATATTTAACAAGAAACCGGGAAGCGTAATTTCCCAGAATCCCGAACCTGGTACCATGGTTAAAAAGAACCGAAGGGTATTTGTTACCATCAATGCCAAAAACCCTATCAAAATTGAAATCCCCAATATTGTTGGCTACACGCTTAGACAAGCAAAGGCTATCCTTGAGCAGGAAGGCTTTGAGGTTGGCACCCTATACTTCCGCCCCGACCTAGGGCTAAACAATGTTCTTGAACAACGCTTTGAAGGTAAAATTGCGGAACCCGGCACACGCATCCCCAAGGGCTCAAAAATCGACCTGGTTTTAGGTCAGGGTATGCAGGGCGAACGTACAGGAATACCGCTACTCATAGGTCTTAAACTTAACGATGCAGTAAGCAGAATAATTGAGGCATCGCTCAATGTTGGTAGAATAAGGTACGACGAAACAATAATTACGCACAACGACTCGTTAGATGCTAGGGTGTATAGCCAGTACCCTGCCTACATGGAGAACGCAACCCTTGGCTTTGGAACTAGGGTTGATATATGGCTTACACTAAACCAGGCACGCATACCAAAGATTGAGCGTGCGGACTCGGTTAACACAATGCCGGCTAAGCATGCCGATGAAATTATTGAATAGCAATACAATGCGGAAAGCATTAACCATTCTAGTATTCATATTTGTATCATCCCTATGCTACGGGCAGGAGGTTCTGGTTAACCTTTCGGGCTATCGTACCATAAGTGATGTTACTAAGAAAAGTAATTACACAAAAACGAATCTGTCCTTACCATTTTTCGACGATTTTGCCCGAAACACTCCCTATCCCACCCCAGAGCTCTGGGAACCTAGCAATGCAATATCCAATAAGACCTATGCCATTAACCCTCCTACCGTTGGGGCAGTAACATTCGATGCAGTCAACCGCAAGGGAGTTTTACATCAGCACCTAACCACCACCCCGCAACCTGCCGATACGCTTACATCGCTCCCCATAAACCTAAACTACCCTGCAACCGATAGCATTTACCTGTCGTTCAACGTTCAACCCGGAGGGTTGGGTTACCAACCCAGCCCAAATGACTCGCTGGTGCTTGAACTATATAGCCCATCGGAAAACCGCTGGGTTAGAGGCTGGGCTTCATCGGTTGACTTCAACGCTAACAAGATTGCTTTCTATAACCACCTGCTCAACAATAAGGATGAAAAAAGTTCCACTAAGCTCGACTCAACATTCTTTACAGTTAACATCAATATTGATAATCCCATTTTCTTAGAAAACGGTTTCCGTTTTCGCTTTATTGGGTATGCTTCGCTTATGGAGAATGCCACTGTGCCCGGCTACAAAACCAACTCCGACCATTGGCATATTGATTTGGTTTACCTGAACAGGCTACGTAACTGGGACGACACCATATACAACGACATTGCGTTTCGCAAACCAATAAAATCGATGCTGAAGAACTACACATCGGTTCCATGGACACATTTTGCTGATGCTGAGGCTTCTGAAATTAAGAATCCCCGCGAGTTTTCTATTGTTTACAACAACCTTGGTCCCACCACATGGAACGTTACCCGCCGCTTTGCGGTTACCAACCTTTCAACCGGCAACGAGTACGCCTTTTCTGGAGGAGCCGAAAACATTTATGGGTATGAGGAATTCACATACACCCGACCATTCGACTACACCTTCACCTCTGCTTGGCCCGACTCCGCCAAATTCCTGCTCAAAACTTTTCTCCAAACGGATTTTGATGAATCAACCAAGCATTTAAGGTACAACGACTCGCTGGTTCACCAGCTCAACTTCTACAACTACTACGCCCTCGACGATGGTTCGGCCGAAAGCGGCTATGGCCTTTTTGGCGAGGGTACCATTAACGCCATGATTGCCCAAAAGTTTTACAGCTACAAGACCGACAACCTGGTAGGCGTAATGATATACTTTAACCGCAGCTACCAGGATGCCAACAACCAGCCCTTTAAAATATCTATTTGGGCCGATAACAATGGCAAACCGGGTGAACTACTCTACCAGAGAAGCACAACACGCCCCCTATTCACCGATAGCCTGAACTGCTTTACCGTTTACCGTACTGAACCCGTTTCGATACCCGTTGGCAACTTCTACATAGGATGGCAGCAAAGTACCATTGAGTTTTTGAATGTTGGATTTGACCGCAACACAAATAGTCGGGAGAGGATTTTTCACACCCTACCCGGTTACTGGACAAACACCCAGTTTGAGGGAACTATAATGATCAGACCTATTTTTGGCAAGCTTTACCAAAATCCCACCACTGCACCTATATCTACTACCAGTAACATCAGGGTTTATCCGAATCCGGCAAGCGAAAAGATTTATATCGATGTTGGTAATGGAATTGCTGTAAATTCATACCAGCTAATTTCTATAACCGGTCAGGTAATTGAGTCTAAATCGGTTTATCAGAACGAACCTATCGATGTTGAACACATCCCAACAGGAATGTACCTACTAAAGGTGAACCTTGCCAACGGACAGTCCCTTACTTCCAAAGTGATTATTAAGCAATGAACCAAAATCGGCTGCTTGACCCCGACGATGATTTGGAAAACGGAACGGCGGAACAGGCCGACCTGTACGAACATTTCCGTATTGAGGTTGATAAGGGACAAACACCAACGCGAATCGATAAATTCCTTACCGATAAGATACGGAATGTGAGCCGCAACCGTATTCAGGGGGCTGCCGATGCGGGCAATATACTGGTTAACGGAAAGGCCGTTAAATCGTCGTACAAGGTAAAGCCGCTCGATACCATTTCCATTGTTCTGGCTTACCCACCCCGCGAAACCGATATCAAACCCGAGAATATCCCTATCGACATAGTTTATGAGGACGAAGCTTTACTTGTGGTGAACAAGCCTGCAGGAATGGTTGTGCATCCGGCACATGGTAACTTCACCGGAACATTAGTTAATGCCCTACTTTACCACCTGCGCGACGTTCCGCTCTTCAAGAGCGGCGAAGTAAGGCCCGGGCTGGTTCACCGTATCGACCGCAACACATCGGGGTTGCTGGTTATTGCCAAAACCGAGATGGCCATGAATCACCTGGCCCGGCAGTTCTTTGAGCGAAGCACTGACAGGCTATACATTGCGCTTGTATGGGGCGATATGGAAACCGATAGTGGAACGATTACCGGACATATAGGTCGTAGTATCCGTGACCGAAAAAAAATGCAGGTATTCCCCGATGGCGAGCAGGGGAAGCATGCTGTAACGCACTGGAAGGTTATTGAGCGATTTGGGTTTGTAACCCTTATTGAATGTAAGCTGGAAACTGGCCGTACGCACCAAATACGTGCCCACATGGAGTACATCAGGCATCCACTTTTCAGCGATGAGGTTTACGGAGGTGATAAAATCCTAAAGGGCAACCTAACCACAAAGTACAAGCAGTTTCTGGAGAACTGCTTTGAGCTATGCCCCCGCCATGCCCTGCACGCCAAAACGCTCGGGTTTACCCACCCACTCACCAACAAGAAAATGCACTTTGACTCGCAGCTACCCTACGACATGTCTGCGCTGATCGAGAAATGGAGAGCATACGGCAAAGGGATTTAGTAAAGGTTTGAAATAATTCCATTTGCAGTTTAGATCTACCTTCTGATCAGCTAACATATTCTCAATTTTAATCAATGGCTTGTAAAACTAAACGAATTACCCGGTTCTACTTATCCGCTCCAGCTGACTGAAGTTAAGGATTTCAACCCTATTACCGCTTATATCAATAATTCCATCGTTCTTAAATTCCTTGATGGCGCGTATAACGCTCATAACCGAAACCCCAGTATATTCGGCCAAATCCTTACGGCTAAGGGTAAGGTTAAAGGGATTAGCCTTGTAAACCACTCTGGAGAGATAAAGGAGCGTATCGGCAAAACGGCCATTTATTTGCTTATGGGTGAGGCTTACCAGCCTGTCGTAGTTGTAAAGCGTACACTGATTAAGCTGGTTTACCACCTCGGCGGCAAATTCGCCATTCTCGTGAATAAGCTTTTCAAAAGCATGCCTGTCGATGGCGCATATGGTTGTATCGTCAAGCGCAGCTACGGAGTAGTCCAGAATCTGGTTCTTGAAAAGGAAGGGTAAACCAATCAAGCTGCCCACACCAAATATGCTCAAAATAAGGTTACTGCCATCGGGCAACTCCTTGTAAACCTTAACCATCCCGCTTTGCAAGTAAAGAATATGGGTATAAAAGTTCCCTTGCTTGGCAATCATCTCCCCCTTGCGGTACGATATTTCAGCCCTGTTGCTATTAGCAAAATCAAGCTGAGAGTCGCTCAGCTGCCTAAAACATTCCGACTTGTTATTGCAAAGCAGGCATGATTTTTTAGACTCAACCATCTGTTAATTAAATTACAATTCAAGAAACGGTGATGTAAATCATCGTTTTTATCAACATATGTTAATTGAAAACCTTTGCAAATTTAATCTTTTTACCCTAATATGTTACTGCTTTAATTATTTGTTAGTCAAATAACATGTCTACTTTTACATATCTATATATCTGTTTATTTTAATTCACAAAACAAACTACAAACCAATGAATATCAGAAATGTAGCAAACCTGTTTGTTTTACTTTTCCTGATTTGGTTGCTGCTTACCGGTACGTTTGAGCTTACAAGTCTACTATTGGGCTTGGCGCTTGCCGTTACTCTTGCCCTAATTTTCGGGAAGAATAGCAACGTTTTTGGGAGGTTTCGCATGACCCCTAAGGTGTTCGTTTACTCATTAATCTACCTTTTTGTGCTTAGCTGGGAGATAGTAAAATCGAACATCGATGTGGCGCTTAGGGTGTTAAACCCTAAACTTCCCATAAACCCAGGGATAGTAAAGGTTAAAACACGGCTTAAATCGCCCATAGGGCGGATGATTCTGGCAAACTCTATCACCCTGACTCCAGGTACACTTACCATTGACATGAAGGATGATGAGCTGTACATCCACTGGATTGATGTAAAAACGCTTGATACCGAAGAGGCAAGCCGGAAAATTCTGGGAAAATTCGAAAAGTTGCTGGAGGTGATTTATGGTTAACACCATTCTAATTATGGCAGGTGTGCTCATGGCCTTGGGCATCCTGCTGGCATTGCTCCGATTCATAAAGGGTCCCGATGTCACCGACCGAACCATTGCTTTTGATGTGATGACCGTGGCCTCAATATCGGTAATTGCTCTAATCTCCCACTTTGCCGGTAGAATTATCTATCTGGATGTGGCTCTGGTTTACGGCTTACTCAGCTTCCTGAGCGTAGTAGTAATAGGTAGGTATATCGAAAGGGGGTTGTGATGGAAATACGTGAACTTATAGGAGCATCGGTAACCCTTGTGGGTTCCATCTTCATATTTTTAGGTGGCCTTGGCATAGTTCGCATGCCTGACCTGTTCAACCGCATTCAGGCTGGTACCAAGGCGTCGACCCTGGGAACCATTCTTAGCCTAATTGGGCTAGCCATAGTAAATCCTGCCTGGATTTGGAAACTGCTAGTCATTATGTTCTTTGTGCTTATCACCAACCCGGTTTCATCGAACGTGATTTCGCGCGCAGCACACTTTAGGGGTACAAAAATGACCGATAAAACGGTTGCCGACCTCTTGGT
>JAGPEQ010000028.1:0-8145 GCA_018056955.1 Bacteroidales bacterium | reverse complement strand
CCTCAAGGTTTAACCACAAGCTGATATCGGTTCTTGAATCGGTATCAGGGGTTGGATTTGTTGCAATGGGAATACTGGGCCTTATTCTGGCTAGCGGTTTCCTAAACAACGCTTTTTTACCACTGGGCAAACTCGGAAGCCTTTTAAGCGCAGGCGCCATTCCAATAATATATGTTTTCATTGGCATTAAGGTTGGCTCTGAGCTAACTGGCATACTCGATTCACTTAAGGAAAACCAAAACGAGATTTAGCTATGGCGCAATACCTTACACTTGAGTTTCTTGCCATGCTTATAGGCTTTATGCTGATAGTAGTTGGCTTATGGGGTATGATTACCCAGAAAAACCTGATAAAGATTGTGATTGGTTTCAGCCTGTTCGATACTGGCCTTAACATAGTGATTGTTAGCATGGCTTATATTAAAAACAGCACCGCACCAATTATCGATAAGGCTGTAGATGTGTCGCAAGCTGCAAGCAAAGTAGCAGACCCTGTGCCACAAGCGCTTGTTCTCACATCAATTGTAATTGGACTGGGCGTTACAGCCCTAATGCTTGCATATGTTTTGCGAATGTATAGGGAGAAAAAATCACTTGATATTAACTCATACACCGATTTGAAATGGTAAACCCAATACATATAGTTTCCATAGCGCTGGGAGTAGCTTTTGCGCTTGGATTTTTAGGTAAAAGGGAGAAGTTAGCCCTTGGGGTTGTTTACACCGCCCTGGCAGCCATGATTGCCATATCGGCAGGTTGGTTAAGCCATTTCTGGGGCAATGCAACAGAATCTGTTCAGATTTTTACCGGGGGATTTAAACCACCCTTTGCCATTAACCTGCAAATGGGCTTAGCCGAATCGATATTTACGCTTCTTATTAATACAGTTGGATTACTTGGCGCAATCTACCTGGCTAAAGAGCTATTGCAGGCTGGCAAAAACATGATGATTGTGTTTCTAGTACTAGTATTAGGCCTAAATGTAATGGTAATGACTCGCGACCTCTTCAACCTATTTGTTTTTATGGAGATACAGAGCATTGCCATTGCGGGTTTGGTAATACTTAACCCTGACCGTAAATCGATTCCGGCAGGTTTTAAGTATGTTATTGCCACCGGCTTAATCTCAGGACTGCTACTACTCGGAACAGTTTTCATTTACTACTTTGGTGGCACACTGAATATCGACTTTATAAGCCAGGCATCGCTTTTATACGTTAAAGGTGGATATGTAGCAATCTTTCTAGTCCTACTATCCATTGTTTTGGAGCTAAAACCCTTCCCAGCCAATGGATGGGCGCTAGATGTGTATGAAGGTGCACATCCCGGAATTGGAGCTTTAATATCAGCGGCATCGGCCACTGCAGGAATTTTTGTTCTGGACAAGCTGATGGTGTTTGGAAATTTTACCCTTTTCAATACCCTAAGCATAATTGGAGCCATAACCTTTATGGCATCGAACCTGCTTGGGATTAAGCAGGAAAACACCAGGCGGCTTTTGGGCTACTCATCGGTAGGGCAAATTGGTTTAATTATGACCATAATAGGGTTAAAACCTTACCTTGGTGAGAATACAAAGTTCATTGCATTGGCCATCCTCCTCTCGCATTACCTGGCTAAAGCTGGTTTGTTTTGGCTTGCAGGCATTGTAAATGCGGATAAGTTAAAGGATTGGGGTGCAATTAGAGGCCATCGAATCTACCTTTTCCTGATGGGAACTTTTATTTTTACTCTGGTTGGATTCCCTCCATTCCCATCGTTTTTTGGGAAATGGCAACTGGTAATGCAACTGGCAAGTAACCACCATTTCTGGTTACTAGCAATAATTCTGCTTGGGTCGCTCTTTGAAGGGGTTTACCTGTTCCGGTGGTTGGGTTATGCAATCAAATGGGACGAGGTAGAACAGAATTACCCTAAAATCAAACTACATCAGTTTATACCTACTGCATTATTTGCTGGGTTGACATACGCTTTAGGATTTTATTTTGGAGAGATTGCAGGTTACAAATCTACCTTTATATATATGGCTACCGCATTCATTGCATTCCTTTACATAGTTGACTTTTTACCTGTTTACATCAAAAACACCTTAGCCATTGGAGCAATGGCGTTGTACTACTTTTCACATCAGGATACATTCCATGGGTTAACCAGTATCTTCTTTATCATTTTTGTAGTTGGCGGTATAATTACTCTCCTGGCCGGATACACTTTTAAGGGTAAACGTACTGGATTTTACCCGCTTGTAATGATGATGTTTGCTGGATTAATAGGGCTACTCGAGGCTAAAACCACACTGGAATTCTTCTTTGCCTGGGAGTTAATGACTGCAGGCTCTTACTTCTTGATTATCAGGGGTAAAAAATCGATGGAGCATGCATTAAGCTACATCCTTTTCTCGGTTGGGGGAGCCTACTTAATCCTGGCTGGTTTTAGCATTGCACAGCTAGGCCATACTGGTATGGGGCTTGAAATATTAAAGGACATACATTACTATGCTCCTATTGCATTTACCCTAATGGCAATAGGTTTCATGACCAAACTTGCGTCAATAGGCCTTCATATTTGGCTACCAGGCGCGCACGCCGAGGCCGAGGCCGATGTATCGCCAATGGTTTCGGCAATTCTCCTGAAAGCTGGAGTGTTAGGATTGGTAATGCTATTCCTAAGCATGGGACCACAAAAACTATTTGGCATCGATGTCCTTTATGCGCTAAGCTGGGTAGGTGTTCTTACCGCTCTTATGGGTAATATGATGGCGGCATTCCAGGAAGACGCTAAAAGGCTATTAGCATATTCAAGCATAGGCGTATTGGGATATGCACTTTTTGGTTTAACCATGATGTCGCACCTTGGTTGGTTAGCATCCCTTTCAATTGTGGTCACACACTTCATGTTCAAATCCTTACTATTCTTAGCAATTGGAGGTGTAGTAATGCGAACCAAAACCAAGTATATGTATCAGATGGGTGGTTTGATCAAGCAAATGCCTTTTTCGTTTGTATCGGTACTGATTGGTATCATAGTAATTGCAGGATTGCCACCCTTAACAGGTTTTGGCGGTAAATGGTTAATGTTCAACGCCATCATGCAAAACGGATGGTACTTTCAGGCCGGAATTGCTTTTTTTGCAGGGGTAATCTCGTTCCTGTATTGTTTTAGGCTTATTCACACTATCTTTTTGGGGCAACCCAAGGATGAACTCCGAAACGTCAAGGAAGCTCCTTTTTGGATGCTTGTTCCTCAATATATAATAATTACAGTACTATTGGTTCTTTCAGCGCTACCAAACTCAATGCTAAAACCAATTGGGCAAATTCTGTTAAACTACTTCCCTGAAGGTGCATTGGTTTGGCATGGGCAATTAGCTATTGGACCATTTGGGTATTGGAATGGTAAACTTATACTAGCCATAGTGGTGCTTATCTTTGGTGCCGTCTTTGCATGGCTGTACATCATAAACCGGAAAGCCCAAAAGGTAAAGCAGTTCAATATTGTATATTCTGCTGAACGTCCATTCCGCCCTGAAACCACCCATTTTGCATATAACTTTTACGCACCCTATAAAAAGGCCGTTGGATTCCTAGTAGCTCCGGGTATAACCAACTTTTGGGATGCTGTTGGCGAAGGCGCACATGCTATAGCCGATAAAATCAGGAGCATCTACAATGGTAATGGACAAACTTACCTAGTTCACATCCTAGGGTTTACTGTAATAGTTTACATCTTAATTAACGGAGGATTCTAAATGGAATTTGGAATTAAACAAATACTATACTTGCTGCTAACCCTTTTTATAGTTTTAAATTACGGGCTAATTCTTCAGGGCATTATGCCCAAAATAGCAGCAAGAGTTGGGAGACGTTATGGTATAAGATGGTATCAACCATACCTCGACTTAATAAAGAATCATGCCAAAAGAAGCAAAATTACACATGGTGTAATGTACTACTTAGGCCCAGTTTTTAGACTTACCGGAGGGATTGGACTTCTTTTTTTCCTTCCTGTAATATATGGTTCCCCTATGTTTGATAATCTATCGTTTGCTGGGGACCTTACCCTTGTTCTTTTCTTTCAATTCTTTGGTGTATTGGGTATGGCCTTAGGGGCAGGTGAAGGTGGACATCCATATTCGGCAATTGGGGTTTCCAGAGGTCTTTCGCAGGTTACTGCACTTGAGCTACCTCTTACCCTGGGAGTAATATCAATAGCCATGCAGTACCATACCCTCAATATTAGCGATATTGTTGCAGCGCAACAAGGCGGTATATTGAACTGGACCATTTTTACTAATCCCTTTGCCGGTGCCGCTCTAATGCTCACCTTTTTAGGTTCCATGGGACGTGCTCCCTTTGATGTTGTTTTAGCGCCACAGGAAATTCCTATTGGCCCACCCACAGAGTACCATTCTGGATTTCTAGGTGTGCTGCAGCTTAACCGAGCTATTTTCCCTGTGGCAAAACTAATCCTATTCATGAACTTACTGTATGGAGGTGCAACCAGTTGGCCCGAGCTATTCATTAAAACCTTTTTCATATACCTATGGTCAATTTTTGTTGGGGTTGCCTTTCCCCGCTTCAGGGTTGACCAAAGCGTTCGCTGGTTCTTAGGCGTTCCACTACTTTTTGGAATTATAGCCATTCTTTTAATCTGATTATGAAATAAGTAATATCACTATAACCATGAGTAAAAGTGATTTAGAGAAAAGGACAGTAATGTCGCCCGATGGGGAACCAATAGAGATAAATCCGCTTCAGGACTACTTTTGCGACGCTCGTCCAAAAGTTCACGAACCGGTACTTCCCATATTTGAAAAATTTTTGAACTGGGCCCGCTCGGAATCGTTATGGGTGTTAGGCTTTGGCACCGGTTGCGGTGCCATTGAGATGCGTCCGCTCATGACCCCACGGTTCGATGCGTACCGTTTTGGTATACAGTGGCGCCCCACACCCCGTCAATCGTCGGTATTCATTATATCAGGATATCTTTCCGTTAAAACCCTGAAAAGGGTTATCCGCAGCTACGAGCAGATGCAAAATCCAAAGTTTGTTATTGCTCTAGGTAGTTGCACAATAAACGGCGGAATGTATTGGGATAGCTACAATACCATCAAAAGACTCGACCATTACTTACCGGTTGATGTTTACATTGCAGGCTGCATGCCACGCCCCGAAGCCATTCTTGCTGGGTTTGAGAAACTGAAAGAGCTTATTCGCCAGGGCAAGGGTGAAGGGGCAAACCTTTATGCCAAAAACTTTGATTGGTACAAGGCAAATCAGAAAAAGATAATTAAGGATTGGGATATACCCGATTATAACTGGTAAAAGTTACGACCATGAACACACTACTTGATAACATAAAAACCGTTTTCCCTAATGCCGAAGTGTGGACACAGCGTAAAGGGCTCTACCACATGAGCATTCCAAAGGAACAACTGGTAACACTGGTTACTCACCTCAAGGAGGTTGAAGGCTACCTTCATCTGGTTCAGCTTACTGCCGTGGATTGGATTGAAAAAAATCAATTCCAGCTCACCTACATCCTGAACAATCCAAACAAAAGGATTGATATAATGGTTAAAACTTTTATTCCTAGGGATAATCCCACGATGGAAACCATTCATCACCTTTGGGAACAAGCTGCAACCTACCAGCGTGAGCTCCGCGAAATGTTTGGTATTGACTTTCCCGGTAGCCCAAGGGTTGATAAACCCTTTATACTGGAGGGTTGGGATAATATCCCACCCTACCGCCGCGACTTTGATACCAAGAAGTACGCAGAGGAAACCTACTTCCCTCGTCCGGGAAGGGAAACTCATGATCCAAAGGAGTATATGAAGAAAAAACTTTACCCCGATGAAATTTAGCAAACTGTTCAAGATAAACGAGGATAGAAGCCTTTACCCACCGCTTAACAGCGAGGGCAAGGTAGATATTGACCTTAGATCACATAAGTATGTGAAGCTATGGCATGGCCCACAACACCCGGGCATAACAGGGAACATGTCGCTTGAACTAACCCTTTTAGGCGACGAGATTATGGATTGCGAAACCCACGTAGGATACCTACACCGCGGTTTTGAGAAGCTGATGGAGCGCCGAAAATGGATTCAGTGTTTCCCCATTGTTTGCCGAATTACCGTTCCTGAACCCGACTTCAACGAGTACTGTTTTGCTGCTGGGGTTGAGGAGTTGGCTGGGATTGAGATTCCTGAAACAGCCCAATGGCTTAGAACTCTTACATTGGAAATGGCACGCCTGCAAAGCTACCTGATGTGGATAGGCGGACAAGCCGGCTCGCTGGGAATGGGAATAATTGGACAATGGAGCAACTACTGCCGCGACCTGGTTCTCGACCGCTTTGAGGAACTTACCGGTGGACGTATATACCACATGTATATCATACCCGGAGGAGTTCGAGGACTTTTGCCCGATGGATTTGAAGCACGCATGGAGGAAACCCTCAAAACAATTGAGGAGTTTATGGTTGATATTGACAGGGTGATGTTCAACAATGCTGTTTTCAAGAAACGCACTGTTGGTATGGGATATATCGACCCAAAATGGATTTACCAGTTTGGCATTACCGGCCCTAACGCGCGTGCGGCCGGCATCCCCGATGATGTTCGTAAAAAGTACCCTTACCTGAAATACCCCGAGCTCGACTTTGAACCCGTTGTGGGGAAGGATTCCGATATCTATACCCGAGCCGATGTCCGCCGTCGCGACCTGCTTCTTTCGGTTGACCTCATCCGCCAAATCCTGGCCAAAATGCCAAAAGATGGCGATTTTAAGGCATCCACTCCCAATGTGCTTCACTGGCAAATACCAGCAGGTGAAACCTTTATCCGTTCCGAATGTACACGCGGCGAGTTTGCCTACTACATTGTTTCCGATGGCAGCGAGTACCCCCGCCGTATTAATGTTCGCGGGCCAAGCTACACCCATGCCGTTGCATTGCTTGAAAAAATGATAATCAATACCAACCTTGCCGATGTGGCTGGCCTTATGACCTCGTTGCACACCTATCCACCTGAAATTGAAAGGTAATTTATTGAAATGTAAGTAAAGTATGGCACGAATAAAAGATATCATAAGCCCCTTTACCGCATGGAAAAATGTGGTTAAAGAGCCTGTAACCATTAAGGAACCCCTCAAGAGAGAGGCTGCACCCAGATACAGGGGTTTCCACAAGAACGATGTTGATACCTGCATAGGGTGCGGAACATGCGAGTCAATATGCCAGAATGCGGCAATCGATATGGTTCCGGTTGAGGGCATTGAGACAAAAAATGGTGATAGCGGGTTAAGACCCCGTATCGACTATGGTCGCTGTTGCTGGTGCGCCCTTTGCGTTGATGTTTGCACCACAGGCTCACTGTCCATGTCGAATCACTTCAAGTGGGTCGACTCAGACCCAGATGTATTCCGGTTTATTCCCGGAGTCGACAAAAAAGAATGGGACGACGAACCCAATGGCTACAAGAAACCTGGGCCAAACTACGAGCTCTACAGCAAGGAGCGCGTTCACATGCCCGAGCTTAAACCCGAGGAACGCGACAAGTCGTTCATTGAAATTGTTCGCGGCTATTCCAGGGAACAGGCCATAAAGGAAGCTGACCGCTGCGTAGAATGTGGAATTTGCGTTGCAACCTGCCCGGCACATATGGGAATTCCAGAATACATTAAAGCAATACGAAACGACGACCTGAACGAAGGGTTACGCATACTCTACGACACCAACCCGCTGCCAGAGATTTGCGGCCGCATTTGTACACATAAGTGCGAAACTGTTTGCTCCGTGGGGCATCAGGGCGACCCGCTCTCCATACGCTGGCTTAAACGCTACATTGCCGACCAGCAACCCGCGGAGAATTACAAACAAATTCTGGAAACCGAGAACATCAGCAAGAATGGTAAGCGGATAGCCATTATTGGAGCTGGACCTGCCGGCCTATCGGCTGCCCATTACCTTGCCCTAATGGGCTATGAGTGCACCATTTTCGAGAAATTACCGTTTCCCGGCGGAATGATGCGCTATGGAATTCCTGAGTACCGTCTACCCTACGATGCCCTTGACAAGGACATTGATTATATCAAATCGCTGGGCGTTGAAATCCGGTGCAATACTACCGTGGGTAAGGATA
>JAGPEQ010000092.1 GCA_018056955.1 Bacteroidales bacterium | reverse complement strand
GTATTCATTACTACCAGCAGCACGGCATCGGCAAGCGAATTGGTAATAAATGCGCTAAAACCCCATATGGATGTAGTGTTGGTAGGAAGCAAAACACACGGAAAACCGGTTGGAATGTACACATTCCAGTTTAACGATCCAAGTATCGACTGGGCTATTGTTCCGGTATGTTTCAGCATAAGGAACTCCAACAATGAGGGCGATTACTACGATGGTATTCCCGTAACTGTTGAAGCTGCCGATGATATATTTACACCTTTTGGAGAAGTTACTGAAAGTAGCCTGAATAGTGCACTCAACTACCTTGGACTTGGAACAAAGGCAGTAACAAAAAGTTATGTAACAGCTCAACCAATAACAGGGAAGGGACTATACGAAGAAATTGGCGCTTGGTAACCAACTGAAATCATTGGTATGGAAGGAATCCAATTATGTCTTTGATTTTCTTCTTTATCCTTTAACCCTTAACTTTTAACCTTTATCCTTTAACCTTTATCCTTTAGCCATTACCCTTTAGCCTTTATTTTTAACCTTTAACCTTTAATTTATGCGTATCATACTCGGTATCGATCCCGGAACAAATGTATTGGGTTATGGTATAATTCGGTGTAGCGGTCGAAATAATGCTAAACTGGTTGTGTTAGGTGTTATTGAGCTTTCAAAATACCGCGATCACTACACAAAGCTAAAGGTGATATATGAACGGGTGCAACATCTGGTTGATGAATACAAGCCTAACGAGGTAGCCATTGAGGCTCCCTTTTACGGTAAGAATGTTCAAAGCATGCTAAAGCTTGGACGGGCACAGGGAGTAGCCATGGCTGCTGTTCTTTCGCGCTCAATACCCATATATGAGTACGCTCCGCGTAAAATCAAAATGGCCATTACGGGTGTGGGTAGTGCATCCAAAGAGCAGGTGGCGGCTATGCTTAAAAATATACTTGGCGAAAAAGCTTTTGATAGTGAATACCTTGATGCAACCGATGGTTTAGCAGCCGCGGTTTGTCACTTTTTCCAGGGTGAACAGAACGAAACCGAAAGCAAGGTTTCCAGCTGGGAGGAATTTATTAGAAAAAATCCGGGACGAGTTAAAGACAAATAGTAAAAGACCCCGAAAAAATCGGGGTCTTTTTTTATCTGTACTAAAATTTTATAGTGTTCTACCCGGGTATTGCTTTAGTGCAACCTCCAAGCATTCCATGGCATTGCGGAGATCATCAACATTAAGCACGTAAGCTATACGCACCTCGTTCTTCCCAAGACCTGGGGTTGAGTAAAATCCGGTTGCAGGAGCAAGCATTACCGTTTGGTTTTTATGCTCAAAATGTTCAAGCAGCCACTGTGCAAACTTATCGCTATCGTCAATTGGTAAGCGAACAACTGTGTAGAAAGCACCTTTAGGCTTTGGACAGTAAACACCATCCATCTTGTTTAGCGCCTCTACCATAAAGTTGCGTCGCTTGATGTACTCATCGTAAACCTCCTTGAAATACTCGGCTGGAGTATTAAGGGCTGCTTCGGCAGCAATTTGCCCGAACGATGGGGGCGAAAGACGTGCCTGAGCAAACTTCATGGCAGCAGCAATAACCTCTTTATTGCGGGTAATAAGTGCACCTATTCGAACTCCGCACATGCTATAGCGCTTTGAAACCGAATCCATCAGTATAACATTGTTCTCAAGCCCCTTAAGCATCATGGCAGAGTAATGAGTAATGCCATCGTAGCAGAATTCACGGTAAACCTCATCGGAGAAAAGGTAAAGGTCGTGTTTCTTTACAATGGTTGCAAGCTGCTCCAGCTCTTCCCTTGAGTAGAGGTAACCCGTTGGATTATTGGGGTTGCAAATTACAATACCTTTAGTCCTAGGGGTAATAAGCTTCTCAAACTCCTCAACGGGGGGTAGCGCAAAATCGTTCTCTATCCTGGAAACAATTGGTTTAACAACTACGCCTGCCTGAACGGCAAATCCGTTGTAGTTGGCATAGAAAGGTTCAGGTATAATAACCTCATCACCCGGATTCAAACAGGTCATGAAGGCAATGGTAATGGCCTCCGACCCCCCAGTGGTAATAATCATATCGTTGTGGGTGATATCGATGCCTAAACCTTGATAATACTTGGCAAGCCCTCTCCTGTAGCTTTCAATACCTGCCGAATGGCTATACTCAATAACCTTCAAATCAGTACTCTTAACAGCATCGAGTGCTACCTGTGGGGTGGGTATGTCGGGTTGGCCGATGTTTAGATGGTAAACTTTTCGCCCCTTACGTTTTGCTTCCTCTGCATAGGGTACCAGCTTACGAATGGGCGAAGCTGGCATGGCTAATCCTTTTTCCGAAATCTTTGGCATGGTTAACTATTTTTGGTTTTCCTTTTGATAATTATCGCTATGACTTGGTTTAATTTCACCCTTTATGATAAGTAGGATTGGCTCAGGACTTGAATTGGTAAATACCCTGATGCTTTTCCTAAAAGTTCCAGTAATTGAAGTATTGTACTTAACGGTGATTGAACCCTTTTCATTTGGTTTTATGGGCTCCCGGGGCCACTCAGTTGCAGTGCACCCACATGACGCTGCCACATTAGTAAGTATTAATGGTTTTGAACCGTTGTTTGTAAACTCAAATACGCGTTCGCCGTTGGAATTCTGTGGAATTGATCCGTAGTCAATTTCAGTAGTGGTAAACCGGATTGAAGGGTTTGCAGCAGCACTGTCCAAAACATTTTGGGCCCAGCCCCATAATGAGGTTGAGCCCAAAAGTATTGCAAAAAATATTTTTTTCATTGCAAAAGCAATGTTTTTAAAAGGCGTAACTTACTTTACGCTATCCGTTTGCTCAGTTGGCATTGGGAAGTTTGGTAGAGCGCTGGGTTGAGTTTCCTTTACCTTGGACTCAATAACCGATTTTTGTTCAACCTCAGGCTTTGGCATGGTGATGGTTGCCAGAAAGCTAAGTACTACTAGTGCAATGGCCAATGTCCATGTAGCTTTTTCAAGAAAATCGGCAGTGCGGCGTACACCCATTATCTGGTTCGATCCGGCAAAGTTTGATGCCAACCCTCCCCCCTTGGGGTTCTGGGCTAAAACGATAAGTATCAGTAAAATTGATACTATCACTACAAATGTCATTATAAATGTAAACATCGCTTATGGTAATTTATAGTTTAACTATCCTTGTTGTTGCTTTTTAAGCTTTTGAATTTGATCGGCAAAGTAACTACTTTTTTCTGGATATTTCAAACGTAATTTCTCATAAACCGAAATAGCTTTATCAATATACCCCTGGAGGGCATAAATCTCAGCAAGTGTTTCTGTTGCGAGTTCGTCGGGCTCAATAACGGAATTTACGGAGATATCTACAACCTCACCGGTGTCGTAACCCCTTTGCGGAGTTGCAGGACGCGGGATGGTGGGTTGCTCAGCAATAAACTTCTCAATTAAATCAACCGGCTCAATACCTGACTCATTGCCATTTTCAATAAGTTCAAGAATGTCAGTATCATCGGTTTGCAAGGGCTTACTTTCAGTAATAATGGTTTTTGTTGGCTGTTCCCCGCTCTCAAGTAACTCAAGGGTGCTATTGGTGTCGTCAATTTTCTTACGGGGCCGTCCACGCTTTTTGGGTGTTTTTGGCAAAGTTTCGGGAGCGGATTTATCCTCTTCCCTTACCTCTGAAATAGGATTAGCGTTAGCTGCTTCAACCCTATCATCGGTTTGAATGTTTGTGCTGGAGTTTTGAAGATTCGAGATTAACATTGCAAAGTATCGGCGGTCAGGGATAAAAAGGGCATGCTTGGGCAGCTCGATTTTGAAATGTTCAGCATTGGAAATGAACATTTGCTGGAGTAATGCTGAACGCGCAGCGTTAAAGTAAGGGTACCTGTTTACCAGCTCAACCAGCTCGTTTGTGTTGATTTGTTCTCGTTTACTACCCTTTTCCAGTAGGCTGAAGAAACTTTGCTTGTCCATGGCTCACCAGTTTGATGCCGCTGCATTAAAAATATCGTCGATTAGCTTTTCAACTATCTCCTGAACCAGCGCCTGCTCCACCTGGGAGAAATTCTGGCTACTACTAAATACAGCGTATTGCGAAAATGTTTTGTCAAAACTTTGTTTTGGGTCAATGGCGTTAACAAATTTCACCTTAACAGCAATGGTTAGCCGGTTTTGAGCAGCTATCTCATCGCCCTGAATAGCCATTGGCGAAACATCATAGGTTACAATCTGGCCGGAAAAGGCAAAATCGCCAAAATCGGCAACCGGTGTTAAACGGGTTTGGGTTAAAAATCTATTTTTTAACTCCTCGGTAATATAGTTGGCCAAGGTTGGATTTACAATGCTTGCAAGGTTCTGGAAGAGCTGAACGCTATATGTTTTAGCCTCGAGGGGTATTGATGCCCCAGTAAAACTATAGCTCACCTTGCAGCTATTCTGCGAGATCAATGTGAATACTAAAATTAGCGGTATAATGAACTTTTTCCTGGACATAATCAAAGGTTAATATTGTACTCCTTAATTTTTCGGTAAAGCGTGCGTTCTGAAATTCCCAACTCCATGGCAGCCCATTTTCGTCGACCATTATGCTTTTCAAGCGCCTTAACTATCAACTCCTTCTCCTTTTCCTCCAACGAGAGGGTTTCCTCCTGAATTTCCTCAGTATCCTGAATATCATTTAAATCCTTAACAAACGACTTTGTTTCCGTACCACGAGCAGGTGCCGATGAGACAATTGGATCAACATGCGTAACGCCTAAATCCTGAAATACCGGCGATGAACGAACGTGCTCAGGCGAAACCACGCCATTGCGCATGAGATCGAACACAAGCTTCTTTAGCTCATTCATGTCGCTGCGCATGTCGTAAAGTATCTTGTAGAGTATTTCCCGCTCTGTGGCAAAGGTTTGCTCATCAACAACACCCTTTTTGTGGTAAAGGGTTGGCAGGCGCGAAGCGTTATAGTCAGGAAGGTAACGTAAAAGCGTTTCGGAATCGATTACCCTTTTCTGCTCAATTATCGAAATTTGCTCTGTTACATTCTTGAGCTGGCGGACATTTCCTGGCCAATAGTATGAAATTAAAACCATGCGAGCCTCATCGTCGAGTGCAATTGCTGGCATCCGGTACTTTTCAGCAAAATCGGTAGCAAACTTACGGAAAAGCAACGGAATATCATCCTGCCTCTCGCGTAATGGCGGAATAAAAATGGGCACCGTATTCAAGCGGTAGTATAAGTCCTCGCGGAACTTGTTTTCAGCTATTGCATCAACAAGATTTACGTTAGTTGCGGCAACCACACGCACGTTGGTCTTTTGAACCTTTGAAGAGCCTACACGAATGAACTCGCCTGTTTCCAAGACCCTAAGAAGCCGAACCTGCGTGGATAAGGGCAATTCACCAACCTCATCGAGAAAAATGGTGCCGCCATCGGCAACCTCAAAGTAGCCCTTACGGCTATCGGTTGCACCAGTAAAAGCGCCTTTTTCGTGTCCAAATAACTCCGAATCGATTGTTCCTTCGGGAATGGCACCGCAGTTAACCGCAATATATGCTCCGTGCTTACGGGCGCTATGGTTGTGAATGATTTGCGGAAAGACCTCCTTACCCGTACCGCTTTCACCGGTAATTAGAACCGATAGGTCAGTGGGAGCAACCTGACGGGCAATATCAATTGCCCTATTCAAAGATGGCGAGTTGCCAATAATTCCAAATCGTTGCTTTATGCTTTGAACTTCCATTTTGATTCGTTAACTGACAAAATTACATATTTTTCTCATGATTTCTGTCACAAAATGGAATGTTTTTGTATGAAAGATAGGAAAAAGGTTTACAGTGTTAAAGTGGATAGCCCCAGCGCAATAACTTTTCCTTTGAAACCCATTGCGAAAGGCATTGGTTCGACTCCTTAAATCGCAATTCAACCCAATGGTGCACTTTTTTATCGAATTTATATTTGGGAAAACTACAATACTTATCGGTAGCAAGGATTAAACTCCTCGAAATTTTATAAATGCTGGGGAAATTAATAAAGTACTGTTTAAATGGGGTATTGCCAAGGGCAAACCGATTCAGGAAACGCTGTATTTGCAAGGCAATGTAAGAATATCGCGCGTTTAATCGGTTTAATGTTTGACCTTGAGGAGCATCGAGTTGAAGTGTATTACAAAACAGAGCGATGAACCGATTAGGGTTTTCAGCAAAATCCTCGTAGAGAAAAATGTGAACCTTATCCTTCCCAAAAAGTGAGATGTATAGATCTATCAGCTTATCGTACTCAAAAAGTTTGGTGCTAAATTGATTATAGCCCATATAGGGCTTTATGAACATCGGCTTAATCCCCAAAAATCGCGAAGGCGAATATGTTCCACCGGCCATAACATAGTGACTGTAAGCCGATTCCAATGCTGTATGCTGATTCCGAATGAGTATTACCACCTGCGAATCGGGGAATGTATCATGAAGCCTCTGCGACATCAACAACACAAACTCCCCATTCCCAAAACCAATATCCAACCCCCCAACTAAAATCTCATCGCATATAATTAGCCTTTTACTACCCGCCTCACCAGTTATCCATCCCCGGAAATGACTGGGTGAGTATGAATAAATATCAGTAAAAACTAATCTGTCAAACAAATCCTTTCTCATTACAGGATACACCCCTGAAACGTTGGGATAAAATTCATTCTGAAACCACTTTGTGGCTGTTTTCGGATACCCTATATGTAGAATTGGCGATTTCATAGATAATATCCATAACCTTCCAGTACCCGCCTGTCGAAATACTTTGTAAGCTCACAATT
>JAGPEQ010000091.1 GCA_018056955.1 Bacteroidales bacterium | reverse complement strand
TAAACAAGAAGAAGGCTCAACTACTCTACGATGCTATTGACAATAGCAAAATGTTTGTTGGAACTGCCGAAAAGGATTCGCGTTCTATCATGAACATTTGCTTTGTTATGAAACCTGAGTATAAGGATAAAGAGGATGCTTTCATGGACTTTGCAAAGAAGGCAGGAATGGTTGGTATTAAAGGTCACCGCTCTGTGGGTGGCTTCCGCGCTTCAACCTACAACGCTTTGCCTATTGAAAGTGTTCAGGCTCTGGTTGACTGCATGAAGGAATTTGAGAAGCAAAATGCCTAATTTAATTCAGATGGGTTGAATGGGTTCATTCCTGTTCAGCCCATTTTTTTAGAATTAAGGTTTCATCATTTTCTCTCTTTAAGTATTTTTCAAATTAATAAGCCATTTTCCATGAGCCTTCATCAAACTTTGCTGGAAGGAATTGTGAAAAATGGATTTTGGAGCAAAAGGTACCCAGGTATCTATAGGGCTCTATCGCAAAATGCTAGGATATTTCGGTTTTTATCGATGGGTTTAGGTTGGATAGGTATAGTTCTGTGTATAACTTATTAATTAGAAGAAAGCAAAATGCTTTATTCATTTATAAAGTCGACACGAAACCGAAGTAACCTAAAGAATTAAGGAGATTCATGAGTTTGATATCCTAATTCTGATTTCTGACCAATGAACCAATAAAGTAACTCAAAACTTAAAATCTATGACAAAAGTACTAGTGGCCACTGAGAAACCTTTTGCAAAGGTTGCTGTGGAAGGAATACGAAAAATTGTTGAGGATGCCGGGTTTGAATTGGTTTTGCTTGAAAAGTACACCGATCCTAACGATTTGGTTAAGGCTGTAGCCGATGTTGATGCACTTATCGTACGCAGCGATAAGGTTACCAAGGAAGTTGTTGATGCAGGTAAGAACCTGAAGATTGTGGTTCGTGCCGGTGCCGGTTACGACAATCTCGATTTACCTGCTTGCACTGCTAAGGGAGTTGTGGCAATGAATACTCCTGGTCAAAACTCAAATGCAGTTGCTGAGCTAGCTATTGGCATGATGATCTATATGGCTCGTAATCTTTTCCAGCCCGGAACAGGCACAGAGATTGCTGGTAAAAAATTAGGTATTCACGCCTATGGCAACGTGGGCAAACTGGTTGCCAAGTACGGAAAGGGATTTGGCATGGAGGTTTATGCCTTTGATCCTTTTGTTGATAAGGCAGTAATGGAAAAAGACGGTATTAAGGTGGTTGATAGCATCGAAATGCTTTACTCCTCGTGCGACTACGTTTCGCTTCACATTCCGGCCAACGATAAAACAAAAAAATCAATTGGCTACGACTTACTGAGCAAAATGCCCAAGGGTGCAACCCTTGTGAACACTGCCCGTAAGGAGGTAATAGACGAGGATGGCCTCAAAAAGGTTCTTGCTGAGCGTACCGATTTAAAGTATGCCACTGATATTATGGCCGACTGCCATGCTGAGCTGGTTGAGAAGTTCCCGGGCAGGGTATTTGCCACACCCAAGAAGATGGGTGCTGAAACCGCCGAGGCAAACATTAACGCAGGCTTAGCTGCTGCACGTCAAATTGTGGCATTCATCAAGAATGGCGATAAAACTTTTCAGGTAAATAAGTAGTTGGTACGTTAGGCGTTAAACGTTAAACGTTATCCGAATTAATTAAGGGATGGACCATAAGGAATTAGATGCTTGGAAAGTTGCCGTTGATTTATCAGTTGAGATATATTCCTTAACTCAGAGTTTTCCAAAAGAGGAAATTTTTGGGTTGGTCCAACAGATAAGACGTTCAGCTATCTCGATCCCATCTAATATCGCTGAGGGATGCGCTAGGGGTAGTTCAAAGGAAACCATACATTTCCTTTATGTCTCTCTTGGCTCATTGGCTGAATTGGAAACGCAAATAATAATTGCTTCAAAATTGGGCTTTGTTAATGGAATCGATGAACTTTTAAAAAAGTTGAACAAATTAAAGCAAGTTATTTTAGGATTAATTCGATATTTGAAAACCGTTTAACGTCTCACGTTTAACATTTAACGTTTAAATTATGGTAAAAATTAAAGCATTTAAGGGTATTCGTCCACCAAGGGAGATTGCAAAGGAGGTGGCTGCACGTCCGTACGATGTGCTTAACTCACAGGAAGCAAAAGCTGAAGCAGGGGAAAAATCGTTGTTACATATCACTAAGCCCGAAATCGATTTTGATCCAATAATCGATGAGCACACCCAACAGGCTTACGATAAGGCGGTGGAGAACTTCCGCAAATGGAAGGAACGTGGCTGGTTGGTTCAGGACCCCAAGGATATGTACTACGTGTATGCCCAAACCATGGATGGTAGAACTCAGTATGGCCTGGTAGTTGCTTGCCATTTTGAGGATTACATGGAGGGACGTATCAAAAAGCACGAGTTAACCCGTCCCGACAAGGAAGAGGATAGAATGATTCACATCCGAATCCAAAACGCCAACATTGAGCCCGTTTTCTTTGCTTACCCCGCTCATAAGGAGATGGACGAGATTGTAACAAACGTAGTGACAAGCAAAAAACCGGAATACGATTTTGTTGCCGACGATGGCTTTGGCCACCATTTCTGGGTAATTGACGATGAGGCAACCATTAAGCGTATCACTGAAATATTTGCATCAATCCCTGCCCTTTACGTTGCCGATGGTCACCACCGTACTGCTGCTGCAGCTCGTGTGGGACTTGAGAAAAAGAATGCCAATCCTAACCACCGTGGCGACGAGGAGTATAATTACTTCCTTGCCGTAATATTCCCCGATAATCAGCTTAAGATTATTGACTATAACCGTGTAGTTAAGGATTTGAATGGTCTTACTCCTGAACAGTTCCTTCAAAAACTTAACGAAGGTTTCGTGGTTGAGGAAAAAGGCTCAGAGATTTACAAGCCGCAGCAACTACACAATTTCAGCATGTACCTGGAAGGTAAGTGGTATTCCCTAACCGCTAAACCTGGCACCTACAACGATAACGATCCCATTGGCGTTCTGGATGTTACCATCCTGTCGAACCTTGTGCTTGATCCTATCCTCGATATCAAGGATCTAAGAACCTCAAAGCGTATCGATTTTGTTGGCGGCATCCGTGGTTTAGGTGAGCTTAAAAAGAGGGTGGATAGCGGTGAGATGAAAGTGGCTTTTGCACTTTACCCTGTTTCCATGAAGCAACTTATTGATATTGCCGATACAGGCAATATCATGCCTCCTAAAACCACCTGGTTTGAGCCTAAGCTCCGCAGCGGGTTGGTAATCCACGCTTTGGAATAGTGTAAAAATGAAATTTTTAAAAGACTCAGCATTTGCTGAGTCTTTTTTAATCGCCATAGTTCAACAATCGTTTTCAAAATGGTATAACCTGTAGTGGAGCTAAGCCAAAAGTGTTTATTTTTGCATTAAACACTATGTAATCATGAGCATTCCTGAGCAACTTGAAAAAATCAAGAATGAATTACCACAGCATGTTAAGTTGATTGCTGTAAGTAAAACTCACCCCGTGAGTGTGATTATGGAGGCGTATAATGCCGGGCATAAATTTTTTGGCGAAAACAGGGTGCAGGAACTTATTTCAAAGTATGATGAAATGCCTAAAGATATTGAGTGGCATTTAATCGGGCACCTACAAACCAATAAGGTAAAATACATTGCTCCCTTTGTGTCGCTTATTCATTCAGTCGATAGCTTAAAGCTGCTCTCTGTAATTGATAAGGAAGCGCAAAAGTGCAATAGGGTTATTGACTGCTTGTTACAGGTTTACATTGCATCGGAAGAGACAAAGTTCGGCCTATCGGCCGATGAACTCCATGAACTACTTCAAAACCAAGAGTTTGAACAGTTACAAAATGTTAGGGTATGCGGCCTTATGGGAATGGCAACATTTACTGACAATATGGAACAGGTTCGGATGGAGTTTAGGTTTCTTAAGAAGCTGTTCAACGAGATTAAACAAACCTACTTCCAGAATCAACCCTGGTTTAATGAGCTATCCATGGGTATGTCCAGCGATTACCGCATTGCAATTGAGGAGGGCAGCACCATGGTACGAATAGGAAGTAATATTTTTGGACACCGAAGCTATACCTAAACTAAATTTTTGTAAATTTCAATCGTATTCAAAAACCTTTAACCATGGCTAAACTAGAAACATCCTACTTGGGGCTATCGCTACGTTCACCGTTAATTGTCAGTAGTTCTGGGTTAAACTCATCGGTCGATCGCATTAAAAAATACCAAGAATTTGGTGCTGGTGCTATAGTGCTTAAGTCGTTATTTGAGGAGCAAATCCTCCATGAGGTAAATCACCTGGAAAAGTATTCCGATTATACCGAAGCAACCGATTACCTGAAGCACTACGTATCGGCCAACAATGTTCAGGAGTATATAAACCTAATCAAAAATGCAAAGCAATCGGTTGATATCCCAGTAATTGCTAGCATAAACTGCCTGAGCGATAACCAATGGCTATCGTTTGCCTCACGTATTCAGGAGGCTGGAGCCGATGCGCTTGAAGTAAATATTTACTACTTGCCGCTCGACCCTAAGCGTAAGGCTGAGGAGTATGAGCAGGTTTACAATAGCATTGCAGAGAAGCTGCAAAAGGTTATAACAATCCCTGTTGCATATAAGTTAGGATCGCACTTTACCAATCCCTTAAATGTGGTTGAGCACCTTCGCTACCGGGGAGCCAAAGGGGTTGTACTTTTTAACCGGTTCTTTGAGCCCGATATCGACATTCATGCAATGAAGGTGGTACCCGCCGACATTTTCAGCAATCCATCGGATTTGCGATATACCCTAAGGTGGGTAGCCATAGCCAGCCATTTGATTCCTGAAATTGACATATCGGCTTCAACAGGTGTTCACGATGGCGAGGCCTTGGTAAAGATGCTACTTGCAGGCGCCAAGTCGGTTCAGGTTTGCTCTGCTATTTACCGAAACGGGCCTAAGCATATAGAAGCTATGCTCAATACCCTTACAGAATGGATGAACCAGAAAGGCTTTAAAACGATATCCGATTTCCGGGGTAAGCTTAATGTAGGCTCCATTGCCGACCCAACGCAGTACGAGCGAAGCCAGTTTATGAAGTATTTTTCAAACTACGAATAAAAATGAAAGAACCGCCAACTGGCGGTTCTTTTTTATAGTTCATCCAGTAATTTCACCAACTCTTCAATTAGGGGTTTAGTTTCAGCGTTATCCCCTTTGACGGATTTGATTTTGGCTTTCAAATCGTTAAGTTGCTCTCCGCTCAAATTCTCGGTCATGTTTTCAATCACGGTAAAAGCCTCGAGGCAAGCCTGGTAATTGCCGTGTTCCATTATGTCGATAAAAGTATCGACGTAAGGAGTAAAGTCCAGGCGGCTTTGCCAGCAAACCGAAACCAACAGGTGAATATCTTTCGACCTCTTGTTTTGCCTTATTGCCTCAACTATTGTATCAATACTCGATTTGTTTTTTAGGTCAACCAGGAAGTTTACAACCTCGTTCTTCAACTTTTCCGAACGCGTGCTGAAAAGCAAGCTGAGTATTGTTGGAAGCATATAGTCCTCACCGGTTTCCCTCAATTCAGTAAGCAAACCAATAATTGCCTCGTCGGAACTCGCTTCAATAGTCTTTTGGAACTGTTCTGCCTTGTTGGGCTGCATAGGGTTTAAATTTTTTTACAAAGGTATTGCTTTTGGTTTTACTTTGGTTTTAAAATCATTTGTTTACCTAAAAAATTGAGACTGGATATTGATTTTGATAAAATTATAGTATATTTACTTGTCGATTGTTGAAAATTTTAACCCAAAGGTTCCATTATGCATAAAGGATCGAAAAGAATACTTCTCCTATCGGCTATGGCTGCTATGGCCGTGCTTACCATTTCGTGTAAATGCAATAGGGAATCGGAGCAGATGCTCCAGGTATCCGAAGAGCAGGGTGCTGCCGATAGCGCTTTGGTTAGCAGTATTGAATCGGTTAAACAGATTTTTTACTCGTTGCCATCGCCGCTGGAAACTGCAATGATACTTAAGCGCTCAGGGGCAACATACAATGAGGAGTTGCTTAATCCTATTGAGAATGCATCAAAATACAATACTACCAAGAGCATGGCGCTTAACCTGGGCATTTATAGCACCGATTTGAGCTATGCAAGCCTTTTTGACCAAACCCAGGCCACCATTAAGTATATGACTGTTTCAAAGAAAATGGCAGAGGGTTTAGGAATTTTAAATGCAATTGACAATTCGGTAATTGAGAAGCTGGAGGAGAATATCAATAACCGCGATGTTATCCTAGAGACCATATCGGAAACATTTCTCAACACCAACTCCATCCTGGAGGAGGACGATAGGGTAGCTGTTGGTTCTATTATTCTTGTTGGTGGATGGATTGAGGGTCTTTACATTGCCACCTCGCTGGTTGAGGATATCAATAAGGTTGATAACGAAATGGTCGATCGCATTATCGATCAGAAGTTATCGCTACAAACCGTTCTTAAACTTCTGGAGCAAAGCAATAGCAATGCCGATGTTAGGGAGCTGTATTCCGATATGCTTGAACTTGAAAAGGTATACAACGATGTAAAAATCACAGTATCGGATGTAAAAGTTATACAGGATGGAAAATCGAAGGTTGCTACACTGAAATCGAAGAATGTTACAACCGTAAGCCCTGAAGCTTTTAAAAAGCTTAAAACAAAAGTGATTGAATTGCGTAAAAAATACACAGCATAAAATGGTTCGTATGAGATCATCGATTTATATACTTGTTTCGGCAGTTGTTCTATTTCTTGCACTCCCTTCGTCGTCCAATGCTCAGTGTAAGAACTTTGCCAAAAAGATATGTAGGCTTGAACTTTCGCCCTATGTTCACGATGGTAACTACAATGCAGCAATACTAACCGAGGGTGAAGATGCTGAACTTTTCAAGACCTTCTATGCTGGTCAGCAGTATCGCATATCCGTTTGCGGCTCTGAAACTCTTAATAAGATTGAGTTTATGGTAATGGATGTTGACCGTAAGGTGTTATACACAAATGC
>JAGPEQ010000027.1 GCA_018056955.1 Bacteroidales bacterium | reverse complement strand
AAAAGATTACATGTATCTTTGGGCCTTAAAACCCCTGATGATGTTTTTATGTGTGTCGCTTAAATCTATTTCTAACCTGTAGACTTATTTCAGGACTAGACATCATATTCTGCCTATTCCGACTCATTCCTCTAAAAGTTAATTCATGGCACTTGGGTTAAAGATTTTCAAAAATATTATTGACTTGCCTAAACCTTTTTTGTAAATTTATGTTCTACTAAACAAGAATAATTCCTATATAGGATGAATTACGATGAACTAACCAAGTTGCTTTCCGAAAAGGGATTAAAGGTAACCCCGCAAAGGGTTGCCGTGCTTGAGGCTTTGTATGAGATTATGAATCACCCCTCTGCTGAGGAGGTAAGGCAAAAATTGCATAGCCGTTTTCCCAGCATAGCCATAGGAACCATATACAATATCCTGGATACATTCTGCGAACACGGCATTATTAGAAAGGTAAAAACCGATAGCGATTTTGTTAGGTACGATGTTGATATGGAAAAGCATCACCATATATATTGTGAAAGTTGCAACCATATTGAAAACTATCACGATCCTGAGCTTGATGAGCTCCTAAAGGCATACTTTGATAGAAAACAAATTCCACATTTCCAGATCAAAGAGTTTAGCCTACAAATCATTGGAAATTATAAAGCAACTAACTACAAACCAAACCAAAACAAATAAACTATGGGAAAAGAAGGAATTAGAATAGCATCGGTTGATGTAGAAAAATTACTTGAGATGCTTAACGCAGCACTAGCCGAGGAATGGCTTGCTTACTACCAGTACTGGATTGGTGCAAAGGTTATGGAAGGCCCTATGCGAAGCGAAATAGAACCTGAATTGTTACTACATGCCAGCCAGGAACTCAACCATGCCGTTATGGTAGCCGATCGTATCATACAGCTAGGTGGCACACCATTGCTACATCCCAACGATTGGTTTAAGCATGCCGGTTGCAGTTACGATGCTCCCGTTGACCCTTACATTGAAGCCATTCTGGAACAGAACCTGAACGGTGAGCGTTGTGCTATTCGAAGGTACAACGAGATAGCCACCTTTACTAATGGTAAGGATCACATGACCCACCAAATGGCTACGCAGATACTTGCCGAGGAAATTGAACATGAGAATGATATTGAGGATTGGATTACCGATATCAATCGCATGAAGGAGGAGATTAAGAAATTTAAGCTGTAATAATTTGTCAAACCTTAAAATAAACAAAAATGGAAGAAAATCAAGTAATTGCAATGCCCCGCATTGGCGACCCAGCGCCTGAGTTCAAGGCCATGACAACCCAGGGTGAAATTAACTTTCCGCATGATTACAAGGGAAGCTGGGTAATCCTATTCAGCCATCCGGCCGATTTCACCCCAGTATGCACATCGGAGTTCATGACCTTTGCCTCCATGGAGCAGAAATTTAACGAGGCTAACTGTAAGCTTGTGGGGCTTTCGGTTGATGGTTTATATAGCCACATTGCATGGCTGCGTACCATCAAGGAGAAGATTGAATACAAGGGTATGAAAAACGTAGAGGTAACATTCCCGCTAATTGAGGATATTACCATGGATGTTGCCAAGAAATACGGTATGATTCAACCCGGCGAGAGCAACACCAAGGCAGTGCGTGCGGTATTCTTTATTGATCCCAAGGGTATTATCCGAACCATCATCTACTACCCACTTAGCTTGGGCCGTAACTTTGAGGAGCTATACCGCGTACTCATCGCTTTACAAACTGCCGATGAGTTTGGAATTGCTACCCCTGCCGATTGGCAACCTGGTGATGATGTAATTGTTCCTCCTGCCGGTTCCTGTGGCACTGCTAAGGACAGGATGGAAGGTAAAGACCCCAATGTGAAGTGCTTCGATTGGTTCTTCTGCACTAAAAAGTTGGACAAGGATACGGTGATGAAGAAAATCCTTAAGAAATAGCTAGGGAATATACTTTAAACGAAAAACGGCTCAAGGATTTGAGCCGTTTTTTTTTAGTATTTTCTGAAGTGTTCGTTAAACGCTTTGATGCTAAAATTTTCACTAATGTTATCCTCAAGGCTAAACACCCTGTAATACGAGGCATTATCCTTAATGGGCGGGATGTAATCGAACTCGTAGTAGGCATTGAGTTTAAATTTACCCTGCCCATTGTTCGATTCTGGAACTTTAATACACTTACAGCGGTTCATAGGTTAGGTTTTTTAAGTTTAGGTTGATATTTGCTTTAACTACTTAAGCTGGTTCAGAAACTTGTAGGTTAGTATTTTGTAAAGAAGTTTGGCCGCCAGAAAATCCGATGCTTTATCGTCGGTGTTGGGACATAGCTCAACGATGTCGAACCCTACCAGGTTGCGTTTTTCAATAACCTTTCTTAAGAACTTGAGGGTAGGGTACCACAAAAGCCCGCCGGGCTCAGGAGTTCCTGTACTTGGCAATATGGAGGGGTCAAAACCGTCGAGGTCGATGGTTAGGTAAACATTATCTGTTAGCAAATCGATAGCCTTGTCCATCCAGTCGTCGCAGTTCACTATTTTGTGAGCCCAGAACACCCGGTTGGGGTCAAGGTTGGCTTTTTCGCCTGAGTCCATACTGCGAATACCTACCTGAACAATTGGGCAAAGTTCCTTTGCCCGAGCCATAACGCAAGCGTGATTGTTTTTGCTTCCCTCGTAGGAATCGCGCAGGTCGGTATGGGCATCAATTTGAAGCACTGAAAGGTTTTTGTATTTCTGGGCATGAGCCTGTATAGTTCCAATGCTTACACTGTGTTCACCACCTATAATGACTGTAAATTTACCTTTATCAATGAGGCTAAGCGTCCGTTCTTTAACCGCTTCAACCATTGCTTCGGGTGAGCTATCCTCTGTTATTGGCTTATCGGTATAAATACCTATCTTGTAAACCTCGGTATCGGTTTCAATATCGTATATTTCCATATTGGCCGAGGCATCGAGCAGGGCCTTGGGCCCTTTGTCGGCACCCTTAATCCATGTGCTGGTTCCATCGTAGGGTACTGGAACAATAGCCACTTTTGAGGTTTCAAATTCACAGTAGGGTTTAGGTAAATCGCCGTAGTGAATCATAGGTATATGCTTTCAAATTTCCCGCAAAAGTACTAAAAAAAAACAATTTTAGTTTAGGTAATGGAATCTCATTAAAAATGTGTAGAAGGTACAAAGAGAAGCTTTGACTTAGCTCAGCATGACAAAGGTACTAAGGATGCCAGGGGATTTATCATTCCTAGCAAATGCGAGGAATCTCTTTCAAGTTTGAGGTTAGTAGCCCCGTACGGGCATAATATTATATCAAGGGTAATCCAATTCGAGGGTTAGGCTTTTATGCTCATGTTTGCTTTTTTCCCTTCCATTCCCTCTCAGGGGGGGCAGGTGTGAGGTAGTTTTCACGAACAACAAAAAAGGCACCCATTATGAGTGCCTTTTTTTAGGAGGTTAGAACCCCATTGGCTAGTTGCCCATGCATGGTCCTAAGCCCATTCCCATTCCGTAACCGCCGCGCATATTACCGCGATGTCCTCTCATGCCCTTACCTTTTTGGCCACGTGCGTTAAACAGGACACGTTGTTCATCGGTTAGTAGTTGCGAAACCTCAGCCCTGTGGGCTACACGTGCTTTCATAAGCTTTGCTTTGATGGAGGTAATCTCATCAATTGTTTTGTTAATGGCTGCCATATCGGGTTTATCAGCCGATTCAAGTGTTCTCAAATGCGCTTGCTTTTCGCTAAGCTCGTTACGGAGCGGTGTTATTTCTTTTAGGTGTTTAACCCGAAGGTCGTTGATTTTTTGCTCCTGCTCAGGGGTTAGGTTTAGGTAGTAGTAACCTTTTCCAGCTGTTTGCATGGAATTTCCATCGCCACCTCTGTATCTTGGCCCTTGTGCCATTCCCGTTGTTGATGTTAAAATAAGCACTGCCATCATAATGTTCCCAATACGTTTCATTGCCTTAAATTTTAAAAGTTAAACATCAGTTTTATTGAATTCGGGGTGGAATAGAATCGCCCCTACGCATGCGTTCGTTTTGAAATCTTTGTCGATGTCGTTGCATCATTCGGCGTTGCGAATGCTCCACAATTCTTTTAAATTTTTGGAACTGTTCAGGAGTACATGCACTCTTGATCTCCATCAGGTGGTCAACCATAACCTTTTTTTCAGCCTTATGGAGTTCGCCATACTGTTCAACCAGTGAATCGATAAGTTTTAAATCCGGTTCAGGCGACGAAAGCTCATTGATAATTTCAATTGAAACCCTTTGAAGCTTTCTGTTAATATCAACTGTTTTTTCATGGAACTCGTTGCGAGATTTTCTGAAAATATCCTCCTGGCTGGGTGTAAGATTTAGCCTATCGCGTAAAAACTTGGCTTGCTGTTCCATTTGTTCCTGCGGGTTACGGGCTATATTGTCAGCAAATTGTTTTTGTTTGTAGTAGCCGTAAACCATTGTGCCTATTGTAGCCAGTAAGGTTACTCCAAGTACTACAATTATTGCTACAAGCACTCGTGTTCTGGTAAAGTAGTTCATGCTCTAT
Organism: Bacteroidales bacterium; assembly: GCA_018056955.1. Classification (GTDB taxonomy): domain Bacteria; phylum Bacteroidota; class Bacteroidia; order Bacteroidales; family Tenuifilaceae; genus Tenuifilum; species Tenuifilum osseticum. Next base: position 26,090 of record JAGPEQ010000027.1, on the reverse strand, counting down.
TTTTTGTTAAGATTTTGTAGATCTTCAAAGTCATACTCATATATGGTTTCGGTTCCCGATGGAATGTACTCCTCAGCAAGCATTTCGGCATTGGTATTGGTTGAGATAACTTTACTTCCCAGTGTTCCAAGTTGGTTTCCAATGAATAATCCTATTGCCAATGCGGCTGCCACAGCAGCATATCCAATTAAACGTGTTCTGAAATCAATATGGCTAGAAATTTTGCGAGCCTCAATCCTGCTAATTACCCTGCTTGCGAAGAACGGATTATCGGTATATCCTGAAGCCTCTTCGTTTACAAGTTCTTTAAGGGATTTATGGATTAAAAGATTTTGCTGACACCTGGTGCAAGCGCCTAAATGTTCCTCTACATTTAGGTGAGTATTACCATCAAGTTTGCCTTTAAGGTAATTCTCCATTAGACTATTTACTTCTCTGCACCTCATTTTTATTTGTTTTTTAGTTTGACAACTTAATATCTTAAAACTTGCGTTAAGCGATTCATTTTTTAGGGTTTTGTTTTAACCATTATTTTGCGCAGGTTGTTTTTAGCCCTGAATAAAAGCGACTCAACCGACGAAACCGAAGTCTCCATTACTTCCGCAATCTCTTTGTACGAAAGTTCATGGTATGTACTAAGCACCAACGCAATTCGCTGATTTTCGGGTAGCATGCCCATTGCATGCCGAAGCTGTTTGTGCTGTTCCTTCAATTCAAGGTTACTATCAGAATGTTGTTTACCAATAATTTCGTCGATTGTTTTTCCTGCATTATCTTTTGATTTATTGCCTAAAAAGTTTTGTAAGAATGTTTCCCTTTTTTTACGCCTTAAGAAGTTAAGCGATTTGTTTACTGCTATTCGGTAAAGCCAAGTGGAGAGTTTTGCCTCGTTTCGGAATTCAGGCAACGACTCGTATAGCTCAACAAACACATCTTGTGCAATATCTTCGGCATCGTGAAAGTTACCTAAAAAGCCCATACAGGTGGTAATAACCATTTTTTTGTACCTTTCAACTAAAATGCTAAAGGCTTCATGATTATTATGTTGAACAACTTGTTGAACTAACTCTTTCTCGTCCATGGAATGGAAAACTGTTTCATGAATAGACAAACAAGTTACAAAAAACTTGCGCAGGTTAATATGATAATATGTCATCGTATGTTGATGCTGGACTAAAAACTCTACATGTTATCTAGCATTTACTTTTTTTTAACATCATGCTGTAAATACTGTGATTTTCAGATTTTGATATTACAAAATGTGTTTATCTTTCCCGAATAGTTGTGTGAACTGAACATTTAGTTCGTATTTGGTGAATAGCTATTGAGCTTTAGTTATACATTTGCATATATTTTTAAATTGTCAGAATTTGCTGATGTGATACTGTATAAAGGACAATAATAAACTGATACCATGTTCAAAATTCGTTACAAGATAATAACTGGCTTTGCCATACTTGGTATAATGCTGGTTATTTCAGGGTTAATATCCATTTATGAGCTTACCAAGCTGGGAAATCAGGTCAATAGGCTTCTTATGGACAACTACCGGAGTATCGATTTCTCAAAGCAGATGAACTTTAGCTTAAGCCTCCAGGAAAGGGCTGTTATGTTATCCATCCAAGGCGAAAAGGAAAAGGCAAATTCCCTTTTTGGCAATGCGGTGTCAACATTCAACGACAATCTGTTAAAGGCATCGAACAACCTGACCATACCTGGCGAGGCAGGCACAGTTGATTCAATTGCTTTGGCATTCTCAAAATTCAAAGCTAAGGCTGAAGAGTTTATTAATGAACCATCGCCAAGCCTTCAAAAATATCTAACCGATGTTAATCCTGCGCTTGAAGAAGTGCGGCGCAATGTGGAGGATTTATTAACCCTCAACCAGCAAAACCTGAACCAAACTGTTTCTGTACTGGAAAAAAGCCCTTACAGGACCATTTTACCTGGACTAATAATTGTTATTACCAGCGTTATTTTTACCATTATTTTCAACTACATGATTTCATACTACCTGTTAAGCCCAATAAAAAGAATAACAAAAGGGATTCAGAATTTTACAAAGTATAGAAGACAGTACGATGTAACAATAGAAACCCGCGATGAGATGTTTGAGCTTAACGAGTCGGTTAAGGACCTAATTCTTACCAAGAGCATTCAAAAGAAGACAGAATGAGACCACATGTGATAATCCGATACATTGGAATGGTAATGCTATTTAATGCAGCATTTATCTTTGTATCGTTTTTGATATCGTTGTATAATAAGGATGCTGGGCAATTGCCCTTGCTTTTCAGCTTTCTAATAACACTGCTTTGGGGAGTATTCCCTTTGGTTTTTGTCCCTAAGGCTACTGACCTTTCAAATAAGGAGGGTTACCTGGTTGTGGTTCTTAGCTGGATTTTATCGTGCTTTATTGGTTCCTTACCGCTACTGCTTTATGGTGGCGAGTTTACCTTTGTTAAGGCCTTATTCGAGAGTGTTTCCGGTTATACCACAACAGGGGCATCAATTCTAACCAATGTTGAGGCGCTACCAAAAGGAATTCTGTTCTGGCGCTCATCCATGCACTGGGTGGGAGGTATAGGAATAGTTGTATTTGTGCTAATCATTCTACCATCGTTAGGTAAAGCCCAGATGACCCTTTCAAAAATGGAGATTTCGCCGCTGGCACAGGAAAACTTTAGGTACAGAACCCGAAAAATGTTGAATGTAATCATGGTGGTTTACTTAGGGCTAACCGTTACCCAGGTTATACTGCTCAGAATTTTTGGAATGGGATTGTTCGATGCGGTAAACCACGCATTTGCCACTGTAGCAACAGGAGGTTTTTCAACAAAAAACAATAGTGTAGCTTATTTCAATAGTGTTCCAATTGATATCATCATTATAGTGTTCATGTTCTTATCGGGAATTCATTTTGGGTTACTGTATTCCACAATTACCCTAAAAAAGAATAATATTTTTAATTCCCCAATTGTAAAGTATTACTTTTGGATTACTATCATAGGTATTGCATTGGTATCAATTAACCTGCATGGTAAAATATACCCTACATGGGGTGAGAGCATAAGGTATGCAGCATTCCAAGTGGTATCGTTATCGACCACAACAGGTTTTGCCAATGCCGATTCATCAATTTGGCCACCATTTTCAATTCTAATCATAATATTCTTCACCATTCAATGCGCTTGTGCTGGTTCAACAGCTGGAGGTATGAAGCTCGATAGGGTGGTAATCTTTTTCCAGGCGCTGAAAAGTCAAATCCTAAAAATTCAGCACCCACAGGCTGTTATTCCTGTTCGGATAGGGAAGAGCGTGATAAACGATGAGATTGTAAATTCTGTGGTTCAGTTTATTGTTTTCTATATTTTGGTTTTATTCGTTAGCACTCTAATTCTAACCGGTTTAGGATACGATAGTTTAACATCGCTTTCAGCTACTGCTGCTTGTATGGGAAATGCAGGCCCTGGCTTTGGATTGGTTGGGTCATTGTCAAATTACTCAATGCTATCCGATTCGGCTCTGCTTGTCCTTTCGTTCGATATGCTGCTTGGCCGTTTGGAAATTTTTGGTTTGCTGCTCCTGTTCATGGTTAAGTCGTGGCGATAGTTAGTTCCCCTTTTTACGGGGCTTGGGAACAATATACTCATCGAAGATATTTTGCATGGAACGGTAAATGTTTTCGCGGGCATCGCGGTTTATTTGTTCCATGTGTTGGATTAGTTCGCGGACAGTATTACGGTGTGTATCCTTATCGAACTGGCAAAGTTCCTTTTCCGATGGAAAGCCCATAAACTGGCTATACTTTTCCAGTTCCTTATCCAGGCATGTGGTTAAAGGTCGGATTAGGAAAACCTCGCCGTTAAACATTGAGAGCTTAGGGGGAATAGAGCTTATTGATGAGTGATTAATCATGTTGAGGAGTAAGGTTTCAATGGCATCGTCCAGGTGATGCCCCAGTGCCAGCTTATTACAACCGGCCTCACGGGTAGTTGTGAATAGCATTTTACGTCGTTTCCAGCTGCAAATAAAGCATGCAGGTTTCCTATCGTTTGGGTTGTACTCTACACTGATTTGACGCAAGTGAAATTTCACGTTGTTTTGGGCACAGTATTGCTCCATGAATTCAATATCGGCGCGGTAGGTCATATCGGTAGCCTGAACGTGGCAAGCGTGAAGTTCAAAACCGATGGGAAGAACTTTCCGACGGTTTACCAGTAAGTCCAGCAGAGCATAACTATCCTTCCCACCCGATAAACCAACCATGATTTTATCGCCCTGGTCAATTAGATTATAACCGTAAATGGCCTGATTAACTTTCCCTTGAAGTTTTTTTATAATGTATCCGCTTGCCATAACCACAAAAAACTTGGCAAAGTTAATTTTTCGTGTTAAATTTATATAAACCATTACCATGAGAACTTTTATAATCCCCGACATTCATGGCTGTTCAAAAACCCTTCGATTTTTATTGGAGGTAAAACTTTCGGTTTGTAAAACCGATAGGCTATTCTTTCTGGGTGATTATATAGATAGAGGCCCTGACACACCTGGTGTTGTAGAATATCTCTTAAACTTAATTGATGAGGGTTTTAATATTACCTGTCTAAAGGGCAATCACGAGCAAATGATGCTCGACTGCATTAAGGGCGATTACGAGATGAGTCTCTGGTTAATGAATTCAGGTTTTGCTACTACGCATCAGTACGAGTCAATTGTAACAGCAATTGAGACAGATTATGGTTTTTTGCCTAAACGGCATTTGAATTTCTTTACATCTCTAAAACCTTATGTAGTAGTCGATAATCAGTACCTACTGGTTCATGGAGGTTTTAACTATGAGCTGCCAAATCCATTTGCCGATGAGTATGCCATGTTGTGGAACCGTCCAACCGAAGCCCCTAGCAGTTTTATGCCCGGCTATAAAATTATTCATGGCCATACTCCACGGGCATTAGCAAAAATAGTAGAAGAGTTTAAGGATACTCAACGTCGGCTTTATGATTTGGACGCTGGCTGTGTTTACAAGGGACTTTACATTCCAGGAACAGGATACCTAACAGCACTCCAGCTTGAAAACTGGAGGCTGGAGTTTGTGGAGTGCCTCGACTAACAAGCTAGGATTTTGGTAGCACAATCACTTCGACTTTATCTTTAAGCAATTCCTTAAACTTATCCACATCGGCAGTGGTTCCCTCATACATCCCGAAATGAATAGGGATAGCAACACTTGCGCCAGTGTCGAGTACGGCGGCAACCGCATCGTCAACGCTGTTCATGGTGTAGGTTTGGCCCAAGGGTAGCAGTATTATATCAGTTTTAATGCTCTTCATTTCGGGAATACGCTCAGTATCGCCGGTGTGGTAAAGCCAAACATGGCAAAGGTTAAGCAGGTAGCCCACCCAATTTTTTGATTTTGGGTGCTTGTCGGTTTTAGTTAGGTTGTACATGGGAACGGTCTTAATTTCAATGCCATGCCATTCATCGTTAAAGCCAGGCTGAACAGCAATAACCTTGGCTGCTCCAAATTTTTGGGCTTCATCGGCAACATCGGATGGACAGAGTATCCACGTATGTGTGGCTACAATTTTTTTTATATCGTCGGGCGAAAAGTGGTCAAAGTGGGAGTGAGTTATTAGAATTAAATCGGCTTTATCGTTCCCTTTTATTTGGTATGGGTCGATGTATATTACCTTTCCGCAGTTCATGATTTTTACTGCTGCTTGCCCAAACCATTGAATACTTTCAGCAACTGCTTCAATATTCTTTGATACCTGTGTGTTCATAGCATCAATCCGATTTGGTTTACACCCATAAATTTAATGAATTTTTAGGGCGATGTAAAGGGGTTGATGCTAATTTGTTTCCTTTTCCTGTTCAGTAAAATTGCCTTCAGAATCGATATTTTCCAATGATGATTCTTTTTTCAGTAAATCTTTTGCTGGCCCTGTAAGGGTTACCAGAGGATTGGTAGCCAGATTATTGTAGTCTTGCTGAGTGATGTTTCCACGGTTTAGCATTTTATTTGCCACAAACATGAAACTTTCAGTTACAAAGGGCTTAAGCTTCCCTTCGGTATCGAATAGGTAACGAAACTTAGCTGGCCTGGGGATTATGTAGGCAAGGAATAAAGCTTCGGGAAGCGTAAGTGAGCTGGGCTTTTTGCCAAAGTAGTATTGACTTGCCTCACGAATACCGAACACATCGGGCCCCCACTCAATGATATTCAGGTAAACCTCAAGCATTCTCTCTTTTGATGCTACACCACTATTTTCCGTAATCCAGGTTATAAGAATTTCTTCGGCTTTACGTCCAATATTCTTACTCTGATTTAGAAATACATTTTTTACAAGCTGTTGGGTAATAGTACTTCCACCCCGAGCAAACCTTTTTTCGCGTATGTTGCATGCCATTGCATAGGTTATACCATCGAGGCTGAACCCGCGATGGTTGTAAAAGCCACCATCCTCGCTTGTTATTACAGCCCATTGTAGGTATGGACTAATTTGGTCAAGTGAAGCGTAGCTTGCACTTTTGGGGTTAACTTTAATATCTCTAACATACACATTGTCGATATAAGCCCTATGGGTAAAGGTATCGGCGAGCATGGCAAGGTTGGTATTTCCGTACGATAGCACATAAAATCCTTTCGATTTTAGGTTTGGTGCGATGGTTAGGCTATCGGGGTTTGTGAGGGGAACACCAACCTGAAGCGAGTAGCTGAAAGTTCCGTTCACCTTTATACCCCATAGGTTTGTGAATAACCCTTTAGGTAAGGCATCAAAGAGCGATTGCCAGCTATTTTCGCCAGTGTTGAGTGTAAACCTTACATAGCGGTTTGGTAATGGATTATATTCAAATCCTAGATTTGTCTTGAAGCCATTAAGGCTAACTGTTGACAGAGAGTCAATAACGAAACTATTGGGTATTGCCCTGATTTTCATGTTTGCCCCGCATGAATCAATTATAACTGGCTTTTGCGCAATACGCTTACCATCCAGCAAAAGTGAATTAATGCTCGATACTAAATTTAACTCTATCCTACCGGGCTCAATATGGGTAGCATTTAAATCAAGGAAGATTTTTTTGAACGATGCTTTAACTCCAAGAAAAGGTGTGGTAAAGGGAATATAGGCTTCAGGTTGCTCGGTTGTGACCGTTGCGGTAAGGCTATTTTTACGCTTGCTGGTTGTTCCGGTAACAGTTACCCGTGAAGCCCTATCGCCATCGTTTAGGGTTAGCGTTGAGGTAAAGTTATTGTTGCTATAACTCCATTTTTCAATGGTTACTTTTCCGGTATAAGCAGAATCGGAATAGGTAAAGTGTAGGTTATTAATATTGAAGGTTGCGGTTGAAAGTCCAAAAAAGGCCTTAACCAAATGGTAAAGCCTTTTGTTGCTCGAACTTTCATTTTTTCTCTCATTTGAGCTTTGAAGTGTATGCTTGCTTGCTTGAGCAATCAAATTATCAATATTAATCGTAGCTCTGGATATATCAATTTGCTTGGGATTGATTTTAAGTAATACCAAATGGAACGGATTAAGCTTAATCCTAAAGGATTCAGAGCAAAGCAAAGTGTCGGTATCAACAATAAGTAGGTTTTGTAGCTGAAGGGTGTTTAAGCCTTTAACTTCAACTGCGCTTGCAGTAACTGTTAAACCATACCTGTTTTTTATTCTTGCAGAGGTTTTACTAAAAATTTTTTTTACAATAAGATTTCGTGAAAGAAATAGAAGAGAAATAATTAACACCAGGAGTAATAAACCTATGCGTAAAGCCTTTTTTACCCGAACCATCGCCTTTAATTTTATGCAAAGTTAGCCATAAAGTGATAAAAAAGTGGCTTGCCAATACGCAAGCCACTATTAAATACAAGGAATCTGTTTTAGTATTAAATCAATCTAGAAGGAATACTTTGCGCTAATTGTAATACGATTATTGCTTACAGGGTCGAGCGATGAGGTAACCTTATGCTGAGCGTCGAAGGTTTTACCGTAAACCGCTGTGGTTAACATGTATTCAATTCCTAGCACCAGGTTTTCTTCCTTGTAGCTTACACGTGGCGAGATACGGTAAACATAATTCATATCGTCGTTACGGTGGTAGCTGGCAATGGTTGAGTAATTCTTATTGGAACCGAGTAGCTTTGAGTATCCGGCAAAAACCCCAATGCCCCATTTTCCCAACTTATGGTCAACATCTAGCCATGTACTAAGAGTACGCAGGTTTGCGTAGTCGTAATCGCTATCAGCGGTGGTTTCAGTAACCCTACCGTAGCCACCAATCATAAGAAGGTGGGTTGGATTTTCGCCGTAAACTGTTTCAAACTTGATATTAGTCTTAGCCAGATTTGCTGCTGTAAATACACTAAATAGGTATTGACCAACTGTTTTATGTGTGCCAGTATTAGAGCTGGTAATATAGAGTCGGGGAGTAAGCCATTTGTAACCAGCCGACAAACCAGCAATAAATGAATTGTTTTTTACGAATGCAGCCTGTGCCATGAGTTCGGGTAGTCCGGAGTTGCGTTGTGCCTCAGCTGGGCCCATCGATTTATGGTAACCTTGGGTTAACGCGGTTGCTGATAACCTTACCTTTTCAATGGGGTAGTAAGTAAAACGGATTTGAGGGGAGCGATTCAGCGAGTGGAAGGGAACGCCTGCACCAAAGGCAAGAGTTGAGGGAATTACTTCGTTTACAATAATCGGATGCCAGTAGTGTCCCATTATGAGCTCGGAATGCTGCCATTTAAGGGTCATTATGGCATGCCTAACCCTAAGTAAGCGTGTATATTCAGTTGCAGTTGCAAAAAAATCGGTTTCAACCATTGCGCTAGTTTTGGCGCCAAGTACATCGGGCCCGGATATTTTTAATCCCAAACGCGTTGTTAGCGAAAGCATTTGAAGCTGATGCTTTTTGTTAACATCGGTTCCGTTAGCATCGATATTTGCCTTTAAGGGATAGAAGTAAAGCTCGCCATCGCGTGTATCGACTGACTTATAGGTATCAAAAATGGTTTCCCATGCTACGTAACCGTAAGGTTTAACCTCAATTTTAGGTTTTTGGGTTTGTTCCTGTGCTACTGAAATAAATGCAGTAAAAACAGAAAATGCAGTAATAAACAGTGATTTTTTCATCTCAGAAAATTTTTGCGCAAATTTGGTAAAATGCACTTTAATAATAGTTGAAAAGGTGAGAAAATTTTCAATGTAAAAGGTAAAACGTTAGGGTGTAGCTATTTAGCCATTGCTTTAGCTTTAAGTTCCAGTGGCATTTTTTCAATGGCATATCTTAAAGCGGTTCGAGGCATTTTAGCTTTATTCGACATCACGAAATTGAATACAAGTTCCTGATTTGATTGGCTCGTGGCTTTTAACATCCATCCGTAACCCTTTTGAACCATATCGTCGGAATCGGTAAGGAGCATGGTAGCAATATCAACAATATGATTGTGAAATAAGCCCTTACGGGCGGGAACAATAAAGCTAACTGCCGCTGCTCTCCGAACCCATCGGTTGTTGGATTTTGCCCAAAGCTTTACCTTTTCAATTAGTTGCGGATGCAACATAAGCATATCGCCAATTGTATGGTTGCAAAAGGTATCGCACGACGCCCAGTTGTTAATGTATTTTTTTACCCACTCTTCAAGGGTTACAAAGTCCTCAGGCGAAAAATGTTTTACAAATCGCTCTGTAAAGTAGCATGCAATAAAGGTTTCTTCCATGAATCCCGATTGCCAAAGCTGTTCGCTCAGAGCAAGCATCTCGCTTTTACTCATCATTTTTACCTGGCTGCTGAAATAATGTTTAGCAATGGTTTGAACCTGTGCGGCTTTAAGCCCATAAAGTTTTACATTCTCTTTAAAGAATCTTTCGCCCGCAATTCGGTTCTGCTCGGTTGCTTGGCTTTTTAGGTCGCTACGGATGCTATCAATTAAATTATCCATTTCTTTTATGTTTGATATTACAAAGATATTCTTAATTCAATGGTTTTGAAATTAAAGTAATAAATTGGTTTGGAACCCCTTAAGTGTGTAGATATGATAAAAAGGGTTATAAAACCAAGAAGTAAAATAAATGTAGCTAAACAAATGCTATTTTTGGCATAAATTTTTAGAATGAGCAGTTTTCGGTTTATCGATCTTTTTGCCGGAGTAGGTGGTTTTCATATTGCCATGAGTAGGTTGGGAGGTAAGTGTGTTTTTGCATCGGAAATTGACCCAAGCGCTGCTGAAACATACAGAATCAATTTTGGAATTGACCCTTTGTGTGATATTCGTGAAGTTGATGTAAGCTCAATCCCACAGCACGATGTGCTATGTGCCGGATTTCCTTGTCAAGCCTTTTCAAAAGCAGGTAAACAACAGGGATTTGACGATACCCGGGGTACGCTATTTTTTGAAATAAAGCGTATTCTGAAGCATCATCGACCCAAATACATTGTGCTTGAGAATGTTCGCAATCTTGCATCGCACGATGGGGGAAGGACTTGGAAAGTGATTTCGGAAAATTTAAAGGAATTAGGCTATATCATCACTGAAAAGCCGCTCATTGTTAGTCCGCATCAGGTTGGGGTTCCCCAGCTTCGCGAGAGGGTTTTCATCCTTGGGGTTCACTCGTCAGCCACAAAACTAAGGAAACTACATTTTGGAATACCGCCATCGCATCGTAATCAAACAGATGGGGCAATAGTGCTGAACGGCAAGGCCGATAGACGGTTTGCTATCAGCAATTACGAGGAGTATGTGCTATCGGCATGGGATGAATTTATTCAAGGTGTAGGCAGACTTAAGCTTGGCTTTCCCATTTGGGCCAATGAGTTTGGAAAAGACTATGATTTAAGCAATTTGCCCACATGGAAGGCTGGTTTTGTACAGAAGAATCGCATGCTTTACAGCCAAAACAAAGTTTTTATCGATAAATGGTTGAAAAAGTACAATTACCTTTCGGAGTTTGTTCAAACCCACACCAAGTTTGAGTGGCAAGCCGGTGAACATATCGATACGGTTTGGAAGGGAATAATACAGTTTCGCCCCTCGGGTATAAGGGTTAAGCGTCCTACGGAATTTCCAGCACTGGTAGCCATGGTGCATATCCCGGTTGTTGGGTGGGAAAAACGCCGGCTAACCCCGCGCGAGGTAGCTAACCTTCAGAGTTTCCCTGAAAATTACATCATAAACAGCAACGCCCAGCAAGCCTATAAACAGTTTGGCAATGCTGTAAACGTAAAGGTGGTTGAGTTTCTTGCCAAGCAGCTGTTTATGCAAGCATAATTACTTGCTACCTGCAGCTCTGAAAAGCAGGTCGGCCGATTGCATTAGCTTGCCTTTTAGGCTGGGCGATAGTTGTGGGTGTTCCTGAATCCACTTTGTTACAATTTTTGCTGCTTCGGTAGAGCTATGACCGTAAAGCACCGCATCGAGCCAAGTTTTTGGAAAGAATATATCGTTGGTTTGCTGTATTTCGGGCAGTAGGTCGAGTGCAGCGTTTAGGTAATGGATGGAATGGTTGGCTCGAAGGGGATGAAAAAAGAGTCGCAGCCCTTCGGCAACCCATGGCTCAGGCCTACGGTTTTGAGCAATCAGCAAGCTGTGGAAAAAGTCGTCGCGTAGGGCTTCGTCGGGTGTGGCAGCACGCCTTACAAACCTGAACTTGGCTAGCCTATCGGCATTCTGAATTCTTTCCTCCTGCACCTGCAGAATGCTGTCGGCATCGTGAACGTCCCTTACCGCAAGCTGGAACGAAAGGTCTATGAAGTCGTTTTCACTTAGTGAAATCCCTTTGATTTGAACTCTACCTGCCCAAATATTTTCAATGAATTCAACAGCCTCAGGAGTGATAGACGTTCTGCAATAGGTCAGGAAAGCAGGTTTGCGCTCATCGGCAGGTATTTTTGGGTTGTTAAATATTCCCTGTAAGGTTTCCTGCAGGGTTTGCGAAAGTATAATTTGGCTTGTGTGGTCAAGGAATTGCCACCACACAGTTTCCAGATTGCCTAGTAGGTAGTTTCTTATTTGAGGGTCTTTTTCTCGGCTAAGGGCATTGGTCAGGAAACGGAAGTATGTATCGGTATCAACTAAATGATTTAGAAAAAGCTCATGTAGGTTGATGAAGAATGAAGCACGAGCTACATCGTTGTTTGATAATTCATTGAGCTGTAAAAGAGTTAGATCGCGATCAGCAGAAACGAAAAGTCCATACCCTAAACCATTACTGTTAGGAATGATTGCTTTTAACCCCGTGAAATTTTTTGGCATCGGAATTTCGGTATGCTTTCCATTAAGCCTAACTTTCTCTGTTTGGTATCCTGCAGTGGTAGGTATCATAACCTCAAACTCCATGGGGAGCCAGTTGTCGGTTTGGCTAATATTGATTACATCGCTCACCATATCAACATATATGGCAGGCATCCCAGGTGCATCAATCCAACGTTTGCTCCACGATTTAATGTCGTCGGACGTGAGGTTATCGAAAATCTCAATCAATTCATTCCAACCGGCATTGCTGTATGCATACTTTTTCAGGTAGATATTTAGGCCTTCCCTGAATTTATCTTCACCTAGCATCAGCTCAAGCTGCTGGAGGGCAATGGGTGCTTTATGGTAGATGATATCGCCGTAAAGTGTCCCGGCAAGCATAAGATTGTCGAGGTTTTGGCGGATAGGGTTTGCGCCGCCTGTTCTGTCCACCGAGTAGGCTCTGGGGTAATGTGAGAGCACAAAGCTGAGCTGATGATTTAGCTTAGAGTATTGAGGGTTAACAATTTTATCGGCCATAAGTCCGGCAAATACCTCCTTAAGCCAAACATCGTTGAACCAGTTCATGGTAACCAGGTTCCCAAACCACTGGTGCGAAACCTCGTGAGCAATTAGGTTTGCCTGGTTTAGTTGTTGGGTAACCGAGGAATTTTCGTCGAGCAAAATACGGCTATCCCTGTAAAATATTGCTCCCTGATGCTCCATGCCACTGTATGGAAAATCGGGAATCAGAACCACATCGAGTTTCTGGAAGGGGTAATTGATTCTGGTATAGTTTTCGAGCCATTTGATAGCGCTTTGGTGCAACTCAAACACTTTTTTGATATTTCTGGCTACCTTTTGGGTATCGGTCTCGCGATGGTAAATTGTCATTTTAAAACTATCCGCTACAAAGTCAATAGCTTTAAACTTACCGGCAGTAAAGGCAAAAAGGTAAGTGCTGATAGGGTAGGTCTTGTCAAATATCCAGAGGTTTGAGGTGTCAGTTTCCATTTTGTTGATTACAGGGGAATTGCTCACGGCTACCCAATCCTTAGGGGTTTGGAGGGTTAGGTTGTAACTTGCTTTCAGGTTGGGTTGGTCAAAGCAAGGGAAAACGGTTGATGCCCTGTCGGGCACCAGTAAGCTGAAAAGGTAATCGCCTTTGCGGTTGAGTGAGGTTTTTCCAGCTAAAAAGTCGATTGCAATTTTATTTTGCCCTTGGTAAAGGTAACTTTTAGGAATTATAACATGACCATTATTTACATTAGCACTAATCTGGCGATAGTTAACGGTTACATTTAATAGGCAGCTATCGGCATTCCTGAAATCGATTGGTAGGTTGTAGCGCTCATTTAGTTCAAACATCAACTCAACACGTCCGGGAACTGGAGCATTTTCGCTTTCAGGGATATCAATATAAATGTTATACTCAATATTTGAAAGGGTTTGTTTACGTTGGTTGGCAAGCTGTTGGCTTACACCAGATTCAATCTTTTCCTTACAAGCCAAAAGAAGTAATAATCCAAATATAGATAGTAAGGCTAATTTGCGGTTCATTTATTTACAATTACTAAAATGCAAAACTTTTGCGAAAATACTTAATTTGTGTTAACGGAAAAGCTTAAGGTTTATTTTTGCACTACCTAAAAAATTATTCTGTGATGAATGAATTTAATGTTGAGATACTAAATCTGCCCGAAAACTTATACCGGGCTGCAATAGCCATAAGGGGGGAAATTACAAGAAGGTTAACCGAGGCGTTTGGCGAGGAGTTTACTGCCGATTACTGGTTCATTATGAATCATCTTTTTAAGGAGAATCCTTTAACACAAGGTCGTTTAGCTGAGCTAACCAATCGCGATAGGGCTTCACTTTCCCGAACAATAGCCTGCATGGAGCGCATTGACTTAGTAACTAAAATGGCAGAGCCGTTCGATAAACGAAAGGAGTTAATTTCACCTACAAAAACTGCAATCAACTTTAAACCTGAGGGGGAGAGGATAGTCTTACAAGCAGTAGGGATGGTCATGCATAACCTTAAGCCAATTGAGGTTATTGAGTTAAACCGAATGCTTGGTCAACTGTTCGAAAACATCACCAAGGGTTAAATTCTCGAAATCAAGATCTATCTGTACAAAAAGAATTACTTTTGACACCAAATTTTAAAAGAATAATTTATTATGCTAAAACAATCAAAATCAATTCTGGGCATTATGTTAGTATTACTTGCAGTATCGTGTCAGGAAAAAGCCGATAAGAACCCATTACTAAGTAAGTTTGATACACCGTATCAGACACCACCGTTCGATAAGATAAAGCATGAGCACTACATGCCGGCGCTTGATTCGGCTATATCGGTGGCTCGTCATGAGATTGATGCAATAGTTAATAATACCGAAGAACCAACCTTTGAGAATACCATTGAGGCCCTTGACCATAGTGGTAAGCTGCTTGCCGATGTTTCCAATATTCTATTCAATTTAAATGAGGCTGAAACCGATAGCGTTCTTCAGCAAATAGTGATTGAGGCCTCACCAAAGCTTACCGATTTCTCCAACGACATCAACCTTAACCCTGAGCTCTTTAAAAGGGTTAAGGCGGTTTGGGAAAAGCGCGATTCCCTGAAACTCACTCCTGAACAAATGATGCTTGTTGATAAAACCTACAAGGGTTTTGTGCGTAATGGGGCTAACCTAAGCGAGGCCGATAAGGAGAAGTATCGTGCCATTAGCCGCGAGCTTTCCGAGTTAACAGTAAAGTTTAACCAAAACGTTTTGGCTGAAACTAACAGCTATAAGCTACATATAACCAATGAGGCCGATTTGGCGGGCTTACCCCAAAGCCTTATTGATGCTGCTGCCTATACAGCTAAACAGAAAGGGCTTGAGGGTTGGGTTATTACACTTGACTACCCCATGTATGGCCCATTTATGAAGTATGCCGATAACCGTGAACTCCGTAAACAGCTCTACATGGCTTACGGTAATCGTTGTTTCAAGGGCAATGAGTACGATAACCAAAAAATTGCTCAACGTATCGCAAATCTTAGGTTAGAATTGGCAAACCTTCTAGGTTATCCAAACTTCGCCACCTTTGTCCTTGAGAACCGCATGGCCGAAACTCCTGAACGAGTAAATCAATTCCTTGACCAGCTGGTTGCCGCATCGTTGCCTGCTGCTCGCGAGGAGGTTAAAGAGGTTGAGGAATTTGCCCGCCAGCAGGGATTTAAGGGCAAACTTGAACGTTGGGATTGGTCGTATTATTCCGAAAAACTTAAGAATGCAAAGTATAGCTATAACGAGGAGGAGCTAAAGCCTTACTTCCAGCTCGAGAAGGTTATCGATGGTGTTTTCCTTCTGGCCAATAAGCTGTACGGACTTACCTTTTTACCTAATGGTAAAATTCCTGTTTACCACCCCGATGTAAAAGCATACGAGGTGTACGATGGTAGCGGACGTTTCATGTCAGTCCTATACCTCGACTTTTTCCCTCGCGAGGGTAAGAGTGGAGGTGCATGGATGACCTCATTCCGTTCACAGTACCGAGAAAATGGCAAGGACATTCGCCCAATTGTTTCAATTGTTACCAATTTTACTAAACCAACCGATAAACAACCATCGTTGCTTACTTTCTATGAGTTTTCTACCTTCCTTCATGAGTTTGGTCATGCACTGCATGGTATGCTAACCGATTGCAACTACTCATCGCTTAGCGGAACCTCGGTTTATAGGGATTTTGTGGAGTTGCCATCACAAATCATGGAAAACTTTGCAGTTGAAAAGGAATACCTCGACTTATTTGCGGTACACTACCAAACCGGCGAGAAAATCCCGCAGGAGCTTGTTCAAAAGATTATTGATAGCCGTAATTTTCAGGCAGGCTACTTTTCGTTACGTCAGTTAGGTTTTGGAATACTCGATATGGCTTGGCACACCATTACTAAGCCTGTAACTGAAGATGTTGACAGCTTTGAGAAAAAGATACTTAATCCCCTGGATGTTTTACCCCCGGTAAAAGGCACAAATATGAGCGTAACCTTTGGCCATATCTTTGAGGGTGGATATGCCGCCGGATACTATGGCTACAAGTGGGCCGAAGTGCTCGATGCCGATGCTTTTGAACTTTTTAAGGAAAAGGGAATATTTAACCGTGAGGTTGCTCAGAGCTTCAGAGAGAATATTTTATCGAGAGGTGGCAGCGAACATCCGATGACCCTTTACAAGCGTTTCCGTGGTCAGGAGCCAACAATCGATGCGTTACTGAAACGTAGCGGATTAAAGAAATAGCGATATTGGGGTTAATATAAAAAGGCTGCTCAGCGAGCAGCCTTTTTTACAATATGTTTCGATGAAAAATTTTTGAGTATTCCAAAAATTTGAGTTTCTCTTTACCAACCAAAAGGAGAATTTGGGTTATAGAAGAGATTGTTCGGATTGCGGTTAACAAAGTTAAAGCTAGCTCCTATTGTTGTTTTACTACCTAAACGGTAATTAAATCCTACGCCAAATTGTTGGCTATTAAAAGTTCCCATATAGCTATTAAAGGGTGAGAATAAGGTTTGGTTTTGTGATACCGCTCCCATGGCATACACGCTAAAACGGTTTGAGAATTGGTATTGAGTGTATGCCCAAGCCTGATATGGATTTGCACCGCTATAAGGTTGAGCAAAATTGGCACCATCGGGTCTTAATCCATGCATATTTGTGTGTGAGAGAGTAACGCCAGCAATCACCTGTAAGCGGTTATTTGAGTAGGTTACACTTGGGGCTATATAGCTCCCAGACATGCCAATCCCGTTGCCCAAAAAGGAATAGCCTGTTCCCATGCTTAAACCGTAATTTGTTCCGGGCTTAACTATACCAAATGGGGTAAACACAGCAGTTGAGTCGGTCTCAGAACTTCTATAAATCGGCTCGTAAATTCTGTATAAATCCTGAACAAGCTGTGCCTGCAAAGAATTTATAGCATATAATGCTATTGCTGCTGTTAAAAAAATCTTTCTCATAACTTTAAAAATTTCCTGCCACCAATATAATGCAAAAAATGCGAAAACCGTAAATGGGGTTGGTTAAAAAAAGTTTAGGGGAAGGGTGAAAAAGGGATAAAGGTTAAAGGATAAAGGATAAAGGATAAAGGATAAAGGATAAAGGTTAAAGAATAGGTTGATGGTTGATAGTGAATACAAAGGGTTTGACGCTTTGCAACGCTGTTGCACTCAGTGTAACTCTGTGGTACTTTTTTAGTTAATGGTTACGTGCAAATCATTTCAATCTAATTGCTTTGTGTACACCTTGCACTCTGCCAAGACGATAGAGCAGCATTTCAAGATGCTTGGTGTCCTCTACGTATAGTTGTATTTGAGCTTCAAACAGACCATCGCGGGAGCTAACATTCAGGTTACGCATGTTTACCCGTAAATCCTTACTGATAACTTCCGATATACGGTTCAAAATTCCAATTTCATCGGTTCCGGTAACCTTAATGGTTGTTTGAAATGCACCTGCTTTTGACGAGCCTTTCCACCTTGCTTTTACTACACGGTATGGCCAACGCTGGTTTAGCTGACCCGCATTTGGGCAGGACGTTCGGTGAATCTTTATTCCCTCGTTTACTGTCACAAAGCCAAAAATATCGTCACCAAATATTGGGTTGCAGCATTTGGCAAGTTTATACTCAATGTTCACCAGTTTTTCGTCAATTACAAGGTAATCGGAACTTTCCTTTACCTCAGCCTTTTCAGCTTCGGGCTTTGGGATATCTTCCTTAACGGCAGATTTTTCCTCCTCGGCAGTTAGTAGGGTCTTAATGGCCGTTAGGTCAACTTTGCCTTGGGCAATGAGTATAAAGATATCGGTAGGTTTCTTTAGCTTAAGATGTTTGTTTACCTTTCGTAAAGCCTCATCAACATCATCAATTTTCCAATTCTTTAGCCTACGTAGCAGTATTTCTTTCCCTTCCTGTATTTCACTATTCTCAATATCGCGGAGCTGCTGCTTTATCCTACTTTTAGCTTTTGAGGTGATGACAAATGTTAGCCAGTCCTTTTTGGGCTTTTGCTTCTTTGAGGTAAGGATTTCAACCACATCGCCGTTTTGAAGTTCCTGCTTGATAGTGGTATTCTTACCGTTTACAATGGCTCCAATACACTGCGAGCCAACTTCGGTATGAATATCGAAGGCAAAGTCAAGCACCGTCGATTTTGCAGGTAGTTTTCGTATATCACCCTTAGGTGTAAAAACATAGATATCGCTGCTGGTAAGGTTCATCTGGAATTGCTCAACCTTATCCTCTGGCGAAGTATCGGGCGATTCCAGTATTTCCCTAACGCGGGCAACCCATTCGTCAATTCCCTGTTCCTGCCTTATTCCTTTATATTTCCAGTGTGCCGCAAGACCTTTTTCGGCTATTTCGTCCATTCGTACAGTACGGATTTGAACCTCAATCCACTTGTTTTCGGGTCCAAGCACTGTGATATGAAGGCTTTCGTAACCATTACTTTTTGGGACCGAAATCCAATCGCGTAAGCGTTCCGTATTGGGTGTGTACTTATCGGTAATAATGGAGTAAACCTGCCAGCAATCGGATTTTTCGTTTTCGGGTTTGGTATCAAGTATAATCCTGATGGCAAAAATGTCGTGAACCTCATCAAAATCAACCTCCTGATTTTGCATCTTTCTGAAAATGGAGTATATGGATTTGGTTCTTCCCTTTATGGTGAATGTAAACCCCCTCCTCTGGAGTTCTTCCTCAATAGGAGCCATAAAGCTATGTAGGAATCTGTTCCGACTGGCTGTGGTTTCTTGCAATCTTTTTATAATGTACTTGTACTCCTTGGGGTAGATGTGCTTCATGGCTAAATCCTCCATTTCGGACTTTAGCCTGTATAAGCCAAGGCGGTGTGCAAGTGGGGCATAGAGGTGAAATGTTTCCCATGAACGTTTTAGCCTGACATCGGGCTGCTCCTTGCTAAGGCTTCGCATGGTATCGAGCCTGTCAGCTAACTTTATCAGTATCACCCGGGCATCGGACGATAGGCTGATTAGCATTTGCCTGAAAAGCTCTGCCTGTGTTTTTGGATCTTTTGGGTCGAGCCCTGAAATTTGAGTAAAATTCAACACTATTGAGGCAACCGCTTTTCCAAACTTTTTCTCAATCTCAACCGGGGTTAACCATTTGCGTTCAATAGTTTCGTGTAACAACGCGGCAATTGAGCTAGTAGTACCAAGTCCAATCTCATTCAAGCAGATTTGGGCAACGTTAACAAGATGTGTGGCAATGGAATCGGTCCACTCACCATGTTTTTCATAAATCGATTTTGCCATATCAAGAGCCTCAACAACCTGATTAGCCTTACTGTCGGGTTGAAGTTCCTGTATGCTCTTCATTAACGAACTCTTGGATAATTCGAATGCCTTGAAATTCAAATCATTGTTTTTCATTTGCCCTAGTTTGCTTTTCCATAAAAATACGATATTTAGTTAATCTATTGCAAGGGGATATTGAAAGGGTAAAGGGTAAAGGGTAAAGGATAAAGGATAAAGGATAAAGGATGGCTGGTTCTAAGTTTTTATTGCATAAATCAATTTTGTTAATAACTCAGATATTGTCCTAATTCATTCAATCAATTTTCAGCCTAAATTTGAATTCATAAACTATTTAAAATGGATAGTCAAAAGGCTTTGGAGCGAATCGGATTTTTGCGAAATGAGTTGAATAGGCATAATTACCTTTACTATGTAAAGGCGCAGCCTGAAATTAGCGATTACGATTACGATCAGCTCCTGCGCGAACTAATTGATTTAGAAAAGCAATTCCCTGAATTTGACGATCCCAATTCTCCATCGCGGAGGGTGGGTAGCGATATCTCTCAGGAGTTCGTTCAGGTAAGGCACAAATATCCAATGCTATCATTGGCCAACGCATATTCATACTCTGAACTGACTGATTTCGATAACCGTATCCGTAAGGCATTACCGGAGCCTTTTCAGTACGTTTGCGAACTAAAGTTCGATGGGGTTGCCATTGGTCTTACCTATAGGAATGGGCGATTAGTTCAGGCCGTTACTCGTGGCGATGGAACTATGGGCGACGATGTTACCGTTAATGTTCGAACCATTAGAACCATTCCCCTTGAGTTACATGGGGCCGATTTTCCCGAGGAGTTCGAAATTAGGGGCGAAATATTTATGCCCCGAAATGTTTTTGATGAAATTAACAGTGAACGCGAGGATATTGGTGAAACACCCTTTGCCAACCCACGAAATGCTGCTGCCGGCACCTTGAAGTTACTTAACTCTGCTGAGGTGGCTCGCCGTAAGCTCGATTGTACTCTTTATTACCTATTGGGCGAGAAACTTCCTGCCGACAACCATTACGAGAATATGCTTAAGGCTAAGGAATGGGGCTTTAAGGTTTCGGAGCATATGACCCTATGCAATAATTTAACAGAAGTTCAGCATTTCATTGAGCACTGGGACAAGGCACGGAAGAAATTGCCCTTTGATACCGATGGGGTTGTTATTAAGATCAACAGCTATCGGCAGCAAAACATACTGGGCCTTACTGCAAAAACACCAAGGTGGGCTGTTGCTTTCAAGTATAAGCCAGAAAGGGTTTCAACCGAATTGCTTTCGGTCGATTTTCAGGTTGGACGAACTGGTGCTGTAACGCCCGTTGCCAACCTAAAGCCGGTAAAGCTAGCTGGAACCACCGTTAAGCGCGCCTCGCTCCATAATGCCGATCAAATTCAACTGCTTGATATTAGAGTTGGCGATTGGGTTTTTGTTGAAAAGGGTGGTGAAATAATTCCAAAAATTGTTGGTGTTGACCAATCGAAAAGGTCACTTTTCAGTAAACCAATCGATTTTCCGGGTGCATGTCCTGAATGTGGAACTACATTGGTTAGGCCTGAGGGTGAAGCCCGCCATTTCTGCCCGAACCAGTATGGTTGTCCACCGCAAATAAAGGGTAGGATTGAACACTTTATCAGCCGAAAAGCATTGAATATCGATGGTTTAGGTGAGGAAACGGTTGCCTTGCTCTTTGATAACAACCTTATTCGCGATGCTGCCGACCTATACTCGCTTACCCGCGAACAGCTTTTAGCATTAGATAGGTTTGCCGATAAATCGGCCGATAATGCAATTATGAGCATTGAAAAATCAAAGTCAGTTCCTTTTCCGCGAGTTCTTTTTGGCATTGGAATACGATACGTTGGTGAAACCACCGCAAAAAAGCTTGCGCAACACTTTGGAAGTATCGATGCTATTGCTACTGCAACAGTTGAACAACTTGTTGAAGTTGAGGATGTTGGCGACCGTATTGCTTTGAGTATTATCGAGTTTTTCAGCGATGAACGCAACCGAATGCTCATCGATAAGCTAAAGGCAGCAGGTGTTCAAATGGCTGTTAGCTCTGCTGATACTAGCCTATTGTCCGATAGGCTTAAGGGAATGTCAATTGTGATTTCAGGCACATTTTCCCGAGTTTCGCGCGATGAGCTTAAGGAGCTAATTGCTAGGCATGGCGGTAAAAATGTTAGTTCCATTTCCGCCTCCACATCGCTTCTTATCGCAGGTGAAAATATGGGACCGGCAAAGCTCGAGAAGGCCACAAAGCTGGGAATAAAAATTATTGATGAGGAAGAATTTTTTAGGATTATTGAGGGGTAGACTATAAGCTTTTTTTGATTTACACCGTTTTTTTTGTAAAATTGCGTTTCAACATAAACCTAGATAGATGTTCGATAATCTCAAGTATAATAAGTCGTTAAAGGAGCTTGGTAAGCTAACTAAATTCCTGAAACGCCAACGACAGATGTATAATTTAACTACTGCCCGCCATGTTGGTATAGTTTTCAACCTTACCGATTCTAAGGTTTTTGATGCAGTAGTTGGATTTAAGTCCATGCTTGAACGCATTCCCATTACCGTGGAAGCTGTTGGTTACTTTAACGATAAGGAGGTACCACAGCTTTATACCATGGAAAAGGGAATAAAGGTTTTCTCAAGGGGTGAACTTAATTGGTATAAGAAACCCGAAGCAACGGTTGTATCGGAGTTTGTAGCAAAAGACTTTGATATTCTAATTGATTTAACCCAGGATGAGGTTTTGCCGCTCAGGTGGGTTTCATCGCTTTCCAAAGCTAAGTTCAAGGTTGGTGCTTTAAATTACTTCAATAACCCTTTTGACCTGATAGTAACAGTCGATAAATCGTTGGGTTTAGAGTACCTCACTCAACAGATTTATAACACCCTTGAGGTTCTAAACAACCGTTTTGCCCAACAAACAGTTTAAAAATATTTTTATGGACACCGCTAAACTCAGAGGTCTTGGGGTGGCAATGGTTACCCCTTTCAGTTACAACTATCAAATTGATTACCCTGCACTCGATAAACTTATTGAGTTTTTAATTGGCAATGGGGTTAACTACCTTGTAGTTCAGGGAACAACTGCCGAAACGGCAACCCTTTCCGATTCTGAAAAGCGCCAGTTGGCCGATTACGTTGTTAAAAAGGTAAATGGCCGTGTACCCATTGTTTTAGGTATTGGTGGTAACGATACCCATAAAGTAATTGAATCATACACAAAGTTTGATTTAACCGGAATCGATGCTATTCTTTCAGTAACACCATACTACAATAAACCCACGCAGAAGGGATTATACCTTCACTTTAAAACCATTGCTCAAAATACCCACTTACCCATTATAGTGTACAACGTTCCCGGTAGAACTGGTGTGAATATGACAGCCGAAACCACCCTTAAGCTTGCCCATGAGTTCCAGGGTAAAATTGTTGCGGTTAAGGAAGCATCGGGCAACCTAACCCAAATGGGTTATATTCTCCGCGATAGGCCTTCCAACTTCCTAGTCCTTTCGGGCGACGACGGTTTAACGCTACCGCAAATATCAATGGGAGCCGATGGCGTAATCTCAGTTTTAGGAAACTGCGCTCCAGCTAAGTTCTCACGGATGGTTAACCTTGCCCTTCAGGGCAACTTTACCGATGCAGCTGAATTACACCTGGGTTTGATTGAGCTTATCGATTTACTTTTTGTTGAGGGTAACCCTGGTGGAGTGAAGGCTGCTCTTAATGCACTGGGCCTAATTGAAAATGTTCTTCGTCTGCCCCTTGCGCCTGTAAGCGATTCAACCTACGATAAGATTAAAAAGGAAATTGAAAAGCTATAATCAACCTTTCTGATTGAATAAAAGGGAAGCCACATGCTTCCCTTTTTGCTTTATTAATTAATTTGCCTTACATTTAGTGAACTCTTTAAAAAATTTATTGTTAGTCAATTACTAATTAAATCTTTCGGCTATGGCAAATCTATCAACATCCTACATGGGTTTAAACCTGCGCAATCCATTAATAGTTGCAAGTTCAGGTTTAACTGAAAATATCGATGATATCGTTGAGTTTGAAGCGCGTGGTGCTGGAGCTGTTGTAATTAAATCAATTTTTGAGGAGGAGATTATTGCCAAAGCCCATGATAATCTTAACAAGATGCAGGCATCAGGTTTCATTTACCCCGAAACCATGGAGTATTTTGATTATGACAGCATGGAAGACCCCATATCTAACTATCTTGATTTCCTGAGAAAGGTTAAAAGTGAAACATCTATACCCATTTTTGCCAGCATCAATTGTGTTACATCCGAGGGGTGGATCGATTTTGCCAAACGCATTGAGGATACTGGGGTAGACGGACTTGAGTTGAATGTCTTCTCATTACCTTCTGACCCTGACCGTTCAGCCGAAGAGAATGAGCGTATTTACTTTGAAATTGCAGATCGTGTTACCAGTGTAGTTAAGCTACCGGTAGCCATGAAAGTTGGTTACTTCAATGGGGCGCTAGCAAACTTCCTTGTGAGGTTGAGTAGTACCCCAATAAAAGCATTGGTTCTGTTTAACAGGTTCTATAATCCCGACTTTGATGTAAACACCTTGGAGTTCACTCCGGCGAGTGTTTTTAGCACTCCTTCAGAGATTTCCACCTCGCTCCGTTGGGTAGCTATTATGTCCGGTAGGGTTAGCTGCGATATTGCTGCATCAACCGGTGTGCACGATGGCAATGCAATGGTCAAGCAAATTCTGGCTGGTGCTAATGCCGTTCAGGCATGTTCAACCTTTTACCGTAACGGCAAGGAACAAGCCTCATTTATCATTCGCCAGCTTGAGGAGTGGATGAATTCTAATGGATATAAAACTATTGACGAATTCCGTGGCAAGATGAGCCAGAAAAAAACATACAATCCTGCTGCTTTTGAAAGGGTACAATTCATGAAGTATTTTCATGATCTTTAGTTCCCCTTTTAATCTTTGATTCACCATTATCTATTGCATTTTGCATGGTTTAATTAACCGTGTTCATAAGATACATTTGATGTTAATAAGTTATTACCCTTTTTTGGGGATTATTTTAGGTATTTACACTTAATTTAACTAACTTTACTAAGGGTGACATTCATTTTATTAGTATGTTTGTAGGTTAATTATTTTTAAAGCATGAGGGACGAGAGCAGCGATTATCTGAGTTTTGAGGAACTATTTAATTTGGTTGAACGTTTTGATGAAAGCATTCAAAGCGGGCGGGCTCAGTTTTTCGATGTTCATGAGTTTGTTGAACTTATTGATTTTTACTTAGATCATGAGGATGATGAAAAGGCACTGGTCGCATTAAAACATGCTGAGAATATTTACCCTGGTTCAATTGAAATTAAATACAAGTGGGCGGAGTACTACCATTTTACTGGAGACAATGAAAAAGCCCTTGAGCTCATTCATGAGGTAGAAAAAATTGAAAAATTTAATGCAGACCTGTTATACGTAAAAGGCGAAGTGCTTTTTGAACTCGGAAGGTTAAATGCTGCCGTGGAGTGTTTCGATAAAGCTGTTTCAGCTGACACTGACGATAATATTGAGCTACTACATCGCATTTCAACCTATTTCCTGGAAAACGAGGAAATAAATCTTGCGCTGAAATACTTATTGATATCATACAACAAGGAGAAGAACAACTTAGCCGTTCTTTTTGACATGGGTTACTGTTTTGAGCGATTAAATGAGCTCGATAAAAGTGTCAAGTACTATAATGAGTACCTAGATATTAACCCATTTTCAGCTCCTGCTTGGTACAACTTAGGAATAGTTCATACCAAGCTCGGTGAATTTGATAAGGCCATTGAGTGTTACGATTTTTGTATTGCCGTTGACCCACAGTACTCTTCAGCGTTTCATAATAAGGGTAATACACTTGCCTCGCTGGAAAAATATACCGATGCTTTAAAGGTATTTAATGAGTTAGCAGAACTTGAGTCCGAAAACCCAAGGGTGTTTGCGCTAATTGGCGAGTGTTACGAGAAACTTGAGCAGTTCGACAAAGCCCTTGAGGCCTACAATAAATCTATAGTGATTGATCCTGATTTTGCTGAGGGGTATTATGGCATAGGGGTTGTGCTTGCAGCACGTAAAAAGTATGACCTTAGCCTCAATTTCATTAGGAGGGCTATCACTTTAAACCCTGAAGAGTACGATTTTTGGCTGGGATTGGGTAGGGTTTACTTTGAAACAAACGATTTGGAGAACTCCCTAAAGGCTTACCGTGAGGCTACAAGCCTAAACCCCGATTTGCCCGATGCATACCTATCACTTGCCGAGGTTTTACTATACGAGGAACGATTCACGGAAGTTGAGCAGCTCATTGATGGCCTGGGCAATAAGTTTGACTCAAATGTCTCAATCAAAATAATCAATGCGGCTGCCCTGTACCTATCGCATAGACCCAAGGAAGCTCTTGATATTCTCAAGGATGCAAAAAGTATCGACCCCTCATCAATCGACGACTT
>JAGPEQ010000026.1:23616-30825 GCA_018056955.1 Bacteroidales bacterium | reverse complement strand
TGGCTACCAGCACCAAGCATGTCGGCCCATTTGCTGAATCCTTTTACTCCAGCAATCTGTAAAGCACTATCAACCTTATCGGATAGAGCCTGATTGTATGCAATGAAAATCGCTTTCATATCGTTAGTATTGAGAAGTTAATCGTCAAAAGATATTTCACTATCAGAAGCTTGGAGTTTCTTCCGTTCGCGTTTAATACGAGCATTGGCAAAAAGGGCATAAATTATGGGCACAATAACCAGCGATATCAACATGGAAAAGACAAGTCCACCAACAATTGATATCCCCAGAGGTCGCCATATTTCAGAACCCTCACTTTTTGAAAGAGCCATAGGAAGCATACCCAGCAAGGTGGTAAACGACGTCATCAGAATAGGACGTAAACGCGATTTTCCACCCTCCAGTATAGCTTGGGAAATTGTTCTACCTCTACTAACTAACAGGTTGATGAAATCAACCAGCACAATGGAATTTTTAACGGCAATACCCACTAACATCACAATGGCAATACCCGATATCATGTTCAGGGTAGTACCGGTTACATAAAGGGAAATGAACACCCCTGTAAGAGCAAAGGGAACCGAAAACATGATGATGAATGGTTCACGCAGCGATTCAAACTGTGCTGCCATAACCAAGTAGGTTAACACCATTATCAGCACAAAAAGCAGCATAAGATCTTGAAAGGTATCGGCCATGTCCTTAGCAGCACCGCCAATTTCAACAATCACGTTGTCGGGTATGGTCAAGGTAGCCAGCTTAGCATTGATAATACTTGAAGCGGTTCCCAAATCGATACCCGAAAGTGCACTAACCACCTTTACTACACGGATCTTATCTTCATGTTCAAGGTTAGGGGTTGTGTAAACCTGTTTAATTTGGGCCACATCACCTACCCGCACCATATTACCCATGGGACCTTTAAAGGTAATATTCTCAATATCGGACACCGAGGTGAGGTTGGCATCGTTGTACTTGAGAATTACATCGTACTCGGTACCCTCTTCCCTATACTTGGTTGCTGTTAGCCCATATATCCTGTTACGTACTGCTGAGGCTAGCATGGAAGTGTTAAGCCCAAGCTGAGCCAGCTTCTCCCGATCGGGGATAACCTGAAGTTCCATACGATCCTTATCGCGACTAATCGATATGTCACGGAATCCAATTTCGGCTTCCAGAGTGCCGGCTATTTGCTCAGCAATGTAATTGGTTTGGTTGATATCGTAACCAAGTATTTTAACCTCAAGATTACTACCTCCTCCCATTCCTAAAGTTATCCCAGAATTACGGTTCCCTCCTGGGTCAACATACGACGATGTTACCTGGGTGTAACCCGTTATATCTTTACGCAGGCTATCGGCTATTTCGAAAATGCTTCTAGTACGATCATCAGCACTGGTGAGCATTATTCTGTAATTAATGATATATGAAGCTGACTTTTGGAATATACTCATTAACGATCCCCCTTCATCGGCACCAATACTTGTTGATATCAATGTGACTTCGGGATATTTTTTCTTAACCTTTTGTTCAAAATCACGTGCAAGCGCTTTGGCCTCATCAATCCGAATACCCTGGGGTATCTCCATATTTACGTTGATGCGACCGTTATCCTGCGAAGGAAGGAACTCTGTACCAACTACACCGGCCAATCCTAAACTTCCAATAAAAACCAACCCGGCAATAATTAGTGTCAGAGCCTTGTGTTTTAAAGTCCAAGCCAATGATTTTACATAAATGGTATCAAAAAAGCCCCAGAAACGGTTAACGGATTCCAAGAACCTGCTGCGATGATGCTTATAGTACGAACGCCCCTTAAGAATTCGAGACGAAAGCATTGGGGTTAACGAGAGTGCAGCTAATGTGGAAAGCGAAACAGTTATGGTAACAATCCATCCCAGCTGGCGGAAGAAAACACCAATTAAGCCACCTATAAGGGTTAACGGCATGAATACCGCAACAATAACAAGGGTTGTAGCAATAACTGCCAAACCTACTTCGCGGGTGGCAAAAACCGCTGCCTCCATGGGGCTACTACCCCGTTCAATGTGAGTGGTGATATTCTCCAGCACCACAATGGCATCGTCAACAACCATACCTATTGCAATAGACAAAGCCGATAACGATACAATGTTTATGGAATTGCCTGAAATAAACAGGTAGATGAAAGCCCCAACAAGCGAAATAGGAATGGTGAGCATAATAATGAAAGTGGAACGCCAACGACCGAGGAAAAGAATTACAACCAGGGTAATAAATACAAAGGCGTATATAAGCGTTTCGGAAAGGTTATTGATTGAATTTTGAATAAATTCCGATGAATCGATAATTTTAACCACCTTCACATCCGAAGGGAGATCTTTTTGTAATTCATCCATACTTTCCCTAACCAATCGGGCAATTTTAACGGTGTTGGCTCCGCTTTGCTTCTGAACCATAAGCCTAACACCCAAACTCCCATCTATTCTTTCATCAACCAGCACACTTTTTAGGGTATCCTTAACAGTAGCAATGTCCTTCATGTAAACCAGCTTGCCACCATTGTTGGCCACAACAAGGCTCTTAACCACATCGCTGTTTCTAAACTCCCCGTTTGTACGAACCGGAAACTCCATTCTACCAACTTCGATACGACCGGCAGGTAGCGAGATATTCTCAGCCCCAATAACAGCTCCTACCTGTTCAAGGGTAATATTGTAGGCATCAAGCTTACGGGGGTCAACAGTTACATCAATAATTCGAATAGGTTTACCTATAATGGTAACTGATCCCACACCATCAATACGACTCAGCTTTTCAATGATTTTCTCATCAATCAATTTTTCGAGAGCTGCATAACTCCTATCGGCCTGTATTCCGTATATAACAACAGGTACCATCGATGAGCTGAACTTGAAAATTGATGGTTTCTCACATCCATCGGGGAGTGATTTTTCGGCAATGCTTACCGCATCGCGTACGTCGTTACTTGCCTCATCGAGGTTAATACCATACTCAAACTCGCAGGTAACAAACGATATGTTATCCTTGCTCGATGAGGTTACCTTTTTGAGGTTTTGCAAAGCGTTAAGCTGATTTTCAATTGGTTTGGTTACATTTACTTCAATATCCTCAGCACTAGCTCCAGGATAGAATGTAATTACACTAATTGAAGGGATTTCCATCTCGGGCAATAAGTCAATAGGTATGTAAAATATTGAATAAATGCCCATTACGATTACCCCAACGAAAATCATCAGGGTAGATATCGGATTTTTTACGGCTGAACTGTAAAGACTCATACTAAGTCGAATTAAGAATTACTTTTTAACCACGGGTTGACCATCGAAAACAATGGTTTGTCCCTCAACAATAATCTCCTCACCGGCAGATAGGCCTTTAATAATTTCTACTTTATCGTCGAACACATCACCTTGCTCTATGTTCCTACGGATGGCTTTCCCGTTATCGTAAACAAACACATATCGTTCATTGGTTCCCGATTGTTTTAGAACCACAAACGCTGGCACAAGCAGTGCATCACCCACACCCACATTTATGTAGGCAGTAGCAAACATTCCTGGCCTCAGCATCTTATCGGGGTTTGGTACAACCACCTCAATGGTAAAGGTTTTGGTCATATTATCGATGGTAGGGTAAACTTTCTCTACTGTACCTGTAAACTCCTTATCGGGGTAAAGTTCGGTTTTAACGGTAACCTTCATACCCGGCTTTACTGCATTTAAATAGGTTGATGATACCCCAACCAGAAGTTTAAGCTTATCGAGCTGCATGATTGATACCACTGCAGGCTTCCCTACACCCGGAGCAGGCGACATGGTAAATAGCTCCCCATCGTTAATGTATTTACCAGTAATAATTCCGTTAATAGGCGATTTTAACGAGGTATTATCGTCAAGAAACTCAAGGTTCGTTTTGGCAATATCGTACTGCATTTTTACAGCATCGTACTGCTGTTGTGGTATTGCTCCTACTTTTAGCAACGAATCTACACGTTGCAGGTCAATTTTAAGTTTTTCAAACTGGATTTTAGCTTGCTGATAGGTTGTGCGATCGAGCATGGCTACAACATCGCCGGCTTTTACCCTATCGCCCACATCAACCAAAACCTTTTCTACCCTTCCGGCAGTTGCAGGCGCCAGGTGATTTTCCTTGTAAGCCTGAATGGTTGCAGGATACCTAAACTGGCGATTGATGCTAACGGGTTGTACAACCTGAGTAACCACTTTTACTTCGGTAGCAGTGGTGGCAAGTTGTTTTTCATCTGCCCTATTTCCCTGACACGAGGCAAGTAAAACTACTGCAGAGGCAAGCGTAATTGCTTTAAAGGTATTAATCGTTCTCATAGTAATAGTGTATTTTGCGTTATATTTTTTTACTTTTAAAATGATTCACCGATAATTTTTTCGTAATCGGTTTTAGCCACAAGGTACTCCAACTGTGCCTGGATTAGATTTAACTTAGCCTGAAGCATTGCATTTTCGGCATCGTTCAACTCCAAAAGCGTTGCTTGACCAGTATTGTAGCGGGTTTGAGCAATAGTATATCCTTTTTCCGCCAGGTCAACATTACCTTTTGCCGAGTTCACCTTTTTTACTGCAGCATTCACAGCATTCACAGCATTTTGAACCTGAACCGTCAGGTTGTTTTGCGTAAACTGCGCTTGCATATCAACTTGATGCTGGCTTATGCGTACTTGACTGAGCTGTTTACGAACCGAAAAACCACTAAAAATTGGCACATTGAGTTGCAAACCAACCATCGATGTTGGCACCCAATTGTAGTTGCTGAATTTGTAATCGTTTGCCTGGGTTTGATACTGGTAATTACCAATTGCCACCAGGCTTGGGTAATTTGCACCCTTTACCATTTTCTCCTGAATGGATAGCATTTGTCGGGTAAGGGTAAGTTGCCTTAGGGTTGAGTTACTGCTCAACCAGCTGGAATCGGCAAGTGCCATCTCACTGAAATTGTAGTTGGTAAGTTCCTTTTCGTCGAGTTCAACTGGGGTATTTATGTCGATATTGAGTAACACCTTGAATATATTAAGTAAGTTGGTGTAGGCATTCTCGGTTTGAACCAGATTGGGATAAATATTATCAACCTGAACCTTAATGCGGATAAAGTCGTAGTCGGAAACCATGCCATTGGCATTAAGCTTTTGGATATTATTAAAGTTTGCAACGGCATTCTGGTAACTTTGGTTAATCACATCGCGTGTTCGGCGAAGCAACAGAACATTGTAATACGTTGTTTTGATGTTAGCGGCCAGGTTAATTTTGCTCTCGCGCAACTTTTCCTGACTTATTTCAACATCCTTTTGTCCTAACCGAATCGACTCAAATACATTGTAAACAAACAATGGCATTGATGCGCTAATTGAAGCAGAATAACTATTATCGGAGCCAATGGTTAAGGTGGACCCAAAGGGCGAACCTTCAGGCATAAATATTACAGGGAGTTTGAGATTTCGCGTGTAACTAGCCGATGCCTTAATGTTTGGATAAAGGGCAGCCATATACTCTTTTACCTTTTCCTGTTTCTTTTGCAGTTCAAGTTCAGTTACCTTATGCATTAGGTTTTGCTGAATAGCAAGGTCAACCGCCTGCTTAACAGTTAAATGCAATGTGTCGGGCTTTTGCTGCCCAAGGGCTAGGCTTGTTGAAAGGACAAAGCCTGCAAGAGAAAAAATTGTTATTAGCTTACGCATACTGTTAATGTTTAAAGTTCATTATCGAATTTGTTTGTGTTTTTCGTAGTAATAATCAACCAGTTCAATTCCTTTTGAAGTGGCAAGCCCGCGAATAAAATTTACGGCCATGTGTTCAAAAACTTCGGCCAAAGGAAAATCGTTTAAGGAGTTGGAGCCCGGTTCAAATCCGCTACGAAGGAGTTTTGTAAATTCAAAAACCACGCTGGCCACGATTTGTGGATTTACTTCAGCTCTAAAAAGATTATCGGCCTTACCCTTTTCAATAAACTCAACCATTCTCTCCTTCAAGTAATGGTCAAACTCTCCTGCTTGCTTACAAATGGTTTTGGGGTAATTTTTTTTTAAATCGTACATGAAAAGTGGGCTAACATTGCGTAACTTATTGATATGCGACCACATGAACATGATATAGGTCTCAATGTAATGCTCACTTTTGTTCAAAATGCTTTGGACCATGGCCTGCATACTTTCATTCTCGAGTAAAACACAGGCCTCAACTATTTCATCCTTGTTCTGGAAATTTTCATAGATGGTTCGCTTGGAAATTCCTAGGTGCTCTGCCAGCATGTCCATGGTAATCCCACGAATTCCCATTCGCTTGAATAGTTCCAGTGCCCCTTCTACTATCTGCTCCTTAACCGCCATAAAACTATTTAAACTATTTTAGTTTTCTGATGGCAAAAGTAAAACAGAAAACTAAATAAAGGAGAATAGTTTTGTTAATTTACCTGAAAACATGTTTTTGATAATTCAAAGAGTTAAAGTGTCGATTAGCAAAATTCTTGTATTTTTGCAAGTTGCAAAAAATCAGATAAAACAATGGCTTTATACGAAGAACTTAGCGAACAGGAAATATTTCGCCGACAAGCGCTTGATGAATTACGAAGTCTAGGGATTGAACCCTACCCTGCCGCCATGTATCCCGTAACCCATTCCACTGCCGATATCCTATCGGATTTTGAGAACATGAGCCAAAACCGGGCAGAGGTTTATATTGCGGGTAGAATTATGGCTCGCCGTATCATGGGAAGCGCATCCTTTTTTGAATTACAGGACGAGAAGGGTAAAATACAGGTTTACGTGAAACGCGACGATATTTGCCCCGGCGAGGATAAAACCATGTACAACACTGTTTTCAAAAAGCTACTCGATATAGGTGATATTGTAGGCGTTAAGGGATTTGTATTCCGAACCAACATGGGTGAGGAATCGGTACATGCCCTGGAGCTTACACTGCTCGCCAAATCAATACGGCCGCTCCCAATAGTTAAAGAAAAGGACGGCAAGGTGTTTGACGCCGTTACCGACCCCGAACTCCGGTACCGCCAACGCTACGTCGACCTAATTGTCAATCCGGGTGTGCGCGATGTTTTCCGCAAGCGGGCTACCATAATAAACACCATGCGCGAGTTTTTTAATTCCAAGGGATACCTTGAGGTAGAAACACCCATTCTTCAACCCATACCGGGTGGTGCAGCAGCCCGTCCGTTTGTTAC
>JAGPEQ010000026.1:7432-23516 GCA_018056955.1 Bacteroidales bacterium | reverse complement strand
GGCAAGGAGCTTTGCAATGCCTACAGCGAGCTGAACGACCCCATCGATCAGCTGGAGCGTTTCCAGGAGCAGCTCCGCCTAAGCGAACGCGGCGACGATGAGGCCATGTATATCGATATGGACTTTGTTAGAGCCCTGGAGTATGGTATGCCAACCTGCTCGGGAATGGGTATTGGTATCGACCGCCTAACGATGTTCATGACCAACCAGCCATCCATACAGGATGTACTATTCTTCCCACAAATGCGCCCCGAAAAGAAACCGCAGAAGGACACTGCAGAAGCCTACGCCCAAAAAGGCATTCCCGCCGACTGGGTTCCAGTTCTGCAAAAAATGGGGTTTAACACCGTGGCCTCTCTGAACGGAGTTGCAGCCGGGAAACTTTTCAACGACCTTTGCGGCTACAACAAAAAGAATAAGTTAGGTCTGCCCAACCCCACCATGGACGATGTAAAACGGTGGGTGGAGTAGGTTATTAGACAATGAGGTTTGGAAAATCCAAACCTCATTTTATTTTACTTTATCTTTTAAATTAACTAAATTTATCTTCTATATTCTCCTTTTAATTCATATAAAACCCTAAACAATTTAGTTGTGCAAATTGAAATTATTGTCAAAAAACCTGCTAATTACAATTTGGGTGCATCTCTGGAGGTTTTAATTGACTTTTTAAGTCAAATTCAAAAATGGGATAAGGGATCGAAACTTATAATTAATTTGCAAAATATTGACTTTACTTATCCATTGACATTACTTCCAATTGCATCATATTTAAAATATCTCTCATCCCTTTATTATGACATTGATTTTGTTTACAACAAAAACACTCAGAAATACTTAAATGTAATTAAGTTTCCATATGGTCTATCATACGATTACAATGAATTAACTATTGAATTGAAAAAATATAAAAACAAAACTTATTTACCTATTTGTTCAATACCTTCTGGGTCAAATAATTCAAAAATTAGAGACCAAATCCTTTCCCTCTTTGAAACTATACTTGTAAGTCAGACTAACATCAAGGGTCAACTTAAAATTGCTGTTAGCTATATAATTAATGAAACGATTGACAATATCGTTGAGCACGCCAACGTGTCAAATGGTTGGATTATGGCTCAAAACTATCCAAAAAAAGGTTTTTTGGATGTATGCATCGCAGATACTGGCGATGGTATACTTGAATCTTATAAAAAAACAAAAATCTTTAATATTTCAACAGATGCACAAGCCATAAATAAGGCTATCAATGGCTTAAGCACAAAAGAACAAGGTAATACAAGAGGGTATGGTCTTAAAACTTCAAGGAAAATGTTAGTGGAAGGACTTGGAGGTATGTTCTTGCTCTTTTCAGGAAATTCTTTCTACATTTGGAACACTAATATTGAAACAATTTTCTCAGACATTCCATATAAATGGAAAGGAACAATTGTTGCTGTTAGAATACCCCATGACATACCCTCAAACTTCAATTACACGAATTACCTTGAATAAATAAATTACAAAAATTCAAATAAAAAGCGCTATTCATAAACATTTTTAACACTTTTTCTTTGTAAAAAGATGATAATTTTTTTAATTTTGTAATATGAAAACCAAAGTCATTCATATTAGAGAATATTTGCCTTCGATTATATCAACAAGGAAGGCTATAAAGGAAATCCGTGAATCAATTTCCTTTGATAATAACTGTAAATATATTTTTGACTTTTCTGGTATTTTCTTTATTTCTCGTTCTTTTGCCGATGAGTTTTATAAATTTGTTACTTATTCCCATATAGATTATTCAATACTGAATGCTAATAAAAACATTGAAGAAATGCTTAACGCAGTATCACGGATTTCTAAAAAAGATATAAAAACTGATACTGATGAAATTACTTTTACATATTTTAAAAATATTAACGAATTACATAGTTTCTTATCATCGTTTTAAATACTTCCATTTACAATATAGATTTAAGGCCTAGCCAACTAGGCCTTTTCTATTTCACGGGGGTCAAGGGCATCGCGGAGGCTATTGCCAAGCAGGTTAAAGGCCAGTACCAAAAGCATCATGGCAAAGCCAGGTATAAGTGCCAAGTAAGCCTTATCCATAATGATGTAGCCGTAATGGTCACGAATCATAGTACCCCACGAGGGAGCTGGAGGTTGCACGCCAATCCCTAAAAAGCTTAATCCGGCTTCAAGCAGTATGGCCGTTGAAAAGTTACTTGCCGAAACTATGATTACCGGTGCCATGATATTGGGAAGTACATGCCTGAAAATGATACGCCACGGGCCGTAACCTAGAACCTTAGCCGCCTCAACATACTCCTTTTCCCTAACGCTGAGCACCTGCCCGCGAACAACGCGAGCCATATCCACCCACATGGTTAAGCCAACTGCAACGAATATTTGCCAGAAACCCTTTCCAATTACCATGGTTAAGGCAATTACCATTAACAGGGTAGGAACTGACCAAACCACATTCACCATCCACATTATAGCATCGTCAATAATTCCACGGGCAAAACCGGCAATGGCTCCCAGTACAATGCCAATTATTAAAGCAATACCCACGGCAATAAACCCTACAGAAAGCGAAATGCGCGCACCAATAACCAAGCGGCTTAAAAGGTCGCGACCAAAA
The DNA here is from genome assembly GCA_018056955.1 of Bacteroidales bacterium. Classification (GTDB taxonomy): domain Bacteria; phylum Bacteroidota; class Bacteroidia; order Bacteroidales; family Tenuifilaceae; genus Tenuifilum; species Tenuifilum osseticum. The sequence continues at coordinate 20,884 of JAGPEQ010000026.1, read as the reverse complement.
CGATCGGTTCCAAGAAGAAACCTACGCGTTACAAGGTTTTGACTTAATACCCTTTGTTGGGCATCGGCTACAGCCATAATTGCATGCTGCCCATTGTACAGAAATGCAGTGATTGTATCGTTCTCAAGTAAGTATTTTTTTTCGGGGTTTAACCTGAAGAGGATTTCGGGTAGAGTTAATTCGGCAACAATGGCATCGCCTTCGGGAATCGGGTTGTACTCACTGGCATATACCCTAATACCATCAAAGTAGATTGAATCAACAGGTATCTCGTTGTAATCCTGTTCCTGCCCATAAAACATTCGGCCCAGAATATTTCGCTTTTTTACCTCGTGCTGCTTAGCAACACGCAGGAATTTGACTTTACTGCCAGGCTTAAGCGTTGCCAGCTGTAAATGCTGACCATTTGCATATGGCGAACTATCGGGTATGATTAGGTATCCAAGAAACGCTATAATGGCAATAGAGGCTATAAGCAATAGTGATGCTACAGCCATTCGGTCGGCAAGTAACCTACGTATGGCTATTCGCATTGGGGAACCGCTTCGGGCTAACTCCGCTAGCTGTTTATCCTTCCTTTCCAAGTTGTTCCTTTAATTAATCCTAGAATGGCTGCAAATGTTATATAAAAGGGATAAAGGATTTGTAAAGGTATAAAAACCGCCAATAGGTTTTGCTGTTTGGTTTTAAAAAGGTAATATGCCAAGAAAGGTAAATCTACTATTGCTTTGGCAGCAAGGAGTGAAATTGGAAGGTTAAAAGTAATTACACCCAAAACTGTTAGTATTGCTAAAAGAATAATCCAAAAATTCAGGGTAAAAACCAGGAACGATAATAGTAGCGTTAGGGAATCGGTATATGCGGTTGCCTTTGATGCCCAACGACTTCGGCGCAAAACAAAACCCTTTATCCCGCCGCTAAAACTTGTGTAGGCAGCCACCCTAGGCGATGCTAAGAACCTAAACCGTAAATCAGTAATGGTTTTGGCATGATGCAGTAGAAACATATCGTCGCCTGAGGCTATATCGGTGCGCAATACCTTAGTATCTACATTAACCTTGCTTCGCCTGAAAGCCAAATTTGCCGATGAGGCTATAACCGGTTTGCCAACAGCAAAACTTGCCGCTGAAACGGCCATAAGCGATAGGTAATCGAGTGCCTCGAACATGGAAATAATACTGCCCTTTTCAAACTGGGGTTTTACCTCACCCTGTAAAAAATCAGTACTCCCCATGCTTTCACGAATAGAGCTTAGCCACTGAGGAGTGTGGGTGCAATCCGCATCGGTGAATACAACAGTATCAAAACTGGCTGCTGATAGTCCATAAAGTAATGCCTGTTTTTTACCTGCCTGCCCATCAGGTAAAACCAAAGGTTTTAAAGGTAATTGGCTTTTGCATGACATTACTAGGTCAAAACCGCTATCGGTTGAGCCATCATCAACTAAAATAGCTTCCCAAAACTCATGCGGTAAATCCTGAGCCTCAAGCGAAGCAATAAGTTTAGGTAGATTTTCGCGCTCATTCCTGAATGCCACTATCACCGAAATGCCATTAACAGTTTGACTGGGGGCTCCATTGGATTCCAACCAGTTATTGGTCAACAAACCTTTTAGTAACCATAGAATGGCTATAGTGTAAATAGCAATCAGTATGGTTGAGATTATAATCATTGCTTGCTCATAAAATCAGCAATTCTATTACCGGCTAAATCTATCTCCTCTAAAGGTCGAGCCACATTAAAGCGCAACCAGTTTACCTTTGTGCTGCTAAAATGCTCGCCCGGAATAACAGCCACGCCAGTAGCATCGTAAAGGTCAGAAGCAAACTCAAAGCCATCGGTAAAGGGTTGAGGCAACTTAGCCCAGATAAAACAACCGCCATCAATTTTGGGAACCGTAAAGTTTAAACGGTTAAGCATACCACTTAAGCTGTCGAAGGAACTCTTAACCCTTTGCCTTAGCTCATCCATAAAAGCTTTACCGTATTGGAACTGTGCAAGGTAAACCGCAAGCGCTTGTTGCATAACGCTTGGTGCACACAGCCCGATATAGTCGTGAATGGCCCTAATGGCCTTGGTGTGACTGGGATGATGGATTACATAACCCACACGCCATCCTGTTATACACAACGATTTTGAAAAACTGCTAACAATGAATAACTTTTCGGAGATATTATCCAAAGGAATATAGGGTTTTTGTGAAAAGTATAGCTCCTCATAAACCGAATCGAAAACAACAAAAAAATTTAGCTCGTTAGCAAGTTCGAGAAGTTTACAGGTTTCTGCTTTTGTCCAAACTTTACCGTAGGGGTTGCCGGGTGAACTAATGAATATCAACTTTACCTTATTTTCCTCAATGCATCTTTTAAGTTCGTCGAAGTCAACAAACTCTTCATTAATCAAAGAAAAGGGAACAAATTTTTGGTTGAAGATTTGAGGCAGCCGACTGTAGCTTTCGTAAGCAGGGTCAAAGGAAAGGGTTACCAGATTTTTTCCAAGCATTCGAAAAAGATAGGTGTAAACCAACGAAAGGCCTTCGGTTGCTCCCTGAACTACCAGAAGCTCATCGGGTTCAACTCCATAGCTATTCTCAATTAGCGCTCTAAGCTGCAGATTACCAATTCCAGGCGCATACTGGTGATGCTGCGAATTAGCAATATCTTTTAAAATATTAATGAGTTCAGTGGGAGGCTGAAAGCCTGGAATGCCCTGTGCAAGGTTGATACCTCCATTTACTTTTACCAGGTTACTGAAATAGCTTATATATGAACCATCGGGTTTTGCTCTCATAAACCAAGAGTTTAAGCAAAATATCTACAAAAATGCAATTAAAAAAGCATTAGATAGACATTGGGTAAGCCAAAATTGTAAAGTTTGGCTAAATTTGCATGTAACCAAAATTTAAACAGCATGCGTTTTAGGTATTTTGTTTCAATAGTTTTAATAGTGTTTTTGGCGGGATGCAGCAGCAAAGATGCGGTTGTAATTAGCGTAAAAGTAAAGAGTCCTGAAAAAACTACACTTTTCTTAAGTAAAATTGATTTCAATAAAACCATAAAGCTTGACTCGGTTAGGATTTCGGCTGGCGAAAGTGTAAAAAAGTTTAAGGTAAAACAGGGCGAAGAACCGGAGTTTTACTCCCTTAGCACTAGCAAAGGGCTTGCCATTACCCTATTAGCTTCAAAAGGTGAAAAAATCAACGTAATATTAGACCTTAACAATGCCATCGACTATCAGGTTTCGGGTTCTGAGGATTCTGAAAAGGTTCGTTGGGTTACAAGAACATTTGCCAAGTCAAAAACCGCAGTTGACGAGCTATCAAAACGATACCTGAACGCCGAGAGTAACTCGGAACGTGAATTAATAAACAACCAATTTGAGCAGGAACGCAAGCGGGTAAAGGACGAACTCACCAAATTTGTTTGGGAGAACCCCATGAACAAAGCCAGCATAATGGCACTATACCAAAAATATAACGACAACCTGTACATTTTTGACAGCTCCGACGATTTACTGCTAATAAAAATGGTTGCTACCGCGTGGAAAGCGCTTTACCCGGAATCGAGCTACACCAAAGGGATGCTTGAGGATATCAAGAATATTGAAAATCGCATTGCCAATGCTAAAATGCAGCAACTTATCCAGAATGCTGAGATGCCTATTCCTGACCTAAGCATTCCTGATAGGAATGGGCGTAGCATTAAACTATCATCGCTAAAGGGTAAGGTTATACTTCTCGACTTTTTTACCAGCGAGAACACTGCAAGTTTGCTGGATAATCGTGAGCTATTGGAAATTTATAAGAAGTATAAAAGCAGAGGGTTTGAGGTTTACCAGATATCGTTCGATGCTACCCGTGAGGGTTGGATTAACTACATTGAGAACGCCGGATTACCGTGGATTAGCGTAAGGGAGGATGATCCATCGGCTTCAAATGCCGCTTTATTCTACAACGTTAGACAACTACCTGCCAATTATCTTATTGGTAAAGATTTCAATATCATTGGAAAAAATCTATACGGCGCAAACCTGCAAAAGGCCTTGGATAGCTACCTGAACAAGTAAAAAACATTATGAGCCAGGGTAAAAAGATATACTTTGCATCGGATCTGCATTTGGGCTTGCCCAACCTGGAGCAGAGCCTACCCCGTGAGAAGCTTTTCAATACCTGGCTCGATACCATTAGCCACGATGCTGAGGAAGTATACCTTTTAGGCGACATTTTTGACTTCTGGTTTGAGTACAGGAGGGTTGTTCCCAAAGGATATACGCGATTCCTGGGAAAAATTGCCCAGCTTACCGATAGCGGCATTCCCGTTCACTTTTTTACTGGCAACCACGATGTATGGATGTTCGACTATTTTGAAAAGGAACTAGGGGTTCAAATTCACCGCGAACCAATTGTTCGGGAACTTTATGGTGCAAAGTTCCTGCTTGCCCATGGCGATGGCCTTGGCCCTGGCGATCCCGGCTACAAACTGCTTAAACGAATCTTTACTAGCCCTACCCTGCAATGGATGTTTGCCAAACTTCACCCTAACTTCTCGTTATGGTTTGGTAACCAGTGGAGTGTAAGCAGTAGATACTCCAAGGAAATAACCCATGTTTTCAGGGGCGAGGATGAGCAAATAACCAAGTTCTCAAGGCATAAACTCCAGGACGAACATTTTGATTTTTTTATTTATGGGCACTGGCATTCACCCATAATATATCCGCTTTCAGAAAAATCGAACCTTGTAGTGCTTGGCGATTGGTTAGTAAGCAACACCTACAGTGTTTGGGATGGCAAGGAGCTAAAGCTTATACGCTACCAACCACCCAAAGCCGATGAGGTTTTGGCTACTACAACTTTCTTATAACAAGCTACTTAATGAATTTTTTGGCTCATTTATACCTTTCGGGGAGCAACATCGATATTCGGTTGGGCAATTTTATAGGCGATCATGTAAAAGGGAAACAAATCCTTGCCTACCCGCAGGGTGTTCAAACTGGCATAAAGCTTCACCGCACAATCGATCAGGTTACTGATAGGCACGAGGCATGGAAAAGCTGTAGGGAGAAATTGCGCCCCAGCTATGGGCGATGGTCGGGTGTTGCTACAGATGTGATGTTCGATTACATCCTAGCTAAAGAATGGAGTACATACTCAAACAGGCCTCTTAAAGGCTTTACAAGAACTTTCTACTTTCAGATGCTTCAGCGCTACCACATGCTACCCCCAGCAGTAAGGGGATTCTTACCATTTATGATTCAAAGCAACAGACTCTACTCCTACAGCACCGATGAGGGTGTAACCAGAGCCCTTGAGATAATGGGTAACTACACCACAATGAAAGGGAACCCAAGCCTTGCTCTGCAAATAGTGAAGGAAAACTATATTGCGTTCAGTGCTGGGCTTCAGGAATTGCTTTACGCATTAATACAGGTTGCAGAAAAAGAATACGGTATACCTATTAGTATGCCCCATAGCGTGAAGCATCGAACCGAAGGAGAATAAATACCAGGATTGTAAACGCCCAAAGCGACGAGCCCCCATAGCTAAAGAACGGCAGGGGAATCCCAATAACAGGAACCAACCCAATGGTCATGCCAATATTAACCGCAGCGTGGAAAAACAGGATGGAAACTACTCCATATCCGTATATACGGGCAAAATGTTCGGTTTGACGCTCGGCAATTTTTAGTAGCCTTAACAGGAAAAGCGCTATAAGCAAAACCACAACAGTAGAACCCAAAAAGCCCCACTCCTCACCCACCGTGCAAAAAATAAAATCGGTGCTTTGCTCGGGCACAAAGTTGAATTTGGTTTGAGTGCCCGAAAGGTAACCTTTACCCCAGAAACCTCCGGAGCCAATGGCAATCTTTGATTGGTTAACATTGTACCCCCACCCTAACGGATCATCTTCAATACCAAGTAAATCGTTAATACGCTTTTGGTGATGGACATCTAGCACACGCTCAAAAACGTAATCGGCCGACATTGAAAAACCTATGGTTGCAATAAGAAAGAATGAAATTGCATAAACCTGCCTTAGCCTGTTCTTGTAAGCATACAAAAAGCCTAAAACAGCACTAATAAGTACTGGGATAAGAAAGATCAATGCATTAGATAGCCTTAAATGGAATAGTTCCGACGAAATGTAGAGCAACAGACCTATTCCTGCTGCGCCAATGGATATTCTGAACGCATCGCGGTGCTGGCGAGTAAATACTACAAAAAGTGTTACTGCTACAACAAAAATGAAAGTAATTAAAACAGGAGTGCTATAAACGAGAGTTAAAATGAAAACAATTACCAGAAAAACCAGGTACGATAATATCCATGCAGGCAAGCCCTCACGGTATAAAACCAAAATCAAAGCTCCAAAAACTAAGGCCGAGCCAGTATCGTTCTGCAAAAGTATAATGCCAACAGGCAACCCAATAATAACTGCCACCTTAACGTACGACCAAAACCCTGAAAGTTTAAAACCATAGCTACTCATAAGCTTTGCAAGAGCAAGGGCAGTGGCAATCTTTGCAAACTCAGCAGGTTGCAATCCGAATGAACCTATGGGTATCCATGACTTTGACGCATTAACCACACGGCCAAAAAGTAACGTTGAAATCAGCGTTATCAGAATAATCCCATAAAAGATATAAGCAAATGCCGGATAGATTCTATCGTTGGAGTAAAGAATAACAATTGCCATGAGGAATGCAAAGAATATCCAAACCAGCTGTTTGCCATAGCGCTGGCTGAAATCGAGGATATTTCTGTGCTCATCGCTATAGACAGCGGCATAAATATTCAGCCATCCCATCAATACGAGAACAACGTACAGGATGGTTGCAACCCAATCGAGGTTTCGTAGTATGTTATTTCGCCTTTGCACGTCTATCTAATAGGTTTGCGTCAAGTATATATCGTTCCAAATCGGGACGGGAAATAGAATCCTTCAGGTACTTCTCAATCATCAAACTTGCAATAGGTGCAGCCCATGTAGCGCCAAAGCCAGCATTCTCAATATAAACCGAAATTGCAATTTTGGGATCGTCCTTAGGTGCAAATGCAAAGAAAACTGAGTGATCCTTACCATGAGGGTTTTGGGCTGTTCCGGTTTTACCGCAAATACGAATATCGGGCAAAGCAGCTATTCGCGCAGTGCTTCCGCTACCCGGCGCTCCGTTTACTGCCAAATCCATTCCCTCAATAATGTAATCAAAGTACTTTGGCTCAATTGAGGTGATATGCTTTTCCCGGTACAGGGAGTTTAAGGTATCGCCCTCTATTGATTTTACCACATGGGGTGCAATGTAGTATCCCTTGTTGGCAATTGTTGCCACAAGGTTTGCCATTTGTAAGGGAGTAACGGAAAGCTCACCCTGCCCAATAGCAAGCGAAATGATGGTAAGCGAATTCCAGCCTCCCTTTCTAAAGTACTTATCGTAAAATGAAACCGAAGGTACTATACCCTTTAGCTCATGCGGTAAATCGATATTCAGCTTGTTGCCGTAACCAAACGATTCCACATGCCTTTTCCATACCGAGAATCCATTTTCAACCGAACCAAATTCCCTTTTATCGATAATGTTCCGGAAAACATGGCAGTAATAGGTATTACACGAAACCTGTATAGATTGTATCAGGTTGGTAGGCGATGGATGGTTATGGCAACCAACACCACGTCCCACGGTGTATCCTCCATAGCAGCTATATCGGGTTTCAGGCGTAACAACCCCTTCCTGTAATCCGATTAACGCATTTACCACCTTGAATGTTGAACCGGGCGGGTATAGCGCCATGATTGAACGGTTGAATATTGGCTTTAACGAATCCTGTTGGAGAACCTTGAAGTTAGCAGTCCTTTGCCTTCCAACCAACAGGTTGGGATCGTATGTTGGGCTCGATATCATAGCCAGCACCTCGCCGGTTTTGGGTTCAATGGCAACAATGCTGCCTATTTTATTTTGCATTAAGCGTTCGCCATACTCCTGAAGCCTTGCATCAATAGTACTGGTAATGTTCTTACCGGGTATTGCTAACGTATCAAATTTCCCCTGCTCGTATGAACCCTTGATACGGTTATGAACATCGACCATGAAGATTTTTACACCCTTTTTCCCACGTAGAATATGTTCATAGGAGCGCTCAATACCGCTTATACCAATGTAATCGCCCTGTTGGTAGTATGGGTTATTCTTAATATCGCGATCATCAACCTCACCTACATACCCTAGCAGATGCGCCGCAATGGGTGGATTATATGAACGCACCGTACGGGGTTGAATTTCAAAACCCTGATACTTATACATCACCTCCTGGAAACGGGCAAAATTTTCGGCAGAGATTTGCTTAAGCAAAACCACGGCTTTACGGGGGGAATAGCCTTTTTGTTTTGTTGCCTGAATAAATGCATCGCGAACCTGTTCAACCGTAAGCCCAAGCATAGTGGCAAACTCAAGTGTATCAAATGGTTTTACCTGCCTCTTTACCATTAAAATATCAAAAACCGGCTTATTGGATACCATGGGCACTCCATGCCGATCGAGAACTAGTCCTCGGGCAGGATACTGTGTGATGTAGCGGAGCACGTTATTTGCTGCCGAGAACTTGTAGGAACTATCAATTACCTGAATATAAAATAACTTGCCAATTATGGCAGCAAAAACAAGCATTATGATTACCGACACTACAACACGTCTGCTACTTTCAGCTCGTAACACCACTACCTTGACATTTTATTGGGAGCCCGTAAAAGCTCAATGATCACTATAAAAAACGTTGAAACAGCAGTACTGAGAATAATTCGAACCAGCGTTAACCAGAAGTGTTTAAACGTAAATACTTCCAGAACGAATAGAGTAAAGTGATGAACTAGCACAGCAATTAGGGCATATACAACAAACCACTCCAGTGAGGTGTTCGTAACATCGGGGACACCCCTGATATCCTGAACCGATTTAAAACTCCATCGGTTTAAAATTACTGGCCTAAAATAGGCTAGAACCAGCGAAGCGGTGGTATGGAGTCCAAGTGTGTTGGAAAAATAATCCACAGCAAATCCTAGTGCAAAACCAATAATAAGCAACATCCAGCGGGTAATTCGGTAGGGAAGCAATAAAATAATAAGTATGTAGATATACGGGTTTACATAACCCATGAAATTGATGTTATTAAGCACCAGAAACTGCAGTAAAAGCAGTATTACCGTTAAACCTAAATATTTTAGAATATCGCTGTACATCACTTCATTGTTTGCAAACGATCAACCTCGCTTTTCACCTTTGAATCGACCAAGTACACATAGTCGAGGGTTTTAAAATCGGCGAAGAGTTCAACCGTAATTTGTAGGAAACTACCATCCTTATTGTAAAAATCAACAACACGACCTATTGGGATATCCCTGGGGAAGATGGTTGAAAAGCCACTGGTTACAATGGTATCGCCAACTGCCACATTAACATGAAGGGGAATTTCATCAAGTACAACACGCCTGTAATTCATGCCATCCCACGAAACCGCTCCAAAAGCGCCCGACTTCTTATGCATAGCCGAAACCCTTACATCGGTATTTAACAGTGAAATGACTGAGGCAAAATGTTTAGTGGTAGCCGATACAATGCCAACAACGCCGTTCTTACATATAACGCCCATCTCCTTGTAAGCACCGTCTTTTGATCCCGCATCGAGGGTGATGTAGTTATGGCGGCTGTTAATTGAGTTATCAATAACCCTGGCTGGAATATACCGGAATAAACCGGAAGTGTCCTCAATTCTCATGAATGAATCCTGAAGCATTTGCAGCTTAAGCCTGTACCCCTCTATTTCGTTTCGGAGCCTGACGTTTTCCAGTAGGAGTAGTACGTTTGAACGCTGCAGTTGGAAAAGGCCTGTTACCTGTGATGCTTGCTTATGCCAGAGTCCGGAAATTGACTTAGTTACTGCCCCAACCTGCGATTTCTGGTAGTACGTAGTGTTAAAGTATAGCGAAAGCGATATCCCTAATAGAATTAGGAATATCAGATGAATGTAAAGGCGCTTTAGAATCTCGTACAGGTTATTCATCGCAAAAGCATCGCTTGAGTTACCTCATCAGGAATGGGAACGACAGATTTTTCAATGCTATACTGGTACCCCTTGCAACCGCATGTAAAGGATCCTCAGCAACGTGGAAAGGAATGTTCACTTTCTCGGTTAACCGTTTATCGAGGCCACGGAGTAATGCTCCACCACCAGCCAAGTATATACCCTTTTGAACAATATCGGCATAAAGTTCAGGTGGGGTTTGTTCTAGCACGTTAAAAATAGCCGATTCTATTTTTGAAAGCGATTTATCCAAACAGTAAGCTATTTCCTGATAAGAAACAGGTACCTCAATGGGTAATGCTGTCATTAGGTTTGGCCCACGAACAATAAAGTCAGCCGGAGGGTTGTCCAGGTCAGGAAGAGCTGAACCCACATTTATCTTGATATCCTCAGCGGTACGCTCACCAATTTTTACGTTGTGCTGCTGACGCATGTATGCCTGAATGTCGGCTGTAAAGCCATCGCCGGCAATACGAACCGACTTGTTGCATACAATACCTCCCAAGGCAATAACCGCAATTTCGGTGGTACCACCACCTATGTCCACCACCATACTACCCTCAGGAGCCATAACATCGAGCCCGATACCAAGGGCGGTTGCCATGGGTTCGTAAATCAGGTAAACATCACGACCACCAGCATGTTCAGCTGAGTCGCGTACAGCACGAATTTCAACTTCAGTACTGCCACTCGGAATACCTATAACCATGCGGAGCGATGGAGTAAAAATTGGGTTTTTGGTATTAATCATGCTAATCATCCCACGAATCATTTGTTCAGCCGCATTAAAATCGGCAATTACTCCATCCCTGAGCGGGCGAATGGTTCTGATGTTCTCGTGGGTTTTACCATGCATAGCCCGGGCCTGTTCTCCTATGGCTATCATTTTCCCGGTTGAGTGATCAATTGCCACTATGGAAGGCTGATCGACAACTATTTTATCGTTAAAAAGAATGATAGTGTTAGCCGTTCCTAAATCGATTGCCAGCTCCTGAGTTAAAAACGAAAAAAGTCCCATATCGAATTAATATTTATTTTTCTAATGTTTAAAGTGTCGTATTCCAGTAAAAATCATGGCAATGCCGTTGGCATTGCAGAAATTGATGCTCTCCTGATCCTTTATTGACCCGCCAGGTTGAATAACAGCCCTCACCCCTGCCTCGTAGGCAAGCTGAACGCTATCCGGGAATGGGAAAAAGGCATCGGAGGCCATTACAGCCCCATTCAGGTCAAATCCAAAGCTCTGGGCTTTTGCAATAGCTTGCTTTACAGCATCAACCCTTGATGTTTGCCCCACGCCACTCCCAACAAGTTGGAGGTTCTTAACTAAAACAATGGCGTTTGATTTGGTATGCTTTACAATTTTATTGGCAAAAAGCAAATCGTTAACCTCGTTTGGCGTAGCCGATTTTTGGGTAACCAGCTGCAGCATCGAATCGGATTCGGTAACCGAATCGCGCTCCTGCATTAAAACTCCATTTAAGGCAGTTCGGTAAACCTGTTGCGGCAGGTTAAAATCCTTCATCCTCAGAATTATCCTGTTCTTCTTGGCTTGTAGCACTTCTAGAGCAGCATTATCAAAGTTGGGGGCAATGAGAACTTCAAAGAAGATTTTATTAATCTCCTTAGCCGTAGTCTCATCAATTGACCGGTTCGATATGATAATGCCACCAAAGGCCGATACAGGATCACCAGCAAGTGCATCGGCCCAAGCCTGAAGGATACTGGGGCGTGAAGCAACGCCACAGGCGTTATTATGTTTTAAAATGGCAATGGTTGGCTCTTCAAACTCCCTGATAAGGTTAACCGCCGCATCGATATCCAATAGGTTATTGTAGGAGATTTCTTTACCGCAATACTGATCGAACATTTCATCGAAATTGCCGTAAAAAACCCCTTTCTGATGGGGATTCTCACCATACCTCAATCCCCTAACACCCTTTAAGCTTTTACGGAAGAAGCTCTGAGGGAACTCAGGGCTAAAATAGTCGTAAATGGCCGTATCGTAATGCGAAGATGTGGCAAACGCCTCGGCTGCGAATATCCTACGTTGCTCCAGCGATGTGGCACAATCCTGCTCCGTGAGCATTTCGTATACCCTTTCGTATTGCTCCCTGTTCGATACAATTAAAACATCCCTGAAATTCTTAGCAGCCGCCCTGATAAGTGAGATTCCGCCAATATCAATCTTTTCAATTACCTCAGGTTCCGACGCGCCTGACTCAACAGTCTTTTCAAAAGGGTAAAGGTCAACAATAACCAAATCAATCTCGGGAATGCTATACTCCTGGAGCTGAAAAAGATCGTTCTCGTTTTCGCGCCGGGCAAGTATTCCACCAAAAACCTTTGGGTGCAATGTTTTCACCCTGCCTCCAAGTATTGAGGGATAGCCCGTGAGCTCCTCCACAGCAACAACCGGAATCCCCAACCCCTTGATGAAATCCATTGTTCCACCAGTTGAGTATATGGTAACATTTTTTTTCCCTAAATACTTTACAATTTTATCGAGGTTATCCTTGTGGTAAACCGATATTAAGGCAGTTTTAACAACTTTATAACTATTCATCTTGTTGTTTGTCAGTTGCTTACGAATAAAATAAATATTCAGTAACTAGCCATAAAATTGGTTAAATCCTTTGAAAAACCAATACTTAGCAACTATTTTTTTTCAACAAACCTGAAAATATTAACCAAATAAAAGCTACTTAAAGTAATATATCAAGGCAAACCCATTAAACCTTGTAAACAATAAATGCTCAAAATAAAGATAGGAATATTTAACAGTTTGGGTTTACTAAAAAAGTTAACGAATAGGTATATTTGTTGAATGAGCACAAGCAATGGGTACCCAATTATGACCATAATTACCGATATTAATGAAAGCAATACGACCATTTATCATTCTGCTTAAGCTTGCACGCGAAAGCATGCAGTTTGCCTACCACTCGGTTAAAGCCAATAAGTTAAGGACATTTCTATCGCTATTTGGAATAACCATCGGTATCTTTGCCATAATTTCGGTTTTTACAATGATTGACAGCTTAGAGAAGAATGTACGCGACAGCTTACAGGCGTTAGGGAAAAAGGTTGTTTATGTTCAAAAATGGCCTTGGGGTGGCAATGAGGAATACCCATGGTGGAAATACCTCAATAGACCGGAACCAACCCTAAGTGACCTTGAGGAGATACGCAGGAAAAGCTTACTAACCGATGCTGCATGCTTTAATGTAGCATACAATAAGCAGCTAAAGTATAATGGCAACAATATCCCCGATGCTACCATTTACGGCATTAGCACCGATTTTGATAAAATTCGAACTTTCGACTTAAGCGAAGGCCGATTCTTTAACCAGTTTGAGATTAACTCAGGAAGACCATATGCT
>JAGPEQ010000026.1:0-7332 GCA_018056955.1 Bacteroidales bacterium | reverse complement strand
TGGCAACAATATCCCCGATGCTACCATTTACGGCATTAGCACCGATTTTGATAAAATTCGAACTTTCGACTTAAGCGAAGGCCGATTCTTTAACCAGTTTGAGATTAACTCAGGAAGACCATATGCTGTAATTGGCAGCGATATTGCCAAAGACCTTTTTCAAGGTGCAAATCCATTGGATAAAACCATCAAAATTGGCGGGCAAAAAGTTACAGTGATAGGAGTATTTGCCAAGGAAGGGAAATCTGCCATTGGGGAAAACAGCCTCGATAACATGGTAATTATTCCGCTTAACCTTGCTCGAACCATGGTCGACCTAAGGAATTCCGGCCCATGGATAATGGTTAAAGCAAAAGATGATACTAGCGTTGAGGATTTAATTGATGAGTTACGTGGCATACTCCGCGCCCACCACCGGCTTAAACCCCTTGATGAGGATGACTTTGCGCTTAACCAAATTGACCTGTTGAAGGATAGCCTCGACTCCATTTTTGCATCAATCAATTTTGCCGGAGGATTCATTGCATTTTTCTCCATAATTGTTGGAGGATTTGGAATAGCCAATATTATGTTTGTTTCGGTTAAGGAGCGCACAAGCCAAATTGGTGTTCAAAAAGCACTAGGGGCAAAACGATACTTCATACTAATCCAGTTCCTCTACGAGGCGGTTCTATTGGCTGTGGCAGGTGGGGTTATTGGCTTGTTGCTTATTTTTATTGGCACACTTGCAGTAACCCATGGGTTGGACTTTAACGTGTCGCTTACCCTGTCAAACATCATCCGGGGCTTACTCATATCGGCGGTTATTGGAATAGTATCGGGATTTGTGCCTGCATGGGTGGCATCACGTCTAAGTCCTGTTGAGGCAATAAATACAAAGGCTTAGCCAAGCAAACGTTCCACCTCTAAGGTTAACTCCACAAAGTTATCAACTGAAAGCTGCTCGGCTCGCTTAGTACCGTATTTATCGCTAATCTCAATGCCGTTAAATGCTGAACGGATGGAGTTCCTTAAGGTTTTACGCCGTTGGTTAAAGGCAGCTTTTACAACCCGTTCAAAAACGCTGTAGTTACAGCCTAAGTCATTTACACTATTTCGTGTTAAACGGATTACTGCCGACTTTACCTTGGGCGGTGGTGTAAAGCATCCCTCGCTTACTGTGAACAAATACTCAATATTGTAAAAGGCTTGTAGAAACACACTGAGTATCCCGTAAGTTCTGGAACCAGGCTTTTCGGCTATTCGCTGGGCAACCTCGCGCTGAACCATTGCTACTACCTCAGGAACAAAATCGCGCTGCTCAATTACTCTAAAAAAGATTTGTGAGGAGATATTGTAGGGTAGATTTCCTATTACAGCAAATTTTCCTTTCAGCAACTCCTTAACATCAAATTGCAAAAAATCGGCCTCAACCACGTTTAAATCAGGCAGGTTTCTTTTAAGGTAGCTGACCGATTCACTATCAACCTCAACTGCTACAAGTCTACTACCAAACCTTTGGTAAAGATCGAATGTTAGAACGCCCATTCCCGGGCCAATCTCAAGCACGGCATCACAACCATCGGCTCTCAGGCTTTCGGTAATGCGTTGGGCAACACGTTTGTCGTTCAGAAAATGTTGACCTAAATGCTTTTTGGGGCGCACTTCGGGCATGTTACTGGGGGGTATTTGTTAAAACGGAATCAATTCTAGGCCTTAGCACAGGTTTTGGCTTAGATACTCTAGTCAAGGAATCGAGCTTTAAGCCTAAAGCATTTACGGTTAAATGTTTTGCAATCACTTTCCCCGATTTATCGATAAGCAAACTGCCTGGTAAGCGAGCTATTCCATAAAGCTGAAGTTTGTTGATGCTGTAGGTGTCGTTTAGTGAAACCTGATACCAACCCAGGGTGTCGGATTTAGCAAGGTTGTTCAACATTAATGAATCCATCTTTACTCCAAAACTCACCACTTCAAAACCCAAAGGTTTGTAGGTGGAGTAAAGATTTTTTAAGTTTTTGCTATTGCCTATTGATTCTTTATCCCAGAAACAAAGCAGAATCCATTTTGCCCAGATTCCCGGAATGGAAATATATTTCCCGTCAAATGTTTGGAACTGAAGGGGTGGTACAACCATGCCCGGCCTTAATGAATTTTCAATTTGCGAAATACTATCGTTAATCCTATGGTATCCAATGGTTTTCTTGTAATCGAAAACTACTTGTTTTTTAGGGTAAAGCAAGGTTAAGCAGCTATCAACCTTCCTATATAGCTTGGAATAGCTGGTGTAGGGTAATAGTTGCTTTGAATCTAATGTTGCATTTACAATGAAAACAGATGTAAGTTCAAAGGGATTAGATGCCACAAACATGTATGCATCGTTCTGTAAGCCATTTTTCAACGAATCCTTTAATTGATTGTAAACCTTAATGAGGGAATCTTTTACCAAGACTTCAGTACTATCAATGGCATCAATTTTTACCTGAAGATTCTTAAGTGTCTGCGAAACCTTATTAATATCATTCTGAAAATTGACTACTTGAATCGTTTCGG
Source organism: Bacteroidales bacterium (assembly GCA_018056955.1). GTDB lineage: Bacteria > Bacteroidota > Bacteroidia > Bacteroidales > Tenuifilaceae > Tenuifilum > Tenuifilum osseticum. The sequence goes on along the minus strand of JAGPEQ010000026.1, from coordinate 4,800 downwards.
GCGAACCATCGGCTTGCCAACTATTACTATAGGTAAGTGTTATTTTTTCACCCGGCTTTGCCGATACTATCAACGGGTAATCCTTCTTATCCGTTGTGATGGCTATTACTTGAGGTTCTTTGGTATTAAAAACGATTGACCCTTCTCCTTTAGGGTCGAGAAGCATCGAGTCGGCAAAACTGCTTCCAAAATCTGGCACCCTAAAGTAAACCCAACCCTCTGTCCATTGGGGGGCTTTAATTGTAATTTCAACCCTATCGTAATGGTTTGAGCATGCCGTAGCAATAAAAACCAAAATCGAAACTTGAAGAAGAAAGATGATTTTTTTTGAAAAAAAATTTATGGGCATCGCAAACGAATTATATCTGACAACTATTAAAAATCAACTTCCAAAATTAACAAAAAGCTAAACCAAAATTGGGCTTAAGTCATCTTTTTTTGCTAACTTGTACCGAGATTTTTTACAAAAAATAATGGGATGGCTGTAGCGGTAAATATGCTTATAGCTATACTAAAAGCAACTACCAACCGCATTTTAATTAATATTATGTCATGTTTAATATGACAACCCATAGTTAAAGGAAAGTATTGAAAGTTTAAAGTATAATTAAAAATTTTTGAGCCATGAAATACCTTTCATTTGACAAAGAGCAGCTGGTTAACCTGGAGTACTCGCTAAACCGGGAAAATCTAAGCACAAACCGTGCAGGTGGATATTTCAGCACAACAATTATTCTTTGCAATACACGCAAGTACCATGGCTTGATGATTTTACCAATTGATGAGTTTGATGGTGAAAATCACGTTTTGCTTTCGTGCGTTGACGAAACCGTAATACAGCACGGGCAAACCTTTAACTTGGGTATTCATCGTTATCCCGGGATATATGAGCCCCGAGGACACAAGTACATCATTGATTTTAGCTATGAGCCAACGCCTACCCTTACCTACCAGGTTGGCGGTGTAATTTTCAAAAAGGAGTTGCTATTTGTACACAACGAGGAGCAGTTCATGATTCGGTACACCTTGGTCGATGCGCATAGCTCAACACACCTGCGAATTAAACCTTTTCTTGCCTTCCGCAATGTACATAATGTTTCAAAGGCCAATATGTGGGCTAACACAAAATTTCAACCATGTGCCAATGGGGTTAAGTATAAGCTTTACACAGGGTTCCCTACGCTACACCTACAGCTGAACAAGAAAAACGAATTTGTAGCTTGCCCTGATTGGTACTACAACATTGAGTACATGGAGGAACTGAAACGTGGGTACGAGGGGCACGAGGACCTTTTTGTTCCAGGTTACTTCGAGATTCCAATAAAAAAGGGCGAAAGCGTAATCTTTTCAGCCGCCACCGAGGAGCAAACGCCTTCGACCTTACTTAAAAAGTTTAATGCGGAAATACTCCGACGCCCAGCCAAGGATAGCTACAAAGCTTGCATGGAAAACTCTGCCCGACAGTTTATTGTTCATAAAGGGAAAAGCTGGGATATAATTGCTGGTTACCCATGGTTTGGAAGTTGGGGACGCGATTCGTTTATATCGCTACCGGGACTAACATTAGGCATTGACGATCCTAAAATGTGCAAAACACTGCTGGACTCGCTTAGCGCAAAGCTCAAGAATGGACTTTTCCCCAACATGGGAAATGCCACATCGCAGGCCTTTAACTCGGTTGATGCACCCCTTTGGTATTTCTGGGCTATTCAGCAATACTACCTATATACAAACGACCACAAGGAGGTATGGCACGATTATGCCAAGAAGATGAAAACGATCCTCAAAGGATTCAGGGATGGATTACCATTTAACATTAAGATGCACGACAACGGGCTTATTTGGGCAGGAGAGCGGGGTTATGCCCTTACATGGATGGATGCCGTGGTTTATGGCAAACCCGTCACACCCCGAATTGGCTATCCGGTTGAAATAAATGCCTTATGGTACAACGCTATAATGTTTACCATTGACCTTGCCACCAAGAACAAGGATTACCGTTTTGTAAAGGAATGGCTACCTATTGCCGAAAGGGCAAAAGCATCGTTCAACAATCTTTTCTGGCTTGCCGAGAAGGGCTACTTAGCCGATTTTGTTGATGAGGATGGCCCCAATACCGATATTAGGCCGAATCAAATCTTTGCCATTTCGCTGCCATACACACCACTCGATGAAGATAAAATGCCAAGTGTGCTTAAGATTGTCGAAAAGGAGCTATATACACCCAAGGGACTACGAACACTCTCGCCAAACAATCCGCATTATAAGGGGAGATACGAGGGCGACCAACCCACACGCGACTCAGCCTACCATCAGGGTACGGCATGGCCATGGCTCCTAGGAGCCTATGTTGAGGCTCATTTCCGCCTTAACCCCGAACACGCCATTAATGTGGCTGAAAATATTCTTGAATCGTTCCAGGAAGATATTAGTATTCACGGTATTTGCACCATTTCAGAGGTGTACGATGGTGATCCCCCTCAGCGTCCAAACGGCTGCATTTCGCAGGCATGGAGCGTTGCTGAACTTATAAGAATATATCAAATGGTTGAAAAACACAAATCAGGAAAGGGTAAATAATATGAGAGTTCTGATGTTCGGTTGGGAGTTTCCCCCTCACATTACTGGAGGTTTAGGAACCGCTTGCTATGGACTTACCCGGGCATTGGCTAAACAGGGCACTGAAATTATTTTTGTTGTGCCTAAAGCTTATGGCGATGAGGATCAGCGTAGGGTTCGCCTTGTTAGCGCCGAAGATATTGAGGTGTCGCACTCATCCAAAACCCTTGAAGAGTTCTGGAAGCATATTAAATACCTGGAAATCAGTTCAAATATAGTTCCCTATGTTGACCCTGAAGAATTTACTAAAATTGTTGAGTACGCCGAGAACGAGAGCGCTGAGTACAACATAAACACATTTAAAAGAAAGTTTAAGTTCTCAGGTAAATATGGCCCAAACCTAATGACCGAGGTTACGCGCTACGCTATTACTGCTGCATCGGTGGCTTGGCGGGAAACGTTTGATGTAATTCATGCTCATGACTGGCTTACCTACCCCGCTGGCATTGCAGCCAAAATGGTATCGGGAAAACCCTTGGTTGTTCACGTTCACGCAACCGAATTCGACCGCAGTGGCGAGAATGTAAATCAAGCGGTTTACGATATTGAGCGTCGAGGCATGGAAGTTGCCGACATGGTTGTTACCGTTAGCAACCTAACCCGTAACATCGTGATAAACCGTTATGGTATTCCCGAACATAAGGTAGTAACTGTTCACAACGCCGTTCATTTTAAGGGTGATATTGAGCAAGAATTTGAGCGAGGGGTTGATGAGAAAGTGGTTACATTCCTAGGAAGGGTTACTTTTCAGAAAGGACCCGACTACTTTGTGGAGGCGGCCAACAAGGTGCTCAAACGCACCCAAAATGTTAGGTTTGTTATGGCTGGAAGCGGCGATATGCTAAACCGAATGATTAGGCGTGTTGCGCAACTTGGCATTGCCCCAAGGTTTCACTTTACAGGCTTCCTCAAGGGAAACGAGGTAAACCAGATGTTCCAGCTATCGGACGTTTATGTTATGCCATCGGTATCGGAACCATTTGGGATAAGCCCGCTTGAGGCCATGCGCTCAAGCGTTCCGGTTATTATATCAAAACAATCGGGTGTTGCCGAGGTGCTTAAGTATGCCATTAAGGTCGATTTTTGGGATATCGATGCCCTTGCCGATAGTATTTACGGGCTCCTCAACTACCAAGCCCTTTCAAACTTCTTTATCAAATACGGACAGGAGGAGGTTAACAGCCTTAAGTGGGATGGTGCAGCAACCAAGATCATTGAAATATACAACAAACTAGTTAACAGGTAAATTGGAATACTATGAAAACCATTTGCTTTTACTTCCAGGTTCATCAACCTTTCAGGTTGCGTAGGTATCGCTTTTTCGATATCGGGAAAAACCATAATTACTTTGACGAGTTTGCCAATAGGTCGATAATGCGAAAGGTTGCCGAGAAATGCTACCTACCTACCAACAAGCTGATGCTGGACCTCATAAAAGAATACGGTTCAAGGTTTAAAATATCCTACTCCATTTCTGGTACTGCGCTCGACCAGTTTGAGATGTATGCTCCCGATGTGCTTGAAACATTCCAGAAGCTAGCCAAAACCGGTAGTGTTGAGTTTTTGGCTGAAACATACTCGCACTCCCTATCGGCCTTAAAAAGCAGGGAGGAGTTTACTCGCCAGGTAAAGGCGCAAATGGCTAAGGTTGAAAATCTTATTGGGTATAAGCCCAAAAGTTTCCGTAATACAGAGCTTATTTATTCCGATGAGATAGGTGCAATGGTCGCCGACCTGGGTTTCAACACCATGCTAACCGAGGGAGCTAAACACATCCTGGGTTGGAAGAGCTCAAACTTTGTTTACTCCAATGCCATCAACCCAAAACTACGATTACTACTCAAGAACTTTAGGCTAAGCGATGATATTGCCTTTAGGTTCTCCAACCGCGACTGGAGCGAATGGCCACTTACAACCGAAAAGTACGTGCACTGGTTGAATAATATCAACCCAAATGAGGAAATTGTAAACCTTTTCATGGATTACGAAACCTTTGGTGAGCACCAGTGGGCGGAAACTGGTATTTTCGACTTTATGCGTGCTTTACCCGGTAAGGTTTTTGCCAATACCAACTTTGAATTTCTAACCCCCTCGGAGGCTTCACAGAAGCATCAACCCGTGGCTCTGCTTCACGTTCCACACCCCATCTCCTGGGCCGATGAGGAACGTGACCTTACGGCA
>JAGPEQ010000090.1:4725-7281 GCA_018056955.1 Bacteroidales bacterium | reverse complement strand
CCGATAAAAAAAGAATCTCGCAGGTACTTTATAATCTTATTATCAACTCCATTTTTTATGGGAAGGAGAACGGGGTAACCACTGTATCGGTTTCCGATATTGGAACAAGGGTACAGGTTGAAGTAAACGATAATGGTATTGGGATTGACCAGAAGGATTTACCCCGAATATTTGAACGCTTTTACAGGGTTGATAAAAGCCGTTCGCGCGACCAGGGTGGAACCGGGCTTGGTCTTGCCATTGTAAAGCATATCATTGAAGGGCACAAGCAGGTTATTGGTGTACGCAGTAGCCTAAACCAGGGAACAACCTTTAGCTTTACGCTCGATAAACCTAAAAAATAGGCAGCACCAAGCTGCGTTTTAGTACTCAATGATTTGTTTTCGTCTATCGAGCGAGGGGTAAAGCTCGTATCGCAAAGCCTGATAGTCGATTAGTTGACCCTCTGAGTTAAAAACCGATATAAACTTAAGCATACCCTTATCGTTGTACTCAAGGGTTGTTCGGCTTAGTAGTTTCCCCGCAGAATCGAACTCTTCCACCGCTGAGCGCAGATTTTTCTTGTTATACTCGTATTTAAGGTTTTTAGCTTCCTTACGACCGTCGGCAAAGGTTTTTGTAATAGTTTCAGCCACCTTCCTGCCCAGGGTGTCGTAAGTGGGTTTACAACTTAAATTCACTATGGAGTCAACCGGAATATAGCCCTTTGATACTTTAACCTGACGTAGTATTTCGGTTCCGTAGTTGTCATAAACCGACTTGGTTCGGTAAACCCGCTTCCCCTTGCTGTTGTGGGCATCAACCTGAACAGGTAGCCTGTTTTGGTACTTAAAGCTAAGTGTAACGTAATGAACGGTATCGCCAGGGTTTACCAGGAAAACCTTTTGGGTAGCTACTAGCGAATCGGGTGTATAGGTGAAAAGGCTGTACCTGAAAAGCTTTTCGCTAGCAAATTCATCGGTTCTAACAATTTGTTTCCCCTCATAGGAGTGCCAAATGTAGCGATACACCCCCTGGGTTTCATAATCGCGGAAAAGAATTGTATGGACTCTATCGAGCGAATCCTTAATCTCCTGCTTAATGGCCCGGCTATTAATTGTTCGTTTTCCGTCCTTTATCTCATAACGGCTGGTTACAATCACACGCCTTACATTCTGTAGTGGACGGTTTTGAGCCTCGGCATTCACAAGGCAAAGCATCAGTAACAGAACAACTAAAGGGGTAACTTTTAGCCTCATAGCAATCAGTTTTTATGTTGCAATTTAACGAAATTTTCCCTGAAAGGTTTTACGCTAAAACTGTTTTGAAAAGTATGAGCAGTAAACTTACCTATTTGTTACATTTGCAAAAAAGTTTGACTAGATGCATGAAGATTTAAGACAACTTGTTGAGCAAGCCTGGGATAACAGGGAACTTCTTAACCAGAAAGAGTACATTCAGGGTATCGAGGCTGTTATTGACATACTCGATAAGGGGCAAATCCGTGTAGCACAACCCATTGAAAAGGGTTGGCTGGTAAATGAATGGGTCAAGAAAGCGGTACTGATGTACTTTCCCGTACGGAAGCTTGAGGTTATGGAGGCAGGGATTCTGCAATTCTACGATAAAATACCCCTTAAACGGGATTTTAGTGCGATTGGGGTACGCGCTGTACCGCATGCCGTAGCCCGCTATGGCAGTTACCTTGCCAAGGGTGTGGTGCTGATGCCCTCGTATGTTAACATTGGGGCATATGTTGATGAAGGAACCATGGTGGATACATGGGCCACCGTGGGCTCCTGCGCTCAAATTGGGAAAGGTGTCCACCTTAGCGGTGGCGTTGGAATTGGCGGGGTTCTTGAACCCGTTCAGGCTGCACCCGTAATTGTTGAGGATGGCTGCTTTATTGGTTCGCGTTGTATCATAGTTGAGGGGGTGCACATTGGCCGGGAAGCAGTACTTGGCGCCAATGTTGTGATAACTCAATCAACAAAAATTATTGATGTGTCGGGCCCTGAGCCTGTTGAATACCGCGGATATGTTCCGGAACGCTCAGTAGTTATACCGGGATCGTACACAAAGAAATTCCCCGCCGGCGATTATCAGGTTTCGTGCGCATTAATTATTGGTAAACGCAAGGAATCTACTGACCTAAAAACCTCGCTCAACAACGCCCTCAGGGATTTTGGGGTGAGTGTTTAACACGAGTACTGTGAGTTTAGAGGAATGAGGCGGAATGACTAGGGATATATGGAATATGATGGAGTTAGAGGAAGTTTTGTTCGTTAAACGTGAATCGTGAACCGTTAAACGCGTATTTTGTAGGAATGAGTAGGAATAGTATAATTTGAGTGAAGTTGATTACGTTAAATCTTAACTGGGATTTTAATTTTTAAGAAAATTAGTCAACGAAAAAAAGTTGTTTAAATGTTTTCAGTATTTCCGTTGAACAATCTCAGTTTAACAAATCTTAAATGTACTAATTCCGCCTTACCTGAAAGCAGTATCTTTTAAGTGAAGAAAAGTATTACCTTTGTCGGTTAATTATCATGTAAATACAGTTTTGATGGCAGATAT
>JAGPEQ010000090.1:0-4625 GCA_018056955.1 Bacteroidales bacterium | reverse complement strand
CAATCTCAGTTTAACAAATCTTAAATGTACTAATTCCGCCTTACCTGAAAGCAGTATCTTTTAAGTGAAGAAAAGTATTACCTTTGTCGGTTAATTATCATGTAAATACAGTTTTGATGGCAGATATTGATTTTCTTAAGAAAATGGCGGCACAGGTACGCCGCGATGTTATCCGTATGGTTCATAAACCTGCAAGCGGTCACCCCGGAGGTTCGCTTGGCTGCGCCGATTTCTTTACCGCACTCTACTTTGAGGTGATGAACATCGATCCAAAAAAATTTACCATGGATGGTATTGGTGAGGATGTTTTCTTTTTGTCGAATGGTCACCTGTCGGCTGCATGGTACAGCGTGCTTGCCCGCCGTGGATTTTTTGAGGTTGCAGAGCTATCAACATTCCGATTAATCAACTCACGTTTACAGGGCCACCCCACCACTGCTGAACACTTACCCGGAATTCGCGTGGCTTCGGGATCGTTGGGGCAAGGCCTTTCGGTTGCATGTGGTGCTGCTCTGGCAAAAAAGCTTAATGGCGATAGAAATCTGGTTTACACCCTGCACGGCGATGGCGAGCTGCAGGAGGGTCAGATATGGGAAGCAGCCCTTTTTGCCGCTGCCAAAAAGATTGATAACCTTATTGCTACTGTTGACTACAACGGAAAACAAATTGACGGCCCGGTTGATGAGGTGGTTACCCTTGGCAACCTAAAGGCTAAATGGGAATCGTTTGGCTGGGAGGTGCTGGAAACCAATGGTAACGACATGGAGAAACTCCTTTCCACCTTTGCTCTCGCTAAAAGCAAAACCGGCCAAGGTAAGCCCATTGTCATACTGATGCGAACCGAAATGGGTATGGGGGTTGATTTTATGATGGGAACGCACAAATGGCATGGCAAGGCCCCCAACGACGAAGAGTTTGCCCGTGCTATGGCACAACTCCCTGAAACAATTGGCGATTTTTAGGCTTTAGTTATAAAAAATAAAAAAAGCAAAGCTATGCAGAACATTGCCCTCATTGCGCACGATGCCAAAAAACCTGAACTTGTCAGGTTCCTGAAAGAGCATGAAGACTGGTTACCAGGTGTAAACCTTTTGGCAACCGGTAGAACTGCTGAGTTCCTGGAGGAACAGGGCATTAAATGCCGTCACCTTAGCCCGGGGAAATCGGGCGGGTATAATGAGATTACGGAAATGATTGGTAAAGGTGAAATTGATATAGTGATATTCTTGCGCGACCATAAGGTGGTGCAACCCCACCACGAGGATATCCGCCGTTTGCTGGAAGCATGCAATGTGAATAACATTCCGCTTGCTACCAACAAAGCTACAGCTGAACTGGTTATCCTTGGCCTTATCCGTAAGGAATCCATTGAGCGAATGAAACGAAATATCGACTAAAGAACTTTTCACTTTACCAGAATCAGGTTAACCCTACCTACTAGGGTAATGGCTTTTAATCATTTTTTTACAGTTACAACGCAAAAGCAAAAAATAAATAATGAAATATACTTCGACTGGAAATAAGGACACCCGTTCCGGATTTGGAGCCGGACTACATGAGCTGGGACGCACTAACCCCAATGTGGTAGCGCTATGTGCCGATCTTATTGGATCGCTTAAAATGGACGATTTTATAAAGGAGAATCCCAATCGTTTCTTTCAGGTTGGAATTGCTGAGGCCAACATGATTGGACTTGCAGCCGGATTAACCGTTGGTGGCAAAATTCCATTTGCCGGCACCTTTGCCGCTTTTGCAACCGGTAGGGTTTACGATCAAATTCGCCAGGTTGTAGCCTACTCCAACAAAAACGTTAAGATTTGCGCTTCGCACGCCGGCCTTACGCTGGGCGAGGACGGAGCAACGCACCAAATGCTGGAGGATATTGGGATGATGAAAATGCTTCCCAATATGACCGTTATTGTCCCCTGCGACTATAACCAAACCAAAGCCGCAACGCTGGCCATTGCTGACCATGTGGGGCCGGTTTACCTTCGCTTTGGGCGTCCGGCAGTACCCAACTTCACCCCAGCCGACCAGAAGTTTGAAATTGGCAAGGCTCAGCTCCTGGTTGAGGGTAGCCATGTTACCATATTTGCCACCGGCCATATGGTTTGGAAAGCCCTTGAGGCAGCCGATATACTTGAGCAAAAGGGTATCTCAGCCGAGGTTATTAACATCCACACCATTAAGCCGCTCGATGAGGAAGCAGTTCTGAAATCCGTTTCCAAAACACGCTGTGTGGTAACTGCCGAGGAGCACATGATGAATGGAGGTCTTGGCGATAGCATTGCACAGCTTTTAGCACGCAGAATGCCCACACCGGTTGAAATGGTTGCCGTTAACGATACCTTTGGGGAGAGTGGCAAACCTGAAGAACTACTGGTGAAATACGGGCTCGATACTCCTAATATCGTTGAAGCTGCTCAAAAGGTATTGGCACGCATGTAAAATAACCATTTACGAATGGATAACCATACCGATAGCGAGTTACTCGTAATGTTTCGGAATCCCGAAACGAAACATTACGCTTTTAACTTGCTGGTTAGGAAATATCAGGAACGACTATACTGGCAAGTCCGCAAAATTGTTATTAGCCACGACGATGCCGACGATGTTATTCAAAATACTTTCCTTAAGGTATGGGGCGGGCTGGAGAACTTTCGGGAAGATTCCCAGCTCTTTACCTGGTTATACCGAATTGCCACCAACGAGGCATTAACGTTTCTGAAGAAGAAACGTACAAAATTGCTCCTCCCCATTGTTGATGTGGAACAGCAGCTTGCTCGAACCCTTGAGGGCGATCCCTTTATTGATGGCGACAGCACAGCACTTAAGTTACAGAAGGCACTCCTTAAACTACCTGAGAAACAGCGCTTGGTCTTTAATATGAAGTACTTTGAGGAGATGAAGTACGAAGAAATTTCTGAAATCCTTGGCACCTCCGTTGGTGCGCTTAAGGCTTCGTTCCATCATGCTGTTAAAAAAATTGAAAAATTTTTAGAGGAGGATTAAACCTATACCTAAACATACTATCATAGTTTTAGATAGATATAGCAATAGCGCATTTGGAAGGAGAATGATTATGAAAAGCATGGAGGAAAAATTCAACAAAAAGTTACCCTTTAAGGTACCGGAAGGCTACTTTGATAACCTACCTCTAAGGGTACAGGAGCGCATTGCAGCTACCGAAACACAGCATGAACCAAAAAGCCGATGGGTAACCCTTAAATCGCAGCTGGCATTTGCTGCTGGTTTTGCTTTCATGGCTTTGCTAAGCTATTTGGGTTATTACATGGCTCGCCCACTTATGGCTGATAAAAAAGCCGTTAAAACCGATTACGTTGAAATTGTAAGCCGAACCATTTATGAGTTCGACGATATTGATCTTTACAAGGCCATTGAACAGAAAAAGAAAACCGATAGCCTTAAAGAGGTTTACAACGAAATTCCCCACAGGCTATACGTTAGGAGCAGCAACTGCATAACAATTATTGACGAAAAGAAAGAAATTAAACCATGAGGCAACTCTTTAGGATACTAATCGTTTTTATATTTATAGCCCTGGGGGCAAAGGCTTACTCACAAACCGACGATACCGAGAAAGCCCTTAAGGCCGAAAAGGTTGCTTTTTTGACCAAAAAGCTCGATTTAACCCAGGATGAAGCCAAAAAGTTTTGGCCTTTATACGATGAGTACTGGGAAAAAAAGATTAAAATACTTAACGACCGTCGCAAGCTTGCCGATGACTTTATCCAAAACATAAACAACATAACCGATAAGGAAGCTGTTGATTATGCCAGAAGGTACGTGGAGTCCCAAAAAAGGGAATCGGATCTGATAGCAGAGTATAACAAGCTACTCCTTCAAATACTCCCACCCAAGAAGGTTATGCTTCTGTACCAATCCAACTACGAGTTCAAGAATTACCTGCTTCAAAAAGTTCAGGAAACAAAAAAATAGTTATAAACATCATAAGTTTTTAACTTTTTTTTACATTTGTCGGGTTACATGTTAATTCTTTTGAGGTAATGGTAAACGAGGAGAAAGTGACTGAATTAGTTGATTTGTTTATTCCGGCAACAACTGAAACACCTGAAATTAAATGTGAAAAGAGTTCAGGGCGAATAATGATGGTGGGCAACCTGATCCCTAGCGATCCCCAATCATTTCTCGCACCAATACATCGTTGGCTACAGAGCTACGTTACAACCTACACCCCACAAAACATAACCGTTGAGTTCTACCTAACCTTTATAAACGGATGCTCTGAGCATCACCTTGGGAAGTTACTGAAATACCTTGAGGAGCTTCACATCAACGGGATGTCCGTTAAGGTTATTTGCCACTACGAGAATGAGGATTTGGACATGAAGGAATGGGGAAAAGATCTAAGCATGGCACTCCGAATCCCCATTGAGCTGGTTGAAATCAACTAAGAAGTCAGCATTAGTATAATACGTTACAGCAAAGCTCAACCGCTTTGCTGTTTTTCGTTCCAATGCGGAAACTGCTTATATTTGCTAAAAAAATAGAAAAATGTCAATTAACGAGATTCAGGACGCAATAGTTGAGGAATTCAGCGTTTTCGACGACTGGATGGATCGCTACCAACAGCTCATAGAGTA
>JAGPEQ010000089.1:4969-7404 GCA_018056955.1 Bacteroidales bacterium | reverse complement strand
TTGATAAAACTTCCCAATATCATGCAGAAGAGCACCTAAATATATTTGCTGACGTATTTTATCTTTATCGTTATTCATTTATGCGTTTTTTTTTGTTTCACAATTCCAAAACCTATACTTACGTTTTTGCCCAACCCTATGTAGTTAGGGAGGAAAACGTTGGTTGTAAACTCAATATCGAAACCAAGCACCTTTTTATCCTTTAATTGTAACCAACGTTGTTTTTTTATAGCATTAACCTTAACCTTTACTTCTTTATCGACAGTCCAACCTATGCCCTTGGCAAACGAAAGGATGTTACCAGTAAGAATGCGTTCAAGCAGCTCATGCCTTGCATTATCGTCGGTTAGGTTGCGGAAAAGCGTATAGTTTTCCTGGTTAAGGGCATGCCAGCGGTACAGGTTATAGGTGAAAGGGGTTTCCCATACCTGCATGGTAAACTGGTTGACCTGCAACTTGGCCACCTTTACGTTGTAAAGCCTGTCGTATAGCATGAGATCCCTGTTGGGTTTTTGAAAAAAGTGATGGATTTCATCAACCCCTTCCTCTATGCATACTATGGCGGGGCGCTGGTTTACTACCTTGTACTGAATGCGGGGATAACTGTATAGATACTCATTACTGTCCAGATGGTTGTGGAATAGTATGTGTTTCCTGCCGGCTTTCTCGGCTATTGCCGAACGGAATGCCACAACCTCTGAGCTGGCAATGGGATTTTCAAAACCAATGTATAGCGAGCGTAACTTTTTCAATGTTAGGTTATTATGAGGTTAAGTACTCCCACACCCAACAATCCCAACCGCTATCCTAAATTAAATAATAAATTTAAAATTGACAAAACTTATGGTAAGCATTTTTTATTAACAGGTTGTTAACAAGTGGTCTAATGCAATTGGCATGTACTATTTTTTAAACCCTCTTTAAAATAGAACTAAAGATATGCTTGAACTAAAAGAAATGGTAACATCAAACAATTTATGGACGCATATAACTAACCTGGTTATACCTTTACCCTATTGAAAAGCCTTGGTTGTCATTTAAAAACCTGTATGTACCACCTTCGGTCAACTTGATAAAAACTGGTTCAATATCAACTTCATCATCCTTGAGTAGGGCGAGCTTGCAATTGGAGCAATGGGGCAGGAAGTTAATTATTCCCTTAGAATTATCGAATGTTAGCAGATAGTATGGGAAATTACGTTGGGTTAAACGCTTCCCCATGTACTTAACCTCAAGCTCACAACTCGGAAGATCTTCATCAAGTAGCTGGAGAAAGTAAATCTGATCTTCGGGTTTTGTATTTGCCCAGTAAGGTTTTGACGCTTAGTGGCCAAAACGTTTAAGCTTAAATAGGTTTTGCATTTTTGCTTTCTCGCTAAACTTGAAATCAACCGACCCCAAGTAAAGCAACTCGGTGAAATCAAAGTAGTGGATAAAGAAGTTCAACTCATCGAGGGCAAGATACTCATAGTAAAAGCCTGTTGAAGGGTTAACAAATGGCTTAAACTGTTCAAGGCTTTCCATATCAGTTATACAAAATTTGTCGGTTTCGGCCAATGCCCAATTTATATAGCCTGGATCAAAGAGATAAACCATCCCTATCTGATAGCCTTTGTTTCTGCCGAATGGCATTATATCAAGAGCATTCATAATTTTTTTAATAAGTAGGTAAGGTTAACTATTACGAATATAATAAATTGAAAAAAATTATATCTTCAACTTATTATTTTAACGAATGCGCTAGGCAAACTGTGAGTAATTATGAATTATAGCTTAACATCCTATGAATAAGCCCAAAACATAATATTCTAAAATATTATTGCAATGAACCTGAACAAAGAACAAAAGGATGCCCTTGCAAAACTTATTGAATTTGTAAAAGGCAATGAGCACGATACCTTTATACTAAAAGGGTATGCAGGAACCGGAAAAACTGTGTTGGTTAATGAGCTATTACAAAGCCCTGAAATAAAGGAGATACCTGTTCAACTGCTTGCATCAACCGGAAGAGCGGCAAAAATACTCTCGCTTAAAGCCAACCGTGCTGCTCAAACCGTTCACAGCTACATATACACCTTTGTTTACGACGAGTTTAACGAGGAGAAGAAAACTATAAAAGTGCAATTTGCGCTAAAAGAACTCAACATTGATTTGACCGATACCATTTATATAGTTGATGAGGCATCGATGTTATCGAACCATAAGGATAACACCATGGAAGAGGGATTGCAGTTTGGTAGCGGTAAACTGCTAACCGATTTCTTTACCTTTTGCCAAGGACGCAAAGTTATATTTGTGGGCGATCCCGCGCAGCTACCACCCATTAACACCCTATTCTCGCCTGCACTGAATGAGGAATACCTACAGAACACCTTTAAGCGTAAGGTTACTTCAACGTTCCTTACCCAGGTAATGCGATACTCAAAAACATCGGG
>JAGPEQ010000089.1:0-4869 GCA_018056955.1 Bacteroidales bacterium | reverse complement strand
TATGCTATTACATGCCATAAGGCACAGGGGGGTGAATGGGATACTCTATTCCTGATACTAGAAAAAGTTTTATTTGGACAAACCAAGGATAATCCAGAATTCCTATACCGTTGGGTTTACACAGCATTAACCCGACCGGTAAACAAGGTAGTTTTACTCGATAATATCTGCATAAAATAGATTAAGCCATGGAACTTGTACTTAACACCTTTGGAACAAGCCTACAAGTTGAGGATGGGCTATTCCTTGTGGTGAGTAAGGATGGTAAGCAAACCGTTGACCCCTCCACAGTAAAATCGATACTAATAAACCGTGGGGCAAAAATAAGCAGCGACGCGGCATTGCTTGCCATAGCCAATGAGATTGACGTGCTATTTGTAGATGCCACCGGTAAACCCGGAGGCCGGCTGTGGAGCATTAAGTATGGATCCATTTCGGAGATCCGAAGGGCTCAACTCGAATTTCTTTACTCTCCTAAGGCTGTAAAATGGATTAAAAACTTACTACGAACAAAAATTGATAACCAGATTGGTTTGTTGCTCAGCCTTGATGCGGAACATGAAAATCAAAAGGTTGCATTGGAACAATGTGTAAATAGGTTACGCGATTACCAAACCAAAATTGAAGGAGTTGACGCCCCCTTTGTGAACGACATTGCCCCCAGCCTGAGGGGTTGGGAGGGAGCAGCATCGCGTGCTTACTTTGCCACCCTTAACCTGTTTTTGCCACCTGAATACCAATTCAAGGAACGAAGCCAACACCCGGCAACCGATGTGTTTAATTGCCTACTTAACTATGCCTATGGCATACTGTACGGAAAGGTTGAAGGGGCTCTTATTAAAGCAGGAATTGACCCCTATGCTGGAATATTCCACCGCGACGACTATAATCGCCCGGCATTAGTTTTTGATGTTATTGAACTTTACCGCATTTGGGCCGATTACGTAGTTTTTAGCCTCTGTTGCCAAAAGGTTATTGACCAGGAATGCTTCAGTATTAAGGACGATGGCTCCTACTGGCTCGAAAATATGGGGAAACGAATTCTTATTCAGTCAATGAACGACTACCTGGATGAAATTATATATATAAAAGGTATAGCCCGAAGTCGTTTAAACCATATTGAACTACAGGCTCATAGCTTAGCACAAACATTTTTAAAAGGATAAGCAATATGGAACCGTTAGGAGTTGAGCTAACAAGGGGGAACAGCATTGTAAGCCCCAACGACCCGTTACGGAAAATTGATGTAACTGACCTGTACCAGTTGCTGGTTAACCCACCATCGGAGCTGGAATCGGCAATAAACCAGCTGCGCACCATATTATCTATCAATCCCAAGAAATACCAGGAGCTAAAGCGTATGCTGCCATACGTTACCTGCGGAATGTTTAACCCACCCTACAGGCGAACCGCTAACTTTACTTCCATTGGATGCATGATTGTTGATCTGGATCATCTATCGCAGCATGGGGTTAATGCGGAGGAGTTAAAAGCAAGGTTAAAGGTTGACCCCCGCGTACTGCTGTGTTTTTGCTCACCAAGCGCCGATGGACTCAAGCTATTATTCAAGCTCAGCCAAAAGATTTACGACGCAGCAAGGTACAGCATGGCCTATAAAATGTTTATTACACAATTTGCAAACCAGCATGGAGTTGCGCATTTGGTTGATAGGGTTACCTCCGATGTTACCCGTGCCACCTTCATTAGCATTGATGCCAATGCGTACTTTAATCCTAACGCCGAAGCGGTACCCCTGCATACACTTATAAACTTTGATAGCCCCAGCTCTATCAACACCGCCCAAAAGCAAATACAAGAATTTGAATTTAGCTTACCTCCTGAAAATACTGCCCCAAAAGAAAAAAACATTTTACCATCCGATATCCTCCAAAAAATAAAGGAAAGCCTGAACCCAAACATAAAAACAAAGGCTGAAAAAATTATTTACGTGCCACAGGAGCTTGAACCCGCCGTGGAAAAAGTAAAAAGCCGAATGCAGGAGCTGGGCATAAGCGTTAAACAGATTGAGAATATCCATTACGGGAAAAAATTTGTATTTGAGCTCGATGGCCGGTTTGCACAGCTTAACCTGTTTTACGGTAAGCAAGGGTATAAAGTGGTGGTAACACCAGTTCGTAATGCCGATGCCGAACTTGCCGAAGTAAGCAGACTAATACTTTGCGAAATTTTTATGTAACCATGCCGCGCAAGAAACGCATACCCCTCACCCTAACCGAAAAACTTAAAAAAATTAAAACAGCCGGGTTAAGTGCTACCCTGCCACCCAACCAGTACGACCCATACCAGGAGAAAATTGACGACCTGAACAAGCGCATTGAACGAGTGCTAGGAATCTTTAACAAAACTGTAAAAACAGCAGAGATGGTTTACTTTATAATGTACGACATAGAAAACGATAAGGTTCGAAACCTAATAGCTAAGTACCTTAAAAAGAATGGATGTGTAAGGGTTCAACGTTCGGTTTTCCTAACATCATCGGATAGGGAAAAGTTTTCCGAGATCCATCAAACGCTGAAACAGGTACAGGAGTTTTACGACAATACCGATAGTATAATAATTGTTCCGGTAACGCCCGATAGCATAAGAACCATGAAACTTATAGGACAGAACATTAACATCGACCTTGCGCTTGGGAACACCAACACCCTGTTTTTTTAGCTAATAACAAAAACCAAAACAAACATGGCTACAATTTTTGATTACGCTCAACAGCTCCACAACCTGTGTGTAGCAGATCGATATAGCGATGCGCTTAAACTGTATGAAACAAAAATAGTAAAGCAATTCAGACAAAGGGAGATAGATAGAAGTTTCCTGGTTATAAACTGCGTTACCAATGCCTACTGCAAGACAAACCAATGGAATAAAGGGATAAGCTATGGGTTAAGTAAGCTGGATTGTTTAGCAAGAATGAGGACCGATGTTGATTACGCCTTAAAAACAATTGGTTGGCAATTGTTAAAGGCATTGATTCCAAATCCACCAATGGTTAAACCTGAAACTTTAGATTTTGAAAAGGTTGAGCAATTGCTGAAAATGCTTAAGGAGAGGGCCGCCTGCAGCGATATAGCATTAAAGCTATACCTGGTATGGATCAGGATGTTACCAGGATTGCAGGTTGATTATTTAACAGGACAACGATTTTACAACCTGTTCCAACCGGAAGAACTGATTAACTGGCCAGCTGAAGTGCCCGAAAAGCAACTCTTTAAACCTATTGAGGTTTGGTACCTGAACCACTCCAAGTACCTTTACCAGCACCAACGATACCAGGAATGCTGCAACCTGTGCGATATCGGGTTAAACCAAGCAAATGCTCTAAGCAAGGATTGCCAAGCTTGGCTAACCCGAAGGTATGCATTAGCTTTAAAGCAAATGGGCGACATGAATCGCGCTATCACCCTAATGGAAGTGTTAGCTCGAAAGAAACTGGACTGGTTTATATACCACGAACTGGGCGAACTATATTTCCAGAGTAACGATGCACAAAATGGCGAAAAATGCCTCGTCCTGGCATACAGGTTTGGTGGGCATAACCCGAGCAAGGTTAACCTCTACGAGCGTTTGGGCGACCATTGCATGAATATAAGGATGCCAAATATAGCGACAGAATTCTATCAACTTGCCCTGAAGGTAAGAACCGAAGAGGGCTGGAAAATACCCGATAGCCTCATGCAAAAACTACCCACCAAAACAACCCATACTGATTCGGCACAGCTTTTCCGATCGCTACTAAGGGTATTCCAAAAAACCATTGAGGTGAACGACATGCTTTTTGGAGCCGGAGAAATTACCCGCATACTTCATGAGGGCCCCAATGGCGATGGTTTTATAACCGATACCGAGGGTAATACGGTATACTTCAGGTTTTCCCAAGCCAATTTTGACTCCGATGAGGTTGAAAATGGATACCCCGTAAAATTTAAAGCAAGAAGGGTTCTACACCGAGGCGAGAAACGGTGGCAGGCTACCAAGGTGTACCGCGATTAATTTTAAAAAAAAGTTGTTCAAATGAAAATCTTGGAAAAAAGTTTTTTTAACTTTGATTGCAAGATGCTGAAATAAAAATGAAACCAACTTGTAAAACAAAACCAAAAAGTATGTACCTTTGCACCCCCAAAAAAACAACCCCAAATTCAGCTAAAAAGTTTAAAGTTTTGTTAAAACCGTATTGTAACATACTGTTTTACAATAGTTTTCAAAAAGTACAGTCAGAGAGTAAAGTCCACTAAAACAAGGATTAAGACGCATCTATTTTGCTATTATAGACACCCTTTAGTAATATGTCAGAGAGTAAAGTCCACTAAAACAAGGATTAAGACTTGTAGTATTGAGGATTGTAGATACCACTCTTCATAATTGTCAGAGAGTAAAGTCCACTAAAACAAGGATTAAGACTTGGATACTTAATACTCTAATAGTACGAGCCATAGTGATAGTCAGAGAGTAAAGTCCACTAAAACAAGGATTAAGACATCAAGCACTTTAACCTTGGTTGCCAAAGTAGCATGTCAGAGAGTAAAGTCCACTAAAACAAGGATTAAGACCCTGACAGTTTAACACTATCCCCCTCTGAGATTTCCTGTCAGAGAGTAAAGTCCACTAAAACAAGGATTAAGACTTTTACGAAACTTTGGGGTATCAAGCACTTTAACCTTGGTGTCAGAGAGTAAAGTCCACTAAAACAAGGATTAAGACATGTATGATAAATATCTTCCATAAATCATTTCAAAAGGTCAGAGAGTAAAGTCCACTAAAACAAGGATTAAGACATTGACGAGTTAACTTGAATAAATTTAATTTTGTTCATAGTCAGAGAGTAAAGTCCACTAAAACAAGGATTAAGAC
>JAGPEQ010000088.1 GCA_018056955.1 Bacteroidales bacterium | reverse complement strand
GTTCATCATCATCACCATTCACATTCTTGGCGAATGGCAGATGAACATTGGGTATAACCAATAGTTAATCCATAAAGAGACTACTTTTTAAAGGGTCTGCCATTCGAAAGGCAGACCCTTTCTGCTTTTTGGAAATCACCAAAACAAATAACGATATGAACACAAAAATTACACTGGCTATCCAAAAAAATGGCCGACTAAACGAAGGAACAATAGAGCTGCTAAACCGCTGCGGTATAAAAATTTCAAATGGAACCAACCATCTAAAAGCATTTGCTGAGGGATTTCCACTGGAAGTGCTATTACTAAGAGATGATGATATACCACAATATGTAGCCGATGGAGTTGCCGATACGGGTATTCTTGGTTACAACGAGGTTCTTGAAAAAGGAAAGGACATTGCTGTTGTTTGTCAGCTTGGCTTTTCCCGATGTCGGCTTTCCATTGCAGTTCCACGCGATGTTAGGTATAGCGGCAGGCAATGGCTATCGGGAAAGCGAATAGCAACCTCGTATCCAAAAATCCTTAAAGCTTTCCTGAACGAAAATGCTATTAGTGCCGATATTCATACCATAAGCGGATCGGTAGAGATAACGCCCGGGATAGGAATGGCTGATGCTATATTCGAAATTGTGAGTAGCGGAGGAACATTGCTAAGTAATAACCTTAAAGAGGTTGATGTGATAATGAAAAGCGAGGCTGTACTCGTAGCCAATAAAAACCTGAATGGGCAAAAAAACGAGTTCCTTGAAAGGCTTGAATTCCGAATCGAAGCGGTTCGTAAAGCGCAACGCAACAAGTACATTCTGTTGAATGCACCTAAGGATAAGTTAAATGAAATCATCAGCCTGATACCGGGCATAAAGAGCCCCACCGTTTTGCCATTGGCCGCTGAAGGTTGGTGCTCATTGCACTCGGTAGTCAACGAGGATGACTTCTGGGAGGTTATTGGGAAACTTAAAGCAGCAGGTGCCGAAGGCATTCTAGCCGTGCCTATTGAAAAAATGGTAATCTAAAATAATACAGCTATGAAAACAATAACTGATAACCTAAACATTAGCTACTCCGAACTATTAAAGCGGCCGGCGGAGAATAACTTAGAAATTAAAAATAAAGTACAGGAAATTATTGAAAAGGTCAAAGTTCAAGGCGATGCTGCATTAAAGTCGCTAACCAAGAAATTTGATGGCGTAGATATAGATAGCTTTGAAATTGATAAGCAGACCATTGCTAATAGCCAAAAACAAATTGATGGGAACATAAAAGACGCAATAGAATTAGCCTCAAGAAATATTATGAAGTTCCACTCAGCACAAAAAACAAAAGATGTTGAAGTTACTACAATGCCCGAGGTAAGCTGCAAACTCGTTTACCGACCGTTAGAACGTGTAGGCCTTTACGTACCCGGTGGAACAGCCCCCTTGATATCAACTGTACTTATGCTAGGCGTTCCTGCAAGGGTGGCTGGCTGCAAGGAGCTGATTGTATGCACTCCCCCACCGGTAAACCCCTTTGTTCTTTATGCATGTTACCTAGTAGGAGCAAAAGTTTACACAGCAGGTGGTGCTCAAGCCATTGCTGCCATGGCCTTTGGAACGGAAACTATTCCTAGGGTTGATAAGATTTTTGGTCCCGGGAACAGCTATGTCACCGAAGCTAAAATGCAGGTTGCGGCAATGGGTGTCCCTATCGATATGCCCGCGGGCCCATCGGAGTTACTTGTAATAGCCGACGATAGCGCTGTACCGCAATTCGTTGCTGCCGATCTGCTGTCGCAGGCAGAACACGGTTTCGATAGCCAAGTAGTACTCATTAGCACAAGCAAAACTATTATTAACAAGACCCTTGATGAAATTTCCCAACAGCTACAAAATCTCCCACGAAAAAACATAGCGGTAAAAACGCTTGAAAACAGCTATGCCATTAAAGTGGAGACAATTGAAAAAGCAATAGAAATCAGCAACATTTATGCACCTGAACATTTAATTCTTGCGGTTGCCTGTCCTGAAAAATTTGAAACAAGCATAAAGAATGCAGGATCAATATTCATAGGAAATTATACACCCGAATCGGCAGGCGATTACGCAAGCGGAACCAATCACACATTACCTACAAGCGGATTTGCCAGGAACTGGAGTGGAGTAAATTTACTGTCGTTCACAAAAACCATTACCTATCAAACAATTACACCCCAAGGATTGCAAGAGTTGGGTAACTACATAGTAGAACTCGCCAATGCTGAAAAGCTGACAGCCCATGCCAATGCTGTGAAGTTAAGAATGGAAAAAATCAGTAAACAAAGTTAAAGCGATGATGACACTAAAAGAAACATTAGATATGCTGCGTCCTAATATAGCTGGGTTAAAACCATATTCATCGGCGCGGAATGAGTTTCCCGAAAGCGATGCTATTTTGCTCGATGCTAACGAAAACCCCTACAACCCCCGATACAGTATGTTGGCTGTTAACCGCTACCCCGACCCTTTTCAGCGTAAAGCAAAAGAAAAAATAGCAGGTA
Organism: Bacteroidales bacterium; assembly: GCA_018056955.1. GTDB lineage: Bacteria > Bacteroidota > Bacteroidia > Bacteroidales > Tenuifilaceae > Tenuifilum > Tenuifilum osseticum. The sequence continues at coordinate 5,023 of JAGPEQ010000088.1, read as the reverse complement.
TCAAAGGAGTTAGGCCTGAACAAATTTTTCTTGGAAATGGAAGTGATGAAGCAGTTGACCTCATTATCCGTTGCTTCTGCGAACCATCTACTGACAGCATAGCCATATTTGCACCCACCTACGGAATGTATGCGGTTTGTGCTGCAATTAATAATGTTGGGGTTAAACAGTTCCTGCTCAACAATGATTTTAGTATCAACATTAACCAATTCTTTAATGGATTATCACCCAATATTAAAGTGGTTTTTATTTGCAGCCCAAACAACCCCTCGGGCAATACCCAATCACTTGAGTCAATTGAACAAGTTGTATCACGATATAGAGGTATTGTAGTGGTTGATGAAGCCTATATAGATTTCTGTCCTGAAAAAACCTCCATTAATCTTATAACCCGATACCCAAACATTATTGTTCTGCAAACCTTTTCAAAGGCATGGGCTATGGCGGGAGCGCGAATTGGTGTTGCCTTTGCCAATCAGCTTTTAATTGACACATTAAGCAAAGTCAAATTTCCCTATAACATTGGGCTTCCATCACTAAGAATTCTTGATAAGGCAATTGAAAAATCTTCATCGTCCAAGATCTACATAAATAAAATAATTGACGAAAGGGAAAAGGTAAGATTGAAACTGCAACAGCTGCCATTTGTAAAAATGGTTTACCCTTCGGATTCAAACTTTTTGCTGGTAAAGGCTACCGATGCCAACGCAATCTATAAGCATTTACTAGGCAATGGAATAGTGGTTCGCAACCGCAGCCATGAACCCTTGTGCGAAAACTGCTTACGAATAACCATAGGGAGACCCGATGAAAATCAAAAGCTGATGCAAACCTTAATAACATACCAGCCATGAAACCAATCCTATTTATCGACCGCGATGGAACGCTCATTAAAGAGCCATCTGATTTTCAACTTGATAGCTTCGACAAGTTAGATTTTATGCCGGGAGTATTCACCTGGTTAGGGCAAATATGCAGGGAATTTGATTACTATCTGGTTATGGTAACCAACCAAGATGGGCTGGGAACCCCAAGTTTTCCGGAGGAAAACTTTAGTGCCCCGCACCAGATCATGCTCAAAGCCCTTGAAGCCGAAGGCATCCGATTTGACGAGATATTAATTGACCGCTCGTTTCCTGACGAGAAACTACCTACTCGCAAACCGGGCATTGGCATGATTAAGCATCTACTAAATGGCGATTTTGATACTGTAAACTCCTTTGTAATTGGCGACAGGGAAACCGATGAACAATTTGCTTTAAACATTGGATGCCGAGCTATTCGATTTGGTAGCGAGGCCGCCATTCCTGATAATCTAACAGCTTTTAGCTGGGAAGCGGTATACCACCACATAAAACCCAAAAGAATTGCTTCGTTCTCCCGTAGGACCAATGAAACAGAAGTCACTGTAAGTATAAACCTTGATGGCGTTGGGAAAGCAAAGGTAAATACAGGCATTGGATTCTTCGACCACATGCTTGCGCTGCTTGCTAAACACTCAGGAATAGATATTGAAATTGATTGCAACGGCGATTTGCATGTTGACGAGCACCATACCATTGAGGATGTGGGTATTACTCTTGGAGAAACGTTACGAAAGGCTATAGGCAATAAAGTTGGCATATCGCGATACGGGTTTGCCTTACCTATGGACGAAAGCAAAGCCATGGTGTTGGTAGACTATAGTGGGCGGCCATACTTGGTATTCAAAGGCAGTTTTACCTGCGATTTTGTGGGGCTAATGCCAACCGAAATGGTTAAGCACTTTTTTCACTCGCTCGCCTACTCCGCTTTAATAACATTACATATTGAATTTGAAGGAGAGAATAACCATCACAAAATTGAAGCCATATTTAAATGCTTTGCACACAGCTTGGCATCAGCCATAAAAAAAGAAGGAGCGAATATTCCAAGCACAAAGGGTATTTTATAAAACCAAAGTAAATGAGAAAGATTTCAACAGTAGGCATCATTCAGTATGGAGCAGGTAATCAGGCCTCAATAATTAATGCACTCGAGAGTTTGGGCGTTACAAGTTTACCCATCGTAAACCCAAACGATGTAGGAAGAGCTGATAAGCTGATTATTCCTGGTGTAGGGCATGCAATGAAAGCTATGAATCAACTTAAAAGTTCTGAACTTGATGAGGCAATTATAAAAACGAATATGCCTTTGCTGGGCATTTGCCTGGGTATGCAACTACTAGGGATTAAAAGCGATGAAGGAAAGGCTAAGTGCCTATCGGTTTGCGATTTTGAAACGGTTAAGTTTAACATACCGCTAAAAGTTCCACAAATGGGTTGGAATAAAGTAAAACTCAGAAAGAATAGGCTATTTTACGGCTTGCCGCAAGAGGAATGGTTCTACTTTGTTCATAGCTACTATATCCCTAAAAGTATGTACACCATCGCCACATGCAGCTATGGTGTTGGATTTACAGCCGCTGTGCAAAACAAAAACTTCTGGGGAGTGCAATTTCACCCTGAAAAGAGCGGGAAAAAAGGATTGCAAATACTTAAAAATTTCATTGAGCTATGTTAGTGGTACCTGCAATTGACATAATTAATGGAAAATGCGTCAGGCTTTTCCAAGGCAACTTTTCGAAGGTTAAGGAATATGGCCTAAACCCTGTTGAACAAGCAAAAGCTTTTGCCGACATGGGGTTCCAACACCTACACCTTATTGACCTTGATGGCGCTATGAGCGGGTCGTCAAGAAACTTCAATATTTTGGAGCAAATAGTAAAATCCACTTCATTAAAGGTTGATTTTGGAGGAGGATTAAGAAATGTTTCGTCCATAACGGATGCTCTAAGTGCAGGTGCATGGAAGGTAAATATTGGCACACTGCTTTTAAAAAATGAAGAACTAGTCAACAATCACCTACCTATCGAAAAAATTATTGGAGCGGTGGATTGTGAATACTCTATAGTAAAGACTAATGGATGGAAAAAGCAAACTTCTATTACGGTTGATGAATTTTTAACCAATCTGGTAGGAATTGGCTTTTCTCACTTCACCATTACCGATATAACCCGCGACGGAACACAAACTGCACCTGCTTTTGGTCTTTATGAGGAACTACGACAAAAGTTTTCAACAATTACCCTATGGGCAAGCGGAGGGGTGAGCTCGCTTTCCGATATTTTCAACCTGAAAAAGGTTAAGGTTGATGGAGCAATAGTTGGAAAAGCATACTACGAAAACAGCTTGAACCTAAAAAAAATTTTAAGATGCTTGCAAAACGAATAATTCCCTGCCTTGACATCAAGAATGGACGAACCGTTAAGGGTGTAAATTTTGAAAATTTAGCCGACGCGGGGGACCCTGTTATGCTTGCTGAAAGGTACTACCAAGATGGCGCCGATGAACTAGTTTTGCTCGATATTTCGGCAACCCTTGAGGGGAGAGAAACTTTCATTGATGTTGTGCACAGTGTGGCTAAAGCCATAGCCATTCCTTTTACCGTTGGAGGAGGGATTAGTTCAATAGGACAGGCCGAAAAGTTAATTAAAGCAGGCGCCGATAAGATAACGATAAACACGGCAGCAATTCAAAAACCTGAACTTATTAGCAATCTTGCCGATTACTTTGGCTCACAGTGTGTGGTTGTAGCAATCGATACAATGCTTACCGAGAAAGGATGGGAGGTAGTTAGCCACGCCGGAACAAAAAGAACAGGCATAAAAGCCCTTGAACTGGCAAAAACCTGTGAAATACTTGGAGCAGGCGAAATTCTCCTTACCTCACATACTTCCGATGGAACAAAAGAAGGATTTGCAATTGACATCACCCGAAAAATTTCTCAAAGTATTGGTATTCCACTCATTGCGTCGGGCGGAGCAGGATTACCGGAACATTTCGCCGAAGTATTAACCAAAGGTATGGCCGATGCTGCACTTGCTGCAGGTGTGTTTCACTATGGCTTGCTTTCCATCTTGAAAGTCAAAGAATACTTACTAAGTAAAAACATAATCGTTCGATACTAACAAAAACAAACAGCTATGACTAATTTAAATTTTGACAAGCTCAACGGCTTGCTACCCGCAATTATTCAGGATTTATCAACAGGCAAAGTGCTAATGCTTGGCTTTATGAACCGCGAGGCATTGGAAGTAACACGCAAAACGGGTTTTGCCACATTCTACAGTCGAACACGCCGACAAATCTGGACTAAAGGTGAAACATCAGGAAACTTTTTGAAAGTGCTGGAAATAATTCCCGATTGCGATGGCGATACCCTGCTGGTTAAGGTTTCGCCACAAGGACCTGTTTGCCACACCGGAAGCGACACTTGTTTTAACGAGCAAAACACTAGCACACCGGGGTTTATTGAATACCTGGAAAGGATAATCGAGAACCGCAAACAAGCGAGCGTAGAGCAAAGCTATACAGCCAAACTATTTTTGGCAGGAGCTAAACGCATAGCCAAAAAAGTAGGCGAAGAGGCAGTTGAACTTGCACTTGAGGCCGAAAATGGCTCTGATGAGCGATTTCTCGACGAAGCGGCCGATTTGATATACCACACGCAGGTTTTGCTCTCGAGCCGTAATCTTAGTTTCGAAAGAGTTATCGAAACCCTCAAAGCGCGGCACGCCAAATTAAAGGTAAGCGATAAAGAAGTGGAAAACTTCAAACGTGGCGAAAAACAATGGGGCAAGTAAAAATAGGTTATGGCGTTTTATTTTTTAAAAGTAAGGATTAATTTTGCGCTTTGAAAAAATGAAGCCGGTCTGGTAGCTCAGCTGGATAGAGCAACAGCCTTCTAAGCTGTGGGTCGCGGGTTCGAATCCCGCCCGGATCACGATGGGGAAGCCACTCCCCTCCTCAATTCAGGCAGGGCGGGATCACGAGCCGCAGGCGAGCTAATCCCGCCCGGATCACCTGAGAAACACTGCGCGTATCCAAGGCAATTCTGAACTTGAATTGCCTTTACTTTTTGCGTTACGGCAGGGCGGGATCACGAGCCGCAGGCGAGCTAATCCCGCCCGGATCACCTGAGAAACACTGCGCGTATCCAAGGC
>JAGPEQ010000025.1 GCA_018056955.1 Bacteroidales bacterium | reverse complement strand
TTATTACCCCTGAAATGGTCGATTTTGTGGCACAATCGGCTAAGTTCCTTCCCCATTTCCATATACCGCTTCAATCGGGTTCAAATAGGATACTTGCGCTTATGCGCAGGCGTTACCGCCGTGAACTTTTTGCCGAACGCATTGAGCTAATCCGAAGCCGTATGCCCGACACCTTTTTTGGTGTTGATGTAATTGTTGGCTTTCCAGGCGAAACCGACGACGATTTTAGCGATGCATACCGTTTTATTGAACAGGTAAGGCCTTCATCTTTGCATATTTTCCCGTACTCAGAAAGGCCCAACACCCCTGCTGCTGAATTTGACGGTAAGGTAAATCCCTCTGTGGTTAGGCAACGTGTTTCTCTTTTAACCGATTTATCTGATAAATTGCACAATGACTTCTACCTCAAGCATATTGGTCAAACCCGTCCTGTCCTTGTGGAATCGTCCCGTAAAGGCGATTATATGTTTGGGTTTGCCGATAATTATATAAAGGTAGGCATACCGTTTAACCAAAACCTTGCAGGAAAGGTTGTTGCTGTGAAATTGGAGAAATATAATCCCACAGGATTTGTTGAGGGGAGTTTGTATTAATTTTTGTATCGGCTATTTACTGTGTTAGTGCCAACCAAGCGCCAATACCTTACCCCTTGCGATTTGTAGTAAACAAGAATATTGTAAGCGTTTTCAGTTTCAAAAAAATTCGCCTCAATGCGGTTAAAGTCAGCTGTAGCCAAACCTAGAGAAACAAAAACATACTTGTAGTTATAAAAGCCCTGTTTTAAAAGCAATCGGGTTTCGTAGCAGTTGCATTCCGGATTAAATTTCAATTTGAAATTTGGGTTAAGCTCCCAACCGCTTAGCTCGCCAAATATATAGATATCGCCATCGAACTGAACGTCGTTGCTGAAGGTGAAATATACCCATGTGTAATCGGCTTCAACTTGGCTTTCTGTAACATCATCGCATTTAACAATGAATTTACCGTTAATATCAGCGCTTTCGCTATAACGGTAAGTTTTTACCCTTTTATCGGGCGTAAGAATGGTATGGTAAACACCATCGTATTGTTGTATGCCTTGTATTTCGGCAACCTGATAATGAAACGATTTTAGGTTCAACTGCCTGAACTCATTCCCCCCTTCAAATATGGGTGATGTTGGGGTGTGGTATATCAACATATGGCCATCGCTGAAATGTGGAGTTTTAAAAGTCAGCTGGTTGTAGGGTTGGTTGTTTTGGTTTAAAAGAACAACCACATCGTTATTAGGGTCAACCTTTCCAAGTAAAGCAGTATTAACCGTTAGTTCCATTTGCTGGTGGGTGCTTTGAATACTTGGTTCAATGGGTTGACGAATAAGGGCATCAACTTTTACCAGTGGCTCATATACCCTAAACTGTTGTTGAAGAACAATTTCGCTCCTATTGCTTTGCCTTACAACTTGCACGATGTAATTACCTGAAAGTTTAAGCTTAAGGTTACTATTTGGTATTGTAAGGGTATAGTGCCTATATTGCACCAACGTTCCGGAAGAATACCGATAATCGTGAATGGGGTTAAAGTCAAAACCATCGGCATACTCCATGAACACCATATTTGTAGGGTTCCAGCTATAGTCGCAATGAATTACAGTGTATTCGTATTGCTCCGTTTCATCTGATAAGTCGTCGAATTCCAAAGTTATAGTTTCGTCGGTATTCAACTCTATTATTGGTTGAGTTAGCTCAAAACCGGTTTTGTAGGCTTTAACCGATTTTATGTTTGTTTTCCATTGGTTCGATAATTTTTCAGGTTTTCCAAAAACATTTTCAGCCACTTCTCTGTTATTTGAGTAACAAAGCAGAGGGCTTAATATGTATAAGATAAAAATAGATATATTAATATCTATATATCTGGTAAATTTGATATACATCAATAAATATTTTTGTTAACGTGTTATCAAAGATACTACATTTGTGGCTGAGTTTTTTTAAACAGGAGTTCAAAATTCCTTAAATTTGTTTTAGCAAAACACTAAAATAATGTCTAAACCAATTAAAATCAAACGTGGATTGAATATCCCGTTAAAGGGTTCAGCTGAGAAGGTGCTGGTTCGCCTCGATAAGGCTGAAACTTACGGGGTTAAGCCAACCGACTTTCCCGGGCTTGTACCCAAGCTCAATGTTGCGGTTGGCGATAAGGTCAGGGCGGGTTCGCCATTGTTTCACGACAAGTATAGGCCTAACATAGTATTTTCATCGCCTGTTAGCGGTGAAGTGGTTGATGTTAGGCGTGGTGAACGCAGGGTAATACTGGAGGTAGTTGTAAAGGCCGATAGTGGCGAGGTGGCTTATGAGGACTTTGGTCCTGCATCGCCCGAAACGCTTACCCGCGATGAGGTTATTGCAAAGTTGCTCAAGGCAGGAGCTTGGCCTTACATTAGGCAAAGGCCTTTTGGCATTATTGCCAATCCTGCTGATTCCCCAAAATCGATTTTCATTTCTGGCTTTGATACCTCACCGCTGGCTCCCGATTTAGATTTTGTAGTTCAGGGTGAGGAGGAGAGTTTTCAGGCAGGCGTGGATGCGATTCGTAAGCTAACCACCGGGAAGGTTCACTTGGGGTTAAGTTCCGATTTTCCACCCGCAAAAGCTTTTGCCAATGCAAAAGGAGTGGAGTTCCACTATTTTACTGGACCTCATCCTACTGGTAATGTTGGTGTTCAAATTCACCATATCGACCCAATAAATAAAGGAGAGGTAGTATGGGTAGTAAATCCTCTGGATGTTATTATTATTGGACGCCTTTTCCTTAAAGGTATCTACGATGCAACCAAGGTAATTGCCTTAGCTGGCTCCGAGGTTGTGAAACCCCGATACTATAAGTTGATTTCCGGTGCAAGCATTGAGAGTATTATTAAGGATAATATTAATACACAGGGTCAAGTTCGTATCATAAGTGGAAATGTGCTTACCGGTACACGTGTCGATAAATTGGGATATTTAGGTTTTTATGATAACATGGTAACCGTAATACCCGAAGGGAATAAGTATGAGTTTTTCGGATGGATTGCTCCGGGAGTCAATAAGCATAGCGCTTCACGTACTTTTCTATCGAAACTAATCCCAGGTAAGAGGTTTACCCTCGATACCAATATGCATGGTGGTCATAGGGCAATGGTGGTTACCGGCCAGTATGAGAAGGTTATGCCAATGGACATATACCCAATGCATCTGGTTAAAGCCATTCTGGCTAATGATATAGATAGGATGGAGCAACTAGGAATTTACGAAGTTGTTGAGGAAGATATGGCGCTTTGCGAGTATGTGTGCCCTTCAAAAACAGAGGTGCAGGCTATTCTACGCAAGGGCATTGAAACCATGATTAAAGAGTTAAGCTAACAATAATATCATTGTAATGAAAGCGTTACGAAATTACCTGGATAAGATTAAGCCGCACTTTCAGAAAGGTGGGAGGTTTGAGATGTTTCACTCAACCTTTGATGCGTTTGAAACTTTTCTGTTTGTGCCCAATACAGTTACTACCAAGGGAAGCCATATACGCGATTCGCTGGACTTGAAACGCACTATGTCCATTGTGATTATCGCATTAATGCCTGCCATGCTTTTTGGAATGTGGAATGTTGGTTACCAGCATGCTCTTTCCATTGGTGCAAGTTGGGGCTTTTTAGAGACATTCTGGTATGGTTTTCTTAAAGTTTTACCATTAATTGTGGTAAGCTATGGAGTGGGACTTTCCATTGAGTTTGCATTTGCCCAGTCCAGAGGCCATGAGGTTAATGAGGGATTTCTAGTTAGCGGCTTGCTTATCCCGCTAATCATGCCTGTTGACGTTCCTCTCTGGATGCTTGCCATTGCGGTTGCTTTTGCAGTAATAATTGGTAAGGAGGTTTTTGGGGGAACAGGTTACAACGTATTCAACCCGGCTTTGCTGGCAAGGGCGTTCCTTTTCTTTGCCTACCCTTCGCACATGTCGGGCGATAAGGTTTGGATTGCCGGACTGACTCAGGGGAAAGGAGTAGTGGATGGTTTTTCAGGAGCCACCCCTCTTGCCAAAGCAGCAGCCTACCAAATTGACCAGTTGCCTTCAGTATACGATATGTTCATGGGCTTTATTCCTGGCTCAGTTGGTGAAACATCTACTTTAGCAATTCTTATTGGTGCTATCATACTTATAGTAACAGGAATTGGCAGTTGGAAAATCATGGTTTCGGTATTTGGAGGTGGCTTGGCAGCAGGTTTACTTTTTAATGCCTTTGCGGTTAACCCCTACATGGAGATTCCAGCATGGCAGCACCTAATTATGGGAGGCTTTGCATTTGGTGCTGTTTTTATGGCTACCGACCCCGTGAGCGCATCGCAAACCGAGAAGGGTAAGTGGATATACGGATTTTTGGTAGGTTTTCTGGCCCTGCTTGTCAGAGTGCTTAACCCCGCTTACCCGGAAGGTATGATGCTTGCCATCCTGCTTATGAATGCATTTGCTCCACTAATTGATTACTACGTGGTTGAAGCCAACATTCGCCGAAGAATGAAACGCGCCAAAAAGGTTGCTAACGTCTAAACTTTGAAAGCTATGAGTTTACTGGATAAGATAAAAAGCATGGACCGAAACAGCAATGCCTATACAATTATGTATTCTTCGGTAATGGTTATTGTTGTTGCCATGCTGCTGGCTATTGCCTCAACGGCTTTAAAACCGGCACAAACCAAGAATATTGAAACGGAAAAGAAAATCGATATACTTCGCTCAATAGGCAAGGCCGATGGGGTTGAACAAGCCGCCAACAAGCATGCATTTGTTTCTGAAAACTTCAATAAGTATATCCCTGAGCAGGTTGTTGTTAACTCAAAAGGCGACACCATAACCGGTGTAGTTGCATTTAATGTAGATTTGAAGGTTGAAATGTCCAAGCCCATTGAGCAGCGAAACCTTCCGGTTTACAAGGCTAAACTCGATGATGGTAGCATAAAGTATATCATTCCCCTTCGTGGACGTGGCCTTTGGGGGCCTATTTGGGGCTATATCGCTTTAAACGATGATTTGAATACCATTTACGGTGCCACTTTTGCCCATCAGGGCGAAACGCCAGGATTAGGCGCTGAAATCTCCACTCACGAATTTCAGGAGCAATTCAAGGGAAAATCAATTTTTCAGGGCGACAGCATTTTAACCTTTACTTCCGTAAAGGTGGTAAAAGGTGGTGCCGCACCCAACGATCCCCATGGGGTTGATGCCATTTCGGGTGGTACCATTACCAGCAAAGGGCTCGAAAGTATGCTTTTCGATTGCCTTGCTGCCTACCAAAGCTATTTTCAAAAAGTAAAAAACAGTATTAGCCATGAGTGAAGTTAAGGAAAGGGAACCATGGTTCTCCCCAAAGAACATTAAGCTGCTTACCGAGCCAATTGACTCTAAAAACCCAGTGACTGTTTTAGTATTGGGTATTTGTTCAGCCTTGGCTGTTACCGTAAAGCTTAAGCCTGCCATTGTGATGGCCATTTCCGTTACAGTAGTAACCGCTTTCTCAAACCTGATAATTTCTTTAATCCGGAATTCGATTCCTAACCGTATCCGTATTATTGTGCAGCTGGTTGTTATTGCAGCGCTGGTAATTCTGGTCGACCAAATACTGAAAGCTTATGTTTACGATGTAAGCAAACAGCTATCGGTTTTTGTAGGGTTAATTATAACAAACTGCATAATCATGGGACGTCTAGAGGCTTTTGCACTAGGTAATAAGCCCTGGCCATCGTTTCTCGATGGTATTGGTAACGGATTAGGTTATGGTTTAATCCTGGTTATTGTAGCTTTTTTCCGTGAGCTACTTGGCTCAGGAACCATTTTTAACTATAGGGTTATACCCATTGATTGGTATATCAAAAACGGAGGTTTTTATGAGAATAATGGTATGATGATTCTACCTCCGATGGCGCTGATTACTGTTGGTATCATAATTTGGATACAACGTAGCAGGAACCGAAAACTTATTGAGGATTAACCACAAAAAATTGACCTAAGGTATGGAACATCTAATCAACATATTTGTCAAGTCCATATTTGTCGATAATATGGTTTTTGCTTACTTCCTAGGTATGTGCTCGTACCTGGCCGTATCAAAAACAGTAAAGACGTCAATGGGGCTTGGCATTGCAGTAATATTCGTGATGGCTATTACTGTTCCCGTAAACTATTTAATGAACAAGTACTTACTACTACCGGGTGCGTTAAGCTGGCTTGATCCCGGTTTTGCGAATTTAGATCTAAGCTTCCTCTCGTTTATTATGTTCATTGCTGTTATAGCATCCATGGTGCAACTAGTTGAGATGGTGGTAGAGAAGTTTTCGCCATCGTTATACAACTCCCTTGGAATATTTTTACCCCTTATTGCGGTAAACTGTGCAATACTGGGAGGCTCATTATTCATGCAGGAACGTGAATACGAAACCCTTGCCGAGGCTACTGTTTTTGGGGTTGGATCAGGAATAGGTTGGGCTCTAGCAATTGTTAGCATTGCTGCAATCCGCGAAAAACTCAAATATTCCGATATTCCTAAACCATTACGCGGGTTAGGTATTGCATTCATTCTTACAGGTTTAATGGGCATTGCGTTCATGACCTTTATGGGCATCAATTTGTAAAAAACTGTTAAACTGTTTAACCATGATATTACTTTCAGGGAACGGAACCATTATAATTTCAGCAATTGCAGTATTCCTGCTTATTATTTTGTTGTTAGTAGCGGTTCTGCTATACGCTAAGGCAAAACTTACCCCCCAGGGTAGGGTGAAGTTGGTGATTAATGAGGAGAGAACTCTTGAAGTTGATCCCGGGGGAACAATTCTTTCAACCCTATCAAATAACGGAGTTTTTCTTCCATCGGCATGTGGTGGAGGCGGAACTTGTGGCATGTGTAAGTGCAGGGTTTTGGAAGGTGGAGGAAGTATTTTACCAACCGAGGTGGGATTTTTTACCCGTAAGCAGCAGAACGATCACTGGCGACTGGGTTGTCAGGTAAAAATTAGAGAGGACATAAAGATTGAGGTACCCGAGGAGGTTTTAGGTATTAAGAAGTGGGAGTGCGAAGTGGTATCGAACCGCAACGTGGCAACTTTTATTAAGGAGTTCGTGGTTAAGCTACCCGAGGGGGAAAAGTTGCATTTCCGTTCCGGTGGCTATATCCAGATTGATGTGCCTAAAATTGAAGTAGATTTTGCTAAGGATATCGATGTTGAACCTGAATACCGCGACGAGTGGGATAGGTACAAGATGTGGGATTTGAAGATGAAGAATACCGAGGAAACATTCCGCGCATACTCCATGGCAAACCATCCAGCGGAGGACAATATAATCATGCTCAATGTTCGTATTGCTACTCCGCCCTGGGATAGGGAGAAAAATGCTTTTATGAACGTAAACCCCGGGGTTTGTTCAAGTTTCATTTTTTCGCGTAAACCCGGCGATAAGGTTATGATTTCAGGACCCTATGGCGAGTTCTTCATAAAGGACACCCAGAATGAGATGATGTTTATTGGTGGTGGTGCTGGAATGGCTCCCATGCGCTCGCATATATTTGATCAATTCCTAACCAAACGTACTACCCGGAAGGCTACTTTCTGGTACGGAGCCCGTTCAAAACGAGAAATTTTCTACGAGGAGCACTTCCGTAAAATTGAGCAGGAATTCCCTAACTTCAAATTCACCATTGCCCTTTCAGAACCCAAACCAGAGGATAACTGGACTGGCTATGTAGGATTTATCCATCAGGTTATATACGATAATTACCTTTCAAAACACGATGCTCCTGAGGACATTGAGTACTACCTCTGTGGTCCACCAGCCATGAATGCTGCCGTTCAAAAAATGTTATTCGATTTAGGCGTACCCGAGGAGATGATTGCATTTGACGATTTTGGTGGATAAAACATTGTTTAACTAAACTTAATATTCCTTTAACCCGCATTAGCTAATGCGGGTTTTATCTTTGCAGTGTCATTTGAAACAGAAAAGAGTTAGTTTTCTCATAGGCTTTTGGTTTTTGAGTTAGGTTTAGGTTTGGTTTTAGGTTAAAGGTAACAAAATGGGGCTGTAAAGCCCCTTTTGTTTTTATATTGATATTTCAATTTTGTTTGGTTTAGGTTATTTGTCATGTTGCGCGCAAGCGAAACATCACGCTGTCGTGATTTATCGGGATAGATTTCGCCGAAGCATCTCATTGCTCTTTTCTCTTCAATCCTTTGATGAAATCCCTCGACTTTGCTTGGGATGACGAAAACCCTATCTTCCTTTCTGCTTCCCTGTCATGCTGAGCTAGCCGAAGCATCTCATTACCTTAAACCCTTTAATTCTTGTTTTTTTTGGGAAACCGCTCTTTGCCATGCTTTTCTTTTGCGATGCAACGCTTTCCCCTTGCTCTTTGGAAAATGTATTGCGCGCATCGCTATGCATGTGGGAATAACTATGGTGTTACAATTATTACGCCCCTACGGGGCTGGAAGCGTTGTTGGTTGTTCGTGAAGCTATTGTCATGTTGAGCGCAAGCGAAACATCTCATGGGGTCGATTTGAGATCCTTCGCTATGCTCAGGATGACAAATGAAGTCATTCGTGTAAGTTGCTCGTTGTTCGTTGCTCGTGGGATACGACCTTACCCTAACCCATATTTCTGATAGGGAATGGAGCGGAAGAAGCAAGCAGAGGCATAAAAGCCTGACCCGGCAATGGGTCGGGGGTGGAACGTGGCGGTGGGCCTAGTAAGCGATACCACATGAGTCACGCCACAGGCGTGGCGAATTGTATCGCGTGGCAGTTCCACCCGCGGGGTACCCATCGGGTCGGGCTTTTCAGCCTTGATCTTCTTTGGTTCTTTCTTGTATCAAGACAAGAAAGAACGTGTAAATTGCTCTTTGTAATGCTTTTCTTCTGCGATGCAACACTTTCCCCTTGCTCTTTGGAAAATGTATTGCGTGCATCGCAAAATTTAATACCTCAATACCCTGGGTTAAAACCCAGGGCTAATGTGATTTGCCCTTTCAGGGCGATTTGTGTTCGTCTAAAGACGTGTGCTAGCTAGTGAGTTCTTAAATCTTAAATATATCGAGATTCCTCGACTAACTCGGATTGACAATACTTTTGGCATCCACGCCCCCTTTGTCATGCCGAGCTCGCCGAAGCATCTCTTTGTGCCTTCAACTCTTTGTAATGTAATTCCTCAACCAAGAAGGAGCGACATAATCTGAGGCATAAAAGCCTGACCCGGCAATGGGTCGGGGGTGGAACGTGGCGGTGGTCCTAGTAAGCGATACCACATGAGTCACGCCGTAGGCGTGGCGAATTGTAACGCGTGGCAGTTCCACCCGCGGGGTACCCATCGGCTCGGGCTTTTCAGCCTTGATCTTCTTTGGTTCTTTCTTGTATCAAGACAAGAAAGAACGTGTAAATTGCTCTTTGTAATGCTTTTCTTCTGCGATGCAACACTTTCCCCTTGCTCTTTGGAAAATGTATTGCGTGCATCGCAAAATTTAATACCTCAATACCCTGGGTTAAAACCCAGGGCTAATGTGATTTGCCCTTTCAGGGCGATTTATGTGTGCGTCTAAAGATGTGTGCTAACTAGTGAGTTCTTAAATCTTAAATCGAGATCCCTCGACTACGCTCGGGATGACAATGGAGTTGTAAATGTTACGCCCCTTCGGGGCTGAAGACGTTGTTCGCTATTCGTGAATCGTTGATCGAGTATATCACGTCACACGCTCTGTGTAACAACGTTTTACATTGTGTAACTCTGTGATACTTGCTGTTGCTAGTTTCATGAGAAGGTTGTCATGTTGAGCTAAGCGAAACGACTCATGGGGTCGATTAGAGATCCTTCGCTCCCCGCTAGGGCGGGACAGGCCGCTCAGGATGACAGGCATATTTTTGTTAACTAAACGACATTTATTGATATTTAGTTTTTACTCAAGGGCGGATAGGGTGGAGTGGAAGTTAATTTTTCATCCACAATATCTGATAGTAGAATACTTAGCTCATTAATAGCTTTTTTGTCATCAATTATCTCTATCACTTCTTCCTTATTAAGAAAATTAAGAATAAAAAAGGAATCAAAGTCGATGTTTAATCTCAAATACTGATAGAATCTTTGGTTTTCAAGTTCAAAGCCCATTGATTTTGCATACTTCTTCAATCTTTTTTCCAGTTCTTCTTTTGTTAGTTTAGCCATGCCTTTTTGTATTTCAAAACAGAATCTAATTTAATTGATAATTCTGATACTTGCAAGTGTGATTATCATATACTCCCTGATTTTAATTGAAAATAGAGAGGATAACAGTACATAATCCCTAAGCACTGAATCAAAAGCATGTTGGTTATATATATAAAAAAAGCGCCTAAAGGCGCTGTTAAAATAAAAAACCAAATAAAAAAGATTATGGTTTAGTATCATTTAACTGCTACTCATCGTTGCTATTCAGCAAGCCGATGTAGTATAGCAGGGTGGCAAGTGAGCCAAGTGCTGCTACAACGTAAGTAAGCGCAGCCCATTTAAGGGCATCGCGGGCGTACAGAGCGCCCTCGCCATAGGTTAAGCCAGATGAGTTGAGCCACGCAAGCGCCCTGCGTGAGGCATCCATTTCAACTGGGAGGGTAATAATGCTGAAAAGGGTTGTTAACCCGAGCATGATTACTCCTATAAGTAAGATACTAGGCATGGTTTGGAGCAGAATAACACCTGCCAGTAAAACCCATTGAACCCAACGCGAGGCTACGCTCACGACAGGAACCAAAGCCGAACGCATCTGCAGGAAAGCATAGCTCTGGGCATGCTGAATGGCGTGCCCGCATTCGTGAGCTGCCACAGCTGCAGCAGCAATGCTGCGTCCGTGGTATACATCGGGGCTAAGGTTTACGGTTTTATTTGCCGGATTGTAGTGGTCGGTTAGCTCACCATCTACCGATATTACTTTTACATCGTAAATACCATGGTTGTGGAGCATAAGCTCGGCCACCTCCTTTCCGCTAAGTCCCCGGGGTAAGGCTATGCGCGAGTAACGCGCAAACTTCGACCTAAGCTGCATGGAAACCATGAAGCTTAGCACGAAAAAGATTATCATTATCAGGTAGATTCCCATAACGAGTTTATTTATTGTTTCTTTTCACGTATCAACTAGTTAAGACAAATTGCTTACACGTTTCGATTCACGTAGTAGGCGTTAGCCTGAGCCACTGGTGTTACCTCTAAATCGTTAAAGCAAACGTGGGGTGGGCGAGTTAGAACAAAGTGAATGGCATCGGCAATATCCTCGGCAAATAGCGGGGTTAGTCCAACATAGGTGTTTTTGGCTTTCTCGCTATCGCCCTTAAAGCGAACAATGGAGAACTCGGTTTCCAGCAATCCGGGGCGAATTTCGGTAACCTTGATATTATGCTTTAGCATATCCTGCCGCATACCCTGCGAGAGTGCATGCATAGCATGCTTGGTGGCACAGTAAACGTTTCCGTTTTCGTAAACCTGTGTTCCAGCAATCGAACCAATATTTACAATGTGACCTTTCCCCCGTTCAATCATCATGGGGGCAACCTTACGGGTGATGTAAAGCACTCCTTTTATATTAGTGTCAATCATTCGTTCCCAGTCATCAATTACTCCGTCCTGTATGTGGTTAAGTCCAACTGCCAAGCCGGCATTGTTTACCAGAACATCAATTTTTCTCCAGCGCTCAGGGAGCGAATCAATGGCACTGTTAACCTCATCCAGGTTACGGATATCAAAGTTCAGAATATGAACATCTTTCTTATACTTTACTTCAATCTCTTTTTTTAGCTCTTCAAGCCTTTCGAGTCTTCTGCCTGTAATGATAAGGTTAAACTCATCCATGGCCAACCTGAGGGCAGTAGCTCGTCCAATGCCAGAGGTAGCACCAGTTATCAATGCAATTCTCATAATATCAATAGTATAGGTGTGTTAGTAAGCGTTTCATGTTAACTCAAAATTAGAATATAAGTCAGTAACTACACAATGGCTTAAGGTTTTTTAAAACTTTTTTGGTAAAACATCGATAATGAATGTTTAACTGCTATTTTTTCGATTTCAGCTTATGTTACTTGAGTTAATGTTCGTATTTTTGGCAGGAAATTTATAAAGTAGAAAAATTAGAAAGTTATGCCAAACCGAACAGTTACCGTTGAAACCGCCCGCGAGCTAGGGCTTCTTCCTGAAGAGTTTGAGATGATTAAGAACTACCTGGGACGCACCCCAAACTACACTGAGTTAAGTATATACTCGGTAATGTGGTCGGAACACGCATCGTATAAGAATTCAATCAAGTGGCTAAAAACATTACCCCGTAAAGGTTCCGCTATACTGGCAGAAGCTGGAACGGAGAATGCGGGTTTGGTTGATATTGGCAATGGTTTGGCATGTGCATTTAAGATTGAATCGCACAACCACCCTTGTGCTGTTGAACCCTACCAGGGTGCTGCTACAGGAGTTGGAGGTATTAATCGCGATATTTTCACCATGGGCGCACGCCCGGTTGCCCAGCTAAACTCATTACGATTTGGCAACCTTAAGCTCGATAGAACCCGCTGGTTAATTAAGGGAGTGGTTAAGGGTATTGGTGATTATGGCAATGCCTTTGGAATTCCTGTGTTGGCAGGCGAAGTTTTCTTCGACGATTCATTCAACATGAATCCTCTGGTAAATGCCATGTCGGTTGGGTTGGTTGAGAAGGACAAGGTGGTTTCAGCTGTATCAAAGGGTAAGGGTAATCCGGTTTACATTGTTGGTTCAGCCACCGGAAAGGATGGTATTCATGGTGCGACATTCGCATCGGCCGATATAACCGAGGACTCAGCCGAGGATATTCCTTCAATTCAGGTGGGTGACCCCTTTCAGGAAAAGATCTTGCTGGAAGCAACCCAGGAGGTGATCAGGACTGGTGCACTGGTTGGAATGCAGGATATGGGTGCAGCCGGTATCATATGTTCCACTTCGGAAATGTCCGAAAAAGGTGGACATGGCATGCGAATCGATTTGGATAAGGTTCCTTTAAGGCAGAAGAACATGGAGGCCTGGGAAATCTTGCTGTCCGAATCGCAGGAGCGAATGCTCATGGTGGTTCATAAGGGTCGTGAGGCCGATGTTGAGGCTGTACTTAATAAGTGGGACATTAGCTACGCCATTATTGGTGAGGTTACCGAGGGCGATACCCTAGAGTTTTACTACCATGGAGAGCTGGTTGCCAAGGTTCCCGCTTCATCGTTGGTTCTTGGAGGAGGCGCTCCCGTTTACGATAGGGAGTACCGTGAACCAGTTTACTACAAAGAGTATAAAAAGTTCGATATCAATAAAATCCCTGAACCTTCCGACCTGATTGATGTAGCCCGTTTTCTGGTTGCTCACCCTAATATTGCATCGAAACGTTGGGTATATGAGCAGTACGACACCATGATTGGCACTGGGAATATGACTACCAACTTCCCTTCCGATGCGGGTGTATACAACCTGAAGGGCACCAATAAGGCGCTTGTGATGACTGTTGATTGCAATTCGCGTTACGTTAAGGCCGACCCCATGGTTGGAACTATGATTGCAGTATCCGAGGCAGCCCGAAACATCTCCTGTACTGGTGCTAAACCCTTGGCTGTTACTAACTGCCTAAACTTTGGTAACCCATATAACCCTGAAGTTTACTGGCAGTTTGTTCAGGCAGTAAAGGGGATGGGTACTGCTTGTGAAAAGTTCGACACCCCTGTTACCGGTGGTAATGTTAGTTTTTACAACCAAGCATCAATTGGAGGCAAGGAGGAGGCCGTTTTCCCTACACCAACCATTGGTATGATTGGTTTACTTGAAAATAAGAATCACCATACAACGCTGGCTTTCAAGGAGAAGGGTCATATGATTTATTTGATTGGTAAGTCAGTAAACGATATTGCATCGTCCGAATACCTGTACAGCTACCACGGTGTCAAGCAGTCGCCTGCGCCTTACTTTAACCTTGAGGAGGAGTATGAGGTGCAACGTGCGGTTCGCGAACTTATTGCACGTAACCTGATTCAATCGGCACACGATGTTTCCGATGGAGGGCTATTCATTGCGCTTCTTGAAAGTGCCATGCCTCGCAATTTAGGTTTCGATATCACTACCGATGCCGAAATTCGTACCGATGCCTTCCTGTTTGGTGAGGCCCAAGGGCGAATTGTGGTTTCGGTATCGCCATCGCGCGAAACCCAGTTTATTGACTTTATGGTAGCAAGCAAGGTGCCTTTCTCAACCCTTGGTCATGTTACCAAGTCGGAAATTAGAGTCGATGATGTTTCGTTTGGCTTTGTAGCCGATTTAAAGAAAATTTACGACTCCTCGCTTGAGCAGCTGATAAATGGGTAAAAGTCCAAATACTGTTGTTGATAAACGAACCAGTAGCGTTGCGGCAATGTTTAATAGCATTGCGCCAAGCTACGATTTTCTTAACCATCTGCTTAGCCTTGGCATTGATAAGCTTTGGAGGCGACGGCTTGTAAAAAGGTTGCTACGTAACAATCCTAGAGAGGTTTTGGATGTGGCAACCGGAACTGCCGACCTTGCACTGGTAATGGCAAAAAAATCCCCTACTGTTAAGATAGTTGGTATCGATATCTCTGAATCGATGCTTGCCATTGGAAAGGTGAAGGTAAAAAAATGGAAGTTTCTGGAGCGCATTACCCTTAAAAAGGCCTCGGCGCTCTGTATTCCCTCACCCGATAACCATTTCGATGCTGCCATGGTTGCATTTGGTGTGCGAAACTTTGAGGACTTAGCCCAAGGACTAATGGAGATTTGTCGTGTGCTTAAACCTGGCGGAGAACTGGGTGTTTTGGAGTTCTCCATGCCCCGCCACTGGCCGTTTAATGCTTTATATCGATTTTACTTTCTAAAATTCTTACCGTGGGTTGGTGGAAAGGTGTCGGGCAACCGACAGGCATATACCTATCTCCCTGAATCGGTGCTTTCATTCCCTCAGGGTGAAGCTTTTGTCCAGATACTTAAGTTAGCGGGTTTTAACGATGTGGAAATCAGGGTTCAAACCTTTGGTATTGCCACCCTTTATATTGCGAAAAAGAAAAATCAATAATATTTTTGACTGGTTACCGTTTAATCAGAGTCGTTACTAAAACTGTGAATCGCACTTGAAACGTTTTTTTGCATTACTATTACTTTGTTTTTTGGTAGTTGGCAACTCATTTGGTCAATTCAAACGGCCCACATTGCTAAACGACCCCGACTACGACGTAGGGAAACCGCTCAGGTTTGGTTTCTCTATTGGCGTTAATGTAATGGATTTTGATGCAGTTAACCGAACCGCTCAGTTCAATGCCGATGGCTCAAAGTACTTTGCAGAGGTAACCCATATTTCGGCAGGTCTTAACGTAAATGCCATTGGCGACCTCCGTATTGCCCGCGATATTCATCTACGTTTTCTGCCTGGATACTCTTTTGGCCAGCGCGATGTAAATTTTTTTAAGGTTGATGCCGACAGTACCGTTTCGCTGGCTACAACCATGAAGATGGAGTCGAACTTCATCGATTTGCCTGTTGGAATTAAGTTCTTATCGGAGCGCAACAGTAATGTCCGCCCCTACTTGTACCTGGGAACTGACGTTAGAATTGATTTAGCCGCCTACAAACGCCTTAAGGTTGAAAAGGGTGTTTTGCTAAGACTTAAAAAGTTCGATTACTACTATGAGATTGGCTTTGGTATCGATTTCTTCCTCCAGTACTTTAAGTTTTCAGCTGAGATTAAGTGGTCAGCCGGTTTACTTAATATGTTATCGAACGATTACGTTGATGAGGGAAAGATTTACCACGATGCCTTGGAAAGTTTAAGATCCAAGTTACTGATTGTTTCGTTCCACTTTGAGTAGGCTTAAACCTTACGCCCATATTTGTGTTATTGCATTTTTAAGAGGTTTTCCAATGCCACATGATATATCTATCGTATTAAGACCCGATGAGGCGGTAAACGATTTGGCTGTTCTTGGGGCTATTGCCCAAAAGCTTGACATGCCAACGGATGCCATAGTCCATTACTATATCACCCGAAAATCTATCGATGCTCGTAAAGGCAAGGTTTTGATTAACCTTGGCGTAAAAGTGTTTACTGGTGATGAAGAAGTTACCGAGGACAGGCCTGTTTTCAACTATCGTGATGTGCGTAGCGCAACTCCAATTATTGTAGTAGGGGCAGGCCCTGCCGGTTTATTTGCAGCGCTAAGACTAATTGAGCTTGGCCTGAAACCCATTGTCATTGAACGAGGTAAATTGGTAAGCGACCGCAAACGCGATATAGCTATGCTAAACCGGGAGCATCAACTTAATCCCGATTCAAACTATGCTTTTGGCGAAGGTGGTGCTGGTACCTTTTCCGATGGCAAACTTTATACTCGTTCCAAGAAACGTGGCGATTTCAAACGAATTCTTCAGGCCTTGGTTGATCATGGTGCCAATCCGGCTATACTTTACGAGGCTCACCCGCATATTGGCACCAACAGGCTACCCGGAATTATAACTCGTATAAGGGAAACTATTCTTCAGTATGGGGGTGAGGTGCTTTTTAATAGTAGGGTTACGGAGCTAATTTTAGATTCTGGTCAAGCGGTTGGTGTTAAACTTGCCGATGGGCAAAGGTTACATGGTAAAGCCGTAATACTTGCCACAGGGCATTCGGCTCGCGATATTTATCACATGCTTCACAATCAAAGTATTGCCTTGGAGGCTAAGCCGTTTGCCATGGGGGTGAGGGTTGAGCATCCACAAGCACTTATCGATGCCATTCAATACCATGGCATACCCCGAAGCGAGTATTTACCAGCTGCTGCGTATTCACTGGTACATCAGGTTGAGGGACGCGGGGTTTACTCATTCTGCATGTGTCCCGGTGGTTTTATTGTGCCTGCCGCTACAGGAACCGATGAGGTTGTAGTCAATGGAATGTCGCCCTCGAATAGGAATTCACGTTGGGCAAACTCAGGAATAGTAGTTGAAATCCGTTTAGATGATTTGGCTGACTTTGCTCAGCACGGCATTTTTGCCGGACTTGAGTTTCAGGCTGAATTGGAGCGTCTTGCTAAGCAGCATGGGGGATATGGAGTTCAAGCTCCCGCTCAGCGTTTGGTTGACTTCGTAGAAGGGCGTTTCTCATCAAATCTTCCTACCTGCTCATACCATCCCGGGCTAAACTCTTCGGAGATGCACCTTTGGCTACCTGAACGCATTGGTTTTAGACTCAGGGAGGGTTTCAAGGCATTTGGAAAAAAGATGAAGGGTTTCCTTACCAACGATGCAGTAATACTGGGAGTAGAATCACGAACATCATCGCCTATCCGTATTCCTAGAGATCCTGAGACCCTTCAGCATTCTCACCTTTCCGGGCTTTTCCCTTCGGGCGAGGGTGCAGGTTATGCCGGCGGTATAGTGTCATCGGCCTTGGACGGCAGTATTGTAGCAGATGCTGTTGCCCGGTATGTCAGTTAAACGGAATTGATTATTGTGATTTTAACTCACAATCATTTATTCGATTTTCGAGAAACTCATCTGTTTGTCAATTTATCATCCAGGAAAATCAATCAAACGTTTTAAATCAATTTAAAAGAACTTAACTTGTATCGGTTTAAAAAAATATCATGGAAACCGATGCACTATTTATTCTCCTAACAATTCTACTCCCGTTAAGCTTTATTGCCGAACGTATAACAAACCTGATAAAGCTGTTTATACCCGATGGCTTTCTGGGGCTAGTTAATGTTCGGTATAAGGAGGACGATCCCTTTATGGAGAAAAAGCGTGAAAGGCGAATTTTCGCAATTAGCCTTATATCTGGTGGGTTAGTTTCATTTTCTCTTAAAGCTGATCTTTTTGCAGTTATCAACCAGGGTACGTTCGGATGGAATACTCCAACAACAGGCTATTCATGGATTATTGGATGTTTGTTTACTGGCTTTTTCCTGAGTTGGGGAAGCAAATTCTGGCACGATTTGCTTGAGATACTCCTCGAAATGAAAAACATCCGCAGGGTAAACGTAAAAGTCAAAACGCTTGAAGAAAAACAAAAGGAAGTTGAGTTTGACGAAAGATTTGCCGAACAGCCTGTTGTTAGCATTCCCTTAGAGGCTAAACCTGAGGTTAAAGAGGCTAAACCGTCGCTTGATCGTATTAAAAAACTTCATCTCAAACTTCGGATGGAAGCGTTCCAGATTTACCGGGAACTTATAAAGCAACGAACACCTGAAAGGATCACCGATACATTACGAACTTTTCAAGAGCAGGAAATGCTTTACGCCAATGGGCGTACCAAGCCAGGCAAAATTGTAACCAAGGCTAAACCCGGTCAGTCTTATCACAACTATGGCTTGGCCCCGTAGGTTTTTACCGTTCTTCCGCAGGTAGATTTATTGATGTAATGTCCCTTTAAATTCTGAGAGTATTATGGCTGTAGCCATGGCTACATTCAACGATTCTACTTTCTGGCGACCCCTAGCGAATGTTGGTATGTGGATACGATGTGTAATTAGCTTGTCAACAGCAGGGCTGATGCCGTTACCCTCGTTACCCATCACAATAATGCCTGCGTGTTCTTTCTTTGCCTTGTAAATATTTTCACCATCCATACATGCCCCAATAATTGGGCAGTTAACAGTGTGCTGGCTAAGCCAGGTAATCAGATCGGTATAATGAACCTTAACATGGGCAATGGCACCCATGGTTGCCTGGATAGCTTTTGGGGCAAAAGCGTCGGCACATCCATGGGAACAAACAATATTGTCAATCCCAAACCAATCAGCTAATCTGATAATGGTACCCATGTTGCCTGGGTCTTGAATGGTATCCAGAGCAAGAACCAACTCTTTACTTGGGTCAACATCCAGTTTATATGTTGGGAACCGAACTACGGCAAGCACTGGGCTTGGTGTAACAAGCCCGCTTATCCGTTCCATTTCGGACTGACTTACTTTGTGTACCAAGCAATTAACATTTGTTACTAAATATTGCTCGGTATGGTATATCTCCTCAATTTCAAAATTGCTACTGATGAGCTCATCTACAAGTTTAGTACCTTCGGCTATAAAAAGTCCAAGTTCATTCCTGAATTTTTTCTGTTGTAACGATTTTACCCTTTTAATGCTATTTCTTGATAACATTTACCTGAATTTTAGGGCAAAATAAAACATTTTTCTAATATTATCAGCATTTTCAAATTCTTAGCATCCCATGTGCGAATTTTATTTTGGCCCTGATTTTGATGAATTTGGTCATAAATCCATAACTATTGCTGTAAAAAATAGATGGCGAATTGCTGTTATAATTACATTTGTATAGTTCATAATACCTAACTCTGATTATGCCTGTGACTTTTATTTTTCAGAAAATTAGTTGGCCTTTAAGGTATATACTGTATTTTTCCTCCCTTTTATTAGTTACAGGTTGTTCCGTAACCAAGCATGTGCCGGAAAATATGCACCTGCTCAACAAAGTACAAATAAAAACGAGTTCAAAGCAGGTAAAACCCGACGATTTATTACCTTATGTAAAGCAAAAGCCAAATAAGAAGATACTGGGATTTAGGTTCCACCTAAGGGTTTATAGCCTATCAAATCCCCGAAAATCGGGTTGGCTAAACAGTGGGCTAAGAACCATTGGTGAAGATCCAGTACTTTTCGATAGTAATGCAGTTTCAGGAAGTTCAAGAAATATCAAGCTTTACCTTCAAAGTAAGGGCTACTATAATGCAGTGGTAACCGATTCGGTTTGGATTCATGGGAAAAAGGCCGATGTTTTTTATACCATCCATCCTAATTTACCCTATAAGGTGAGGAGAGTTGGCTATTTCATTGAGGATACCCTAATCCGCCAGCTTGTGTTGGCCGATACTGTGAACAGGCTAATTAGAAGAAACGATTTATTTGATGTGGATATGCTCCAGACCGAAAGGGAGCGAATTGAAACAATGCTAAAACGAAATGGCTACTTCACTTTTAGTAAGAATTTCATAACCTTTACTGCCGATACTAACTTCAGGAACAACAGGGTTGACCTTAACCTTATCATAAAAAATCCACTCCGGGCCGATGAGAATGGAAAACTGAAACCCATAAGGTTTAAGCGATACAAGTTTCGGAATGTTTTTATTTATCCGAACTATGACCCATTCAAGTTTAGCTCGTACCGTGATAATGGTGAGCTTGATACAATTTGTAGGGCTAGTGTGTACTATGTTTTTCACCAGAACCCGGGTGTGAAGCTCGATGTAATTGAGGCATTTAACCAGTTAAAACCAAACGAAATGTATTCTGTTGACCAAGTCAACAGAACTCAGCAGAATCTGAGTCAAATTAGGTTATTTAAGTTTGTTAATATTGAATTGGAAGACGTAGAAGCAAAGGAACAAAGCGGTGAAATTGATTTCTCTGATTTAGATACCGGTTCTGAATCGGAGGAGTTTGGGTATCTTAACTGTTATATTCAGCTGGTTCCGCATACCCTGCAGAGCTATCAGGTGGAGTTGGTAGGAACAAATACCAGCGGCTCGCTTGGCGCTGAAGGTACGTTAAACTATCAGCATAAAAACCTATTTAAAGGCGCAGAGGTATTTGATATTAAGTTCCGAGGACTTGTTGAAACCGCCCAGCAAAAAATCAACCTGAATAATACCCTTGAGCTTGGAGGTTCAATGGGGCTTACTACCCCAAAGTACATAGGACCTTACACTTCGCATGTTAGGGTCGATAAATATGCTCCAAGCACCCAGCTTACTGCCTCGTACAGCTTTCAGCGCCGCCCTGAGTACACCCGTATGATAGCCGGGTTACAGTTCGGTTATGTTTGGAAAAGCTCACGCTTTATGCTACATACCCTTAACCCAATTGAGCTAAATGCCATTTCAATTCAAAAGATTAGCCCCGAATTTCAGGCTCAGATTGATACCACCTTTCTTAAATACAGCTACATAAGCCAAATAGTAACAGTTTCAAGCTACAGCCTGGTTTACAGTAACCAAAATGTTAAAAAAGCCAGCAATTCCAGTTACATTCGATTTAATCTTGAATTGTCAGGGAACGCCCTTCAAGCCATATCGAAGTTGAGCGATAGACCAAAAAATTCAAACGGGGCATATACATTTTTCGATACGGAGTTCTCACAGTTTGTTCGAAGCGATATAAATCTTACATACCATCAGGTAGCCGATGAGAATAATTCCTTCGCATACCGATTATACATTGGGGTTGGTTATCCTTACGGTAATTCACGAGCGTTACCTTTTGAAAAGCGATTCTTTACGGGTGGTGCCAATGGTGTACGAGCATGGCAGGCACGCTCATTAGGCCCAGGCTCATACTACCAACCTGCTGAGCGCTTCCCAAACCGCACTGCCGATATTAAGATCGAAGCAAATTTTGAGTACCGCTTCCGTATGGTTTGGAAGTTGGAAGGGGCTATGTTTATCGATTGTGGCAATATATGGTCGATGCCTAAACTTGACGATAGGACAGGGGCTACCTTTGAATGGAATAAATTCTATGAGCAGATTGCCATTGGTAGTGGACTGGGGATAAGGTTGAATTTAGGTTTCTTTATTTTACGAACCGATTTTGGTTATAAAATTTTCGATCCGGCAATAAATCCAAATGAGCCATACAAGCCCTGGGTTCCGTTTAATCGAAAGTTTAGCATCAGCGATATAACCTTTAATTTTGGTATTGGATATCCCTTTTAGCTTTACTCTACTTGACTTAAACCAATATTTTTCGTAGGTTTGTATAGAACCGATAAAATTCTATACCTATGAACTACGATAAAATAGTTGAGCTGCTTGGCGATAACGCCAATTATCTTCTTGAACATAAGTGCAATACAGTACCAAAGGAGATGCTTCATCTTCCTGGGCCCGATTTCATGGAGCGTGTGGTTTACCATAGCAACCGATCGCCCCAGGTAATGCGAAGCTTACAGGCTATGTTCTATCATGGACGGTTGGCTGGTACAGGGTATCTGTCCATTTTGCCTGTTGATCAGGGAATTGAACATAGTGCAGGTGCATCGTTCGCCCCAAATCCCATTTACTTTGATCCTGAAAACATTGTTAAGTTGGCCATTGAGGGTGGTGCTAATGCGGTTGCTTCAACATTTGGGGTGCTGGCATCGGTAGCCCGTAAATATGCCCACCGCATACCTTTTATTGTTAAGATTAACCATAACGAGCTGCTTACCTATCCCAATAAGTACGATCAGATTATGTTTGGATCGGTTGATGAGGCATGGAACCTAGGTGCAGTAGCAGTTGGGGCTACAATATATTTTGGTTCCGAGGAGAGCAATCGGCAAATCATTGAAGTTGCCCAGGCGTTTGAGCGTGCCCATGAGTTGGGAATGGTTACCGTTCTTTGGTGCTACCTGCGAAACAATGGATTCAAAAAAGATGGCGTGGACTACCACGTAGCTGCCGACTTAACCAGCCAGGCAAACCATTTGGGGGTTACCATTCAGGCCGATATTATTAAACAGAAAGCTCCAGAGAATAATGGTGGCTTTAAAGCTATAAACTTCGGAAAAACCCACGATAAGGTTTACTCACAGCTAACTACCGATCATCCCATTGATTTGACCCGCTACCAGGTAGTAGGTTGCTATAACGGACGAGCCGGTTTAATTAACTCGGGTGGTGCCTCCTCGGGAGCAAGCGATTTGGCCGAGGCTGTTTATACCGCTGTAGTTAATAAACGTGCAGGTGGAATGGGACTCATTAGCGGTCGCAAAGCTTTTCAACGCCCTATGGATGAGGGTATTAAAATTCTGAATGCCATACAGGATGTTTACCTTGAAAGTAAGGTCGACATAGCTTAACAAATGCTTTTTCAAAACATTGCCCATTCTGAAGTCCGGGATGGGCTTTTTTTACGCTAACACTTGTTTTAGTGTCCATTTTTTTCCAAATTGGTGCGCCAAAATTTATAACCTAAACCTAAACTCTAAACCTATGCCAGTTTCTAATAATCGCGATAGCTTTGGAAGCAAATTTGGTATTATTGCAGCCACTGCCGGCTCGGCAGTAGGATTAGGAAACATTTGGAAGTTCCCATATATAACAGGGCAGAATGGAGGAGGAGCTTTTTTGCTTATCTATCTACTGTTTGTGTTCCTATTGGGAATTCCTGTTATGATATCTGAATTTTCAATTGGCAGGCGTGGTCAGCGCAATGTATTTGGTTCATTTAAGGCAATTTCGCCTGGCACTCCATGGTATTTTGTGGGTATAATGGGGGTGGTGGCCGCCTTCGTAATCTTATCGTTTTATAGTGCTGTGGCTGGTTGGACACTGGAGTATATAGTAAAATCAGTATCTGTTGGATTTGGTAATCAAACAACGCAGCAACTGGGTGATGCTTTTCAAAACTTTTTGGTTCATCCTGTTCGTCCCATTATCTGGCAGTTAGTATTTATGGCACTTACTGCATATATTGTAATAGGAGGAATAAAAAATGGTATTGAGAAATATAACAAGTTCTTAATGCCATTGCTAGTAGTTTTTCTTTTAATACTATGTGTACGATCTATTACCTTACCCAATGCATCAAAAGGATTGGCGTTCCTGTTTAAGCCCGACTTTTCCAAGGTAACCATAAAGACATTTCTATTTGCCATGGGGCAGGCTTTTTTCTCACTTAGTCTTGGAATGGGTGCTTTAATTACTTATGCTTCATACTTCCGAAAAACTGACAATTTAGGTAGAACGGCATTAAACGTATCATTAGCCGATACATTTATTGCAGTTTTAGCAGGAGTAGTGATATTTCCTGCTGTATTTGCTTTTAACATTGAACCTACTGCAGGTCCAAGTTTGGTTTTTATAACCCTACCCGAGATTTTTAGCAACATACCAATGGGGAATCTTTTTGGGTTTATTTTTTTCATTTTACTTGCTGTAGCTGCGTTAACTTCAACGGTATCGGTGCTTGAAGTGGTTGTGGCGTATTTCTCGGAGGAGTTGCGTATCACTCGCCTTAAGGCAACCATTTTAGCTTCGGTTTCCATATCGGTTTTGGGTGTTTTGGCATCACTGTCGTTTGGGCCTTTGAGCAATATCAGGCTCTCAGGCAAAACCATTTTCGATATGCTCGATTTTCTGGCCTCTAACATCTTACTTCCACTCGGAGGAATGCTAATAGTGATTTTTGTTGGGTGGTATCTAAAAAAATCAACATTATTCGATGAGGTTTCAAATGGAGGTGAACTAAAGGCAGGTTACTTCCCTGTATACCGATTTGTAGTTCGTTTTATTGCACCGTTAGCCATAGCTGCCATTTTTATCTATTCAGTATTTTACGGTTCACTTGGATAGACTAAGGGAATGGATGAGCTAATTAATTCCATATTTGAGCCACTGGTCAGGGTACTATCGAGTTTTCTGTTCTGGGACCCCTTTAGAACTTTTGGGGTTGAAATAGGTTTCCGGTTTCCTTTTGTTGTAATGTGGCTAATGGTTTGGGGAGTTTATTTTACTTTCCGCATGGGATTTATCAACATCCGTGCTTTTTGGCATTCAATCCAAATCACTTCGGGTAGGCTCGATAAGAATAGCAAAAAGGGAGAGGTATCCCATTTTCAAGCCTTATCTACCGCTCTTTCAGCAACTGTTGGTTTGGGAAATATTGCGGGTGTTGCAGTCGCCATAAGCGTTGGGGGGCCTGGCGCAACATTCTGGATGATAATGGCTGGGCTGCTGGGCATGTCGCTTAAGTTTACCGAGTGCACGCTAGGGCAAAAGTATAGATTGATTGACTCAAAGGGTAGGGTATCGGGAGGGCCCATGTACTACCTGAGTCAAGGGCTTGCCAAGCGTAACATGAAAACTATAGGTAATATACTGGCAGTAACCTTTTCGGTTTTAGTAATTGGTGCATCGTTTGGCGGTGGAAATATGTTTCAGGCCAATCAGGCATTTTCGCAAATGGCTTTCATCATACCCTGGTTAAATGGTAAGGGAGCCTATTTTGGTATTGCCATGGCCTTGCTGGTGGGTTTAGTAGTCCTGGGGGGAATAAAAAGCATTGCCAGTGTTGCCTCGCGGATAGTTCCTTTCATGGTTATCCTCTACATTTCAGCATCCATGGTAATTATTTTTCTAAACATTTCCCGGATGGGGGAGGTTTTCAGTCAAATCATTGAGCAGGCATTTGGACTCAAATCCATTGCTGGTGGTTTTTTTGGTGCGTTTATTGTTGGGTTTCAACGGGGAGCATTTTCCAACGAGGCAGGGATAGGTTCCGCTTCCATTGCACATTCAACTGCCCGAACCGATGAGCCTGTTAGTGAGGGCATTGTAGCTTTGCTTGAACCATTCATCGATACTGTAGTGGTATGCACCATGACCGCTTTAGTAATAAATTTTGCTGGTTTAGCTGGTAATAGTTCTGGTTTACAGGGAGCCCAGCTAACTTCAGCCGCATTTGCCACTGTATTACCTTGGTTCCCATATCTGCTGGCTATTGCTATCTTACTATTCGCTTTTTCAACCATGATCAGCTGGTCATACTATGGCCTCAAAGGCTTTAACTACCTTTTTGAGAAACGTTTGAACGGGATTATTCCTGTACCTGAGGCATCAACCAAGCTATACTACATCATTTTTTTACTTTGTATTGTTGTGGGTAGCGCTTCGAACCTTTGGGCTGTCATGGATTTCTCCGACATGATGATCTTAGGTATGGCTTTTCCAAATATCCTAGGAATGATTTTTATGGCTAAAGAGGTGCGGACCGATTTGGATAGTTACTGGAATAGGTGGAAAGCAGGAAGATTGTACACCTAGTTATAACCTATTGCTTCATTCATCATTTTTCGCGATATTTGGTACTAGAACTATTTGCTAGCCATGAAGCGGATTTGGGTTAGCGTTAAAAGCTTCTTATACTTTTCAAGGGGCGAACGAAATGGAACCATTATTCTGGTTCTATTAGTTTTGCTCTTGGCTGTGGCTCCGTACCTGTATAAAAAGTATTTCAATGTTGTTTCCCCTCCCGATCCCATGCTTGTTCAAAAAGCCGATAGTTTCTTTTTAACTCTCCAGTACCATGAGCCCGAGAAAGTTATTGAGCCACCTTCGGGTATTGAGGCCGAGATGGAACTCCCCCGAACTAAAAAATCATTTTTATTTGATCCCAACACCGTAAGCCTTGACAGCTTAATGGAATTGGGGTTAAGCCGAAAGCAAGCTGAGGTACTTGTTAAGTATAGGTCTAAAGGGGGGCGTTTCAGGACTCCTGACGATATCGATAAAATTTTTGTTATCGACTCGGCTACAAAGGCAAGGCTAAAGCCGCTGGTACGTATAGCACCACTTGCCGATACTATTAGCCATGATAGGGTTATTGATACCAAGTCCATTCTTGTGGAGCTCAATGGTGCCGATACCCTCTCATTACTAAAACTTAAAGGTATAGGAAGTAACTACGCAAAGCGGATTGTGGGTTACAGGAACCTACTCGGTGGATTTTATAGTATTGATCAGCTTGTCGAGGTTTATGGATTTACTCCGCAACTGGTTGACCAGCTAAGGCCAAACATATATATCGACACTACCCGTATTCGAAAAATCAACATAAATCTAATTAAGTACGATGACCTGAGAATCCATCCCTATGTGAACGATTATCAGGCTAAAGCAATTATTTACTACCGCTCACAAAAAGGTACCATTAAAACACTTGATGAGCTATGGAAGAACAAGCTTTTACCTCGCGACCGGTTCGAAAAGCTAAAACATTACCTTGATTTATAGTAAAATTGATACTTCACAAACAATTGGAATAATTTCCACAAAAAAAGACTAAAATATTTTGTATTAAAATCAAAACATTATAATTTTGCAGCTCATAAAATTCGATAAACATGATTATAGTACCAGTTAAAGAAGGCGAAAATATTGAAAGAGCTCTAAAAAAATTCAAGCGTAAGTTTGAAAAAACCGGTATTATGAGGGAGTTACGTTCCCGTCAAGCTTACGTTAAACCTTCGGTTGCTCGTAGGGAGCAGATCAAAAGAGCCATTTACATTCAGAAGCTACAGCAGCAGGAAGAGTAGATGCTGATGTTCAGTTGAATGCATAATCAGGCTATTTTGCCTGATTTTTTTTTGCTTTTTAGTTTGAAAAAAACTATATTGCATTCAATGGATATGCTGGCCTCATTTCTTAAATACCTTGATATAGAGAAGGGTTACTCATCACACACCATACGCTCGTATGGCGATGATCTGCATTCCTTCTTCAGCTATTCAGGAGTCAATCCCGCAAGTACCGAAGCTATTGAACACATTAGCCATAGGACCATCAGGGCATGGATGTCGAACTTAGTTAGCCAAGGCCTATCAACCCGTTCGGTTAACCGTAAACTTTCATCGCTTCGCACATTCTATAAGTACCTATTACGCCAAGGCGTAATTGCTAACAATCCCATGAAACGTGTAGTTTCGCCCAAAACCAGTAAGCGCTTACCTGAATTTGTACCTGAAGCCGACATGGCAAAACTTAATACCAACGACCTGTTTGGCGATGATTTTGAGGGCTTACGTAACCGGCTAATAATAACCATGTTCTATTTTACCGGTATGCGCCTATCGGAGCTAGTTGGGCTTACCCTCCAATCGGTCGATGTGGATTCAATGACCATTAAGGTAATGGGGAAGGGTAGCAAGGAACGTATCATTCCCATTCATCCGGATCTTAAAGATTTGGTTGTGGAGTACCTTGAGGAACGAAACAAAAAATTTTCCGATACTGTTAGTTTTTTTGTTACGCCAAAAGGTAAACCGGTTTACCCAAAACTCGTATACAGAGTAGTAAACCACTACTTAACCTTGATTACACCACTTCAAAAAAGGAGCCCCCACGTGCTAAGGCACAGCTTTGCAACCCATTTGCTAAATAAGGGTGCCGATTTGAATGCCATCAAAGAGCTGCTTGGCCACTCAAGCTTACTGGCTACCCAGGTGTACACCCACAGCACATTCGAAAAACTTAAAAACAATTATAACCAGGCTCATCCACGAGCCTAAAACCAAAAGGAGGATTTATTATGAACGTTAAAATTCAATCCATCAAGTTTGATGCTGACCGGAAGCTTCTTGATTACGTTGAGAAGAAAGCTGCAAAACTTGAGCGCTATTTTGACAACATCGTGGAAACCGAGGTGTACCTAAAGTTGGAAAATAGCCAGGACATGGAAAACAAGGTTGTTGAATTCCGCCTTAAGGTGCCTGGCAACGATTTGTTTGCCCAACGTAAAGGGAAAACCTTTGAAGAGGCTACTGACCTATGTATTGATGTGCTGAAGGGTCAAGTTAAAAAGTTTAAGGAAAAGCTAAGAGGGGTATAGCAAACCCAAAAAATAGACTAAAAACAAAACAGATGAAGCCCGAAAGGGCTTCATTTTTTGCTGTAACAGGTCAAAACAGACAGATGGATTATGAAAATTGTACTAAAAAAGGTTACATAAAAAGATAAAAATTTTTGCAGATAATTAAAATTGTTATACATTTGCAATCCGATTTCAGGAGGTAAACGTTCCTTAAAATAGTGCAAAAACACTTTGATTGCCGATGTAGCTCAGTTGGCCAGAGCAGCTGATTTGTAATCAGCTGGTCGGGGGTTCGAATCCCTCCATCGGCTCAAAGCAAAACAGGTTGGGGAGATACCAAAGTGGCCAACTGGGGCAGACTGTAAATCTGCTGGCTTATGCCTTCGTAGGTTCGAATCCTGCTCTCCCCACAAAACAGGGTTGACACCAGTCCTGCAGGGTTGGTGGCATGCGGGAGTAGCTCAGTCGGTAGAGCATCAGCCTTCCAAGCTGAGGGTCGCGGGTTCGAGTCTCGTCTCCCGCTCTACCTGTAAGCCGATGTAGCTCAGAGGTAGAGCACTTCCTTGGTAAGGAAGGGGTCACGAGTTCAATTCTCGTCATCGGCTCAATTTTTTGTGTTGTATGAGACAATCAAGTTTTTAATACTAATTTTAAATTAATACCAGAAAACTATGGCTAAAGAAAAATTTGATAGGTCGAAACCGCACGTGAACATCGGTACCATTGGCCACGTTGACCATGGTAAGACTACCCTTACCGCTGCTATTACTAAAATATTAGCTGAAAAGGGTCTTTCCGAATTCCGTTCATTCGACTCTATCGACAACGCTCCTGAAGAAAAAGAGCGCGGTATTACCATTAACACCGCTCACGTTGAGTATCAAACTGAGAACCGTCACTACGCTCACGTTGACTGTCCTGGTCACGCTGACTATGTTAAGAACATGGTTACTGGTGCTGCCCAGATGGACGGCGCTATCCTTGTTGTAGCTGCTACTGATGGTCCTATGCCTCAAACCCGTGAGCACATCCTTCTCGCTCGTCAGGTAAACGTTCCTAGGATCGTTGTGTTCCTGAACAAGTGCGACATGGTTGACGATGCTGAAATGCTTGACCTCGTTGAAATGGAAGTACGTGAGCTCTTGAGCTTCTATCAGTTCGATGGCGATAACGTACCCGTTATCCGTGGTTCAGCTCTTGGTGCCCTAAACGGCGAACCACAGTGGGTTGAAAAGGTAATGGAACTCATGAATGCTGTTGATGAGTACATTCCCATTCCTCCACGTGACAACGAAAAGCCATTCCTAATGCCTGTTGAGGACGTATTCTCAATCACTGGTCGTGGTACTGTTGCTACCGGTAGAATTGAAACTGGCGTTATCCACACTGGCGACGAAGTTGAAATCGTAGGTTTAACCAACGACAAACCTATGAAGTCAGTAGTTACCGGTGTTGAAATGTTCCGTAAGATCCTTGATCAGGGTGAAGTTGGCGACAACGTAGGTCTACTACTCCGCGGTATTGACAAGAAGGATATTAAGCGTGGTATGGTTATTGCTAAGCCAGGCTCAATTACCCCTCACACCAAGTTCAAAGCTGAGATTTACGTGTTGAAGAAAGAAGAGGGTGGCCGTCACACTCCTTTCCACAACCACTACCGTCCTCAGTTCTACCTACGTACCCTCGACGTAACCGGTGAAATTATGCTTCCCGAAGGCGTTGAAATGGTAATGCCTGGCGATAACGTAACTATCACTGTAGAACTTATCTACCCTGTTGCTATCAACAAGAACCTACGCTTTGCTATCCGCGAAGGTGGTAGGACTGTTGGTGCCGGTCAGGTAATTGACATTATTGAGTAATACAATAGTACCCCAACGGTTCATTTGAACCGTGGGGGTCTTATACGGGTGTAGCTCAATTGGTAGAGTAGTGGTCTCCAAAACCATTGGCTGGGAGTTCGAGTCTCTCCACCCGTGCTAAACACAAACTGTTGACATGAAAATTACACAGTACCTGCACGACGTTTACACCGAGATGGTGCAAAAAGTTTCGTGGCCAACATGGAAAGAACTTCAGTCCAGTGCATTAATTGTTATGATTGCTTCCCTTTTAATCGCACTGGTTGTCTTCGTTATGGACTTCTCTTTCGAAAGATTGATGGAGTTCGTTTACCGTGTACTTAGCTAACAATAGAACGGCCTAAGAAGGAGCTGTAATGGAAGAGAATGTTAAAAAATGGTATGTTCTTAGGGCCATTGGTGGTAAGGAGAAGAAGGTAAAGGAGTTGGTGGAAAACGAAATCAAGCGTTTGAAACTCGACGACTTTATCTCTCAGGTTCTTATTCCTACTGAGAAAGTTTACCAGATCCGAAATGGCAAAAAAATCAGCAAGGAAAGAATCTACTACCCTGGCTACGTTCTGATTGAAGCTGCACTGGTAGGTGAAATTCCTCACATCTTACGAAACATCCCCAATGTCCTTGGTTTTTTAGGTGACCCAAAAACCGGAGAACCGATTCCACTTCGTCAAGCCGAAGTCAATAGAATACTTGGCAAGGTAGATGAATTGGTGGACAGCGAGGAAGAGTTGAATGTTCCGTTCTACGTTGGTGAAACAGTTAAAGTAATTGATGGACCATTCAATTCTTTTTCTGGAGTAATCGAAGAGATTAACGAAGAGAAGAAGAAGCTGAAGGTTATGGTGAAAATCTTCGGCCGTAAAACTCCACTGGAGTTAAGTTTTATGCAAGTTGAAAAGGAGTAATAATTAAAGAGCAAACGCACTATGGCTAAAGAAGTAGCTGGATTTATTAAACTCCAGATTAAGGGTGGTGCTGCAAACCCTTCACCACCAATTGGTCCTGCTCTTGGCTCCAAGGGGGTAAATATTATGGAGTTCTGCAAGCAGTTCAACGCCAGAACTCAAGCACAGGCAGGCAAAGTGCTACCTGTGGTTATTACATACTATACCGACAAGTCGTTTGATTTTGTCGTAAAGACCCCACCCGTATCCGTAACCTTGCTTGAAATAACCAAGCAACAAAAAGGGTCGGCTGAGCCCAACAGGAAAAAGGTTGCCTCTGTAACCTGGGAGCAAGTACGACAAATAGCCCAGGAAAAGATGCAGGATCTGAACTGCTTCACCGTTGAATCAGCAATGAAGATGGTGGCAGGTACAGCCCGCAGCATGGGTATCACTGTTACCGGAGAATTCCCGGGTAATTAACATTTAACCTCATTTGCGCAATGACTAAACTGACAAAAAACAGGAAGCTTGCTCTGTCGAAAATCGAGCCCGGTAAGACTTACAAGTTATCGGAAGCAGCCGCACTGTTGAAGGATATTACATACACCAAGTTCGACGCATCGGTTGATATCGACATTCGCTTAGGGGTTGACCCCCGTAAAGCCAACCAGATGGTTCGTGGTGTTGTAACCCTTCCTCATGGTACCGGTAAGAACGTTCGCGTTCTGGTACTTTGCACTCCAGATAAGGAGGAGGCTGCTCGCCAGGCTGGAGCCGACTACGTAGGCCTTGACGATTACATTGAAAAGATCAAGGGCGGATGGACCGATGTGGATGTGATTATTACCATGCCTTCGGTTATGGCAAAGTTAGGTCCTTTAGGACGTATTCTTGGCCCCCGCGGTTTGATGCCAAACCCCAAGAGTGGTACGGTTACCATGGAAGTTGAAAAGGCTGTTAAGGAGGTAAAGCAGGGTAAGATTGACTTTAAGGTTGA
>JAGPEQ010000024.1:29253-32840 GCA_018056955.1 Bacteroidales bacterium | reverse complement strand
ATGAGCCACGTCGCAGGCGTGGCGAATAGTATCGCGTGGCAGCTCCACCCACGGGGTACCCATCGGGTCGGGCTTTTCAGCCTTGATTTTCTTTGGTTCTTTCTTGTATCAAAACAAGAAAGAACGTAAAAAACGCTCTTTGCCATGCTTCTCTTTTGCGATGCAACGTTCCAGTGTTGCTCTTTGGAAAATATATTGCATGCAAAATAATATTAATACCTCAATTCCCTAGGTTAAAACCCAGGGCTAATGTGATTTGCCCTTTCAGGGCGATTTATGTGTGCGTCTAAAGACGTTTGCTAACTAGTGAGTTCTTAGATCTTAAATCGAGATCCCTCGACATAGTCTATCCCGATATATCGGGACTTGGGATGACAATGGAGTTGCAAATGTTTCGCCCCTACGGGGTTGGAAACGGGGTTCGTTGTTCGTTGTTTGTGAAACTATTGTCATGTTGAGCGTTAGCGAAATATCTCATTAGGCCGGTCCAAGATCCTTCGCTCCCCGCTAGGGCGGGACAGGCCGCTCAGGATGACAAATGAAAGTTGATGTTTGTTCGTGATTGCCATTCTGTGTAACACCGTGTTACATAGTATAACTCTGTGATACCAGTTTAGTTGATAGTTGATGGTTGTTGGTTGTTAGCAGAAGAGAATTTAGCCCTGATGTCATGCTGAGCAAGTCGAAGCATCTCTTTGTATCTTCATTCACTTTTAATGAGATTTCTCGATACTGCCTATCCCGTATATCAGGACTAGACACCGTTTAACGTTTAACGGCTCACGGTTCACGGTTCACGGTACATGAGCCTCCTTTAACTATATACTTCTATCTTCTCTCTCTTTTCACCTCCCCGTGTAACCTTTTTCACCTAAACCTAGTATAAATTTAAAAGAAATTTGCATTAAACTGTAATAATTTATATTATTGCATTAATGTTTAACCACCAAAACCATTTGCCTATCGATAGAAGCTCTACACGCTAACCAAATTTAAGGAGGTAGCCGTGAATACTACTAGTCGTTCCGACTGCGAGCTTCTGTCGGATTTTGTTGCGGGCAATAACTCAGCCCTTGAATTATTATATAAAAGGTATGAACGTAAGGTATATACCTATATACTGCTAATGGTACGAAAACCCCAGTTGGCCGAGGACATACTTCAGGAGACCTTTATAAAGGCCATTAAATCGGTTAAGGAAGGTAAGTACTCCGAGACTAACCGTTTTGGCTCGTGGCTGATGCGCATTGCGCATAACCTGGTTATTGACCAGTTCAGGCAAAACAAGCAGTACCGCGTAGTGTCCAACAACGATTTCCCGATGGATATTTTTAGCACACCGCGTTTTGCCGAAGCCACGGTTGAACAACGCTTGGTGTATGAACGCGTGCTGTACGAAGTACGAGCACTTATCGACTTTTTGCCCGATGACCAGCGCGAGGTGGTTATGCTACGCTTTTATGGCGACCTTAGCTTTAAGGAGATTGCTGAGATTACCAATGTTAGCATTAACACAGCATTAGGGCGCATGCGTTACGCGCTAATCAATCTGAGGAAAATGGTGAAAGAGAAAAACCTTAGCCTTGAGTTCGAAATGGCTTGGTAAGTAAAGTTGATAGTTGATAGTTGATGGTTGATGGTTGATGGTTGATGGTGAATCCTAACCCTCAAACCTCAAACCTTTATTCCCGCTAATGCGGGGCAGGCTCTTTATCCTTTATCCTTTATCCTTTATCCTTGAATTAAACCTTTATCCTTATATTCCTTCTGAACACTGCACACGGAACACTGAAAACTACTAAAATGGGCAAGAGCAAGTTAAAACCCAAGGAACTTTACTTACTGAAAACGAAAGGGAGTTTCGATATTGCTGCTATTTGCCGTGAAGCCAACATAATACTCCGTAGCCAAAGTGTTACAAAGGGTGAACTGCTGCAATACATCATTAACGCTGTTGATACTCCCGAAGTGATTGATACCGACAATCGGTTTAAAACACTTACCCAGTACCTTAAGGCTAAGAATATTACCAGTGTCGATTCAAAAAGCAATGAACTTCATGGTGAGGTTTCATTGCATAAGCCCATTGGCTACACCATTTATGGAGCCGATGGTATAGAACCCGGGGCAATTGAACAAATGGAAAACGCCATGAGTTTGCCCGTTACACTTGCGGGCTCACTAATGGCCGATGCTCACGAAGGGTACGGTTTGCCCATTGGTGGTGTTTTAGCCACAACCGGAAACGTTATTATTCCTTACGCTGTTGGGGTTGATATTGCCTGCCGGATGTGTATGTCGGTTTTTCCGATTAAACCTGAGATTTTAGGTACTAAAAGTGAAATGTTAAGCCAAATCCTACTCCGAACTACCATTTTTGGTCTAGGTAGTAAGAATAAAAACCATATTGACACTTCGCTTTTTGACAAAAAGGAATGGTCGGCAACAAAGGTAATAAAGCAGCTCCGCGATCTGGCTTACAGCCAGCTAGGAACATCGGGTGGCGGTAACCACTTTGTGGAATGGGGCGAATTGCACATTACCGAGTTCGACCCGTTGCTTGGATTTGAACCCGGAAAGTACCTGGCATTGCTATCACATTCAGGATCGCGGGGATTTGGTAGCGAAATAGCTCTTTACTATTCAAAACTTGCCATGGAAAAGGTGAAGCTACCCGGCAAAGCCCGCCATTTGGCCTGGCTCGATTTGAACAGCCAGGAAGGTCAGGAATACTGGCTTGCCATGAACCTAGCCGGTGAATATGCATCGGCTAACCACCATGAGATCCATGCAAAGGTTGCCCGTGAGCTGAATGTACGTCCCATAAGGATGATTGAAAATCACCATAACTTTGCATGGTTTGAGAGCCTCCCTGATGGCCGTAAGGCCATTGTTCACCGGAAAGGCGCTACGCCGGCACATCCAAATTCACTGGGAATTATTCCAGGTTCAATGGTTCATCCGGCCTTTGTGATAAAAGGCAAGGGTAATCCGGCATCGCTTTCATCGGCATCGCATGGGGCAGGCCGAAAAATGTCCAGAAGCAAAGCGCTACAAACGTTTACTCAGGCTGATCTTAACTACATTCTGGAGAAATGGGGAGTGGAACTTATAGGTGCTGGGCTCGATGAGGTGCCAATGGCATACAAGGATATTGATGCTGTTATGGCATACCAATCTGACCTTGTAGGTGTGCTCGCCAAGTTCTACCCCAAAATTGTAAGAATGGCTAACCCGGAACGGAAACACCGCTGGGAATAATCCAGAACTCGCTAGTTTGAAAAAATTTTTACAATGTTGTTAAGTTTGGATTATTTGGCATGCTGTTAGCGAAACATCTCTCTGTCATGCAGAGTTTCGACTCATCGGGATAGACTCTGTCAAAGCGTCTCTTTGTTTCTTCATTCCTTTATTCCATTTTTGATTGGTTTTCTGCATCGCTCTTTGCCATTCTTTTCTGTTGCGATGCAACGTTTCAGTGTTGCTCTTTGGAATGTCATAGCGTGCATCGCTTTAGAGTTGGAGTAGCCATGGAGTTACAAATATTACGCCACTACGGGGCTGGAAGCGGTCTTCGTTGCTCGTTG
>JAGPEQ010000024.1:28878-29153 GCA_018056955.1 Bacteroidales bacterium | reverse complement strand
ATTTCAACCTTTTATGCATTGATTTTCTTTGGTTCTTTCTTGTATCAGGACAAGAAAGAACGTGAAAACCGCTCTTTGCAATGCCTTTCCTTTGCGA
Source organism: Bacteroidales bacterium (assembly GCA_018056955.1). Lineage (GTDB taxonomy): Bacteria > Bacteroidota > Bacteroidia > Bacteroidales > Tenuifilaceae > Tenuifilum > Tenuifilum osseticum. The sequence continues at coordinate 29,056 of JAGPEQ010000024.1, read as the reverse complement.
TGCAACGTTTCAGTGTTGCTCTTTGGAATGTCATAGCGTGCATCGCTTTAGAGTTGGAGTAGCCATGGAGTTACAAATATTACGCCACTACGGGGCTGGAAGCGGTCTTCGTTGCTCGTTGTTCGAGAATCTATTGTCATGCTGAGCTAGCCGAAGCATCTCATTTCAACCTTTTATG
>JAGPEQ010000024.1:0-28778 GCA_018056955.1 Bacteroidales bacterium | reverse complement strand
CATTGATTTTCTTTGGTTCTTTCTTGTATCAGGACAAGAAAGAACGTGAAAACCGCTCTTTGCAATGCCTTTCCTTTGCGATGCAACGTTTCAGTGTTGCTCTTTGGAATGCCATAGCGTGCATCGCCTAACATTTTGAATACCACAATACCCAGGGTTAAAACCCTGGGCTAATTCTATTTGCCCCTTCAGGGCGAATAATGCACGCGTCTGGAGACGCTCGCTAACAGCGTATCGCGTGGCAGTTCCACCCACGGGGCACACATCGGGTCGGGCTTTTATGCATTGATTTTCTTTGGTTCTTTCTTGTATCAGGACAAGAAAGAACGTGAAAACCGCTCTTTGCAATGCCTTTCCTTTGCGATGCAACGTTTCAGTGTTGCTCTTTGGAATGCCATAGCGTGCATCGCTTTAGAGTATGAGTAGCCATGAAGTTACAAATATTACGCCCCTACGGGGCTGGAAACGTTGCTCGTTGCTCGTTGTTCGTTGTTCGTGAACCGTTGTCCGCGAATACCATATCAAACACTCTGTGAAACAACGTGTTAAATTGTGCAACTCTGTGATACTTGATTTATTAGTTTCATGATGCGATTGTCATGCTGAGCAAGGCGAAGCATCTCTTTGTGTCTTCATCTCTTATTTAATGAGATTCCTCGACTAGCTCGGAATGACAATGGAGTTATAAATACTTTGCCCCTTCGGGGCTGGAAAGGTTGTTCGTTGTTCGTGGAACTATTGCCTTGTTGAGCGTTAGCGAAACATCTCATTTGGCCGGTCAGAGATCCTTCGCTCCCCGCTAGGGCGGGACAGGCCGCTCAGGATGACAAGTGGAGTTGACAGTTGAAAGTTGTTAGCTGATAGTGAAAACACTAAACACTACCCCTCCTAAACTGCCCACTGTACACTGCACACTATTGAATTGATCATTCGCTAACCTTAGGATGACATAAGGAGGGTCTGTTTCGTTAGCTAAACGACATTGAATCATTTTGCATAATTTTTTTCCGATTTAATACAATACCTTATTATATATATACGTTTTGATGTTGAAACCATTCAACCAATTTGCCTATGGTAAATATCTACGCAGTGAAAAATAATCATGTTGATAGTAAATCCAGGAACCGTTCATCCCGAAAAGACTTTGAAGGATTTAATGTACTTGAGCAAAGTAACATTGAAAGGTATTTTACTGATTACCTGGAAAAACTCGAAAGGGCAACACCACCAGCACCCGAAAAACAATTCCATCAACTTTTAGCAAAAATTAAAGATTAAGGCCGAAAAAAATCGGCCTTTTTTATTGACTTTTATATAATTCTGTAATATATTTGTAATATCATTTTAATATCACTTTAATAATATCAGTTATGGAAAAAGAATTTCATCCCAAATCGGGCTACCTGATGCTGGTGGCTTGGTTTATTCTGGTTGCAGCAACCATTAGCCTGTTGATTACAACAGAATCGCCATGGTATGCTCTTGGCTTTTTGCCAATAGTGCTGATTATGCCTGGGTTTATAGTGGTAAACCCAAACGAATCGGCAGTGCTGATACTTTTTGGGAAGTACATGGGCACCATAAAGCGTAACGGGTTTTTCTGGACAAACCCATTCTATCTGAAAAAGCGAATATCGCTTAGGGCACGCAACTTTAACAGTGAGCCCATTAAGGTTAACGACAAAGTTGGTAACCCCATAATGATTGGATTGGTGCTTGTTTGGCGCGTAAAGGATACATACAAAGCCTCATTTGAGGTTGATGAGTATGAGCATTTTGTGGTAGTGCAGAGCGATGCTGCACTTCGTAAGCTGGCAGGAATGTTCCCCTACGACAACTTTGAACACGAGGAGGAAGAAATTACCCTACGTGCAGGCGGAGAGGTTGTTAACCATAAACTTGAGACCGAGCTAATTGAAAGGCTAAACATAGCGGGCATTCAGGTGATTGAGGCTAGAATTAACTATATAGCTTACGCATCGGAGATTGCAGGGGCAATGCTTCGCCGCCAGCAAGCAACGGCAGTAGTGGCAGCCCGAAGCAAAATTGTTGAGGGTGCTGTAGGAATGGTTCAAATGGCGCTTGACCAGCTATCGCAGAAACAAATTGTTGACCTTGACGAGGAGAAGAAAGCAGCAATGGTTAGCAACTTGATGGTTGTGCTATGCTCCGATGAATCGGCTAGGCCAGTTGTAAATGCGGGAACACTTCACCAGTAATAAACCATGGGCCAAAAGAAAACATTTGTGTTACGGATCGATCCCGAAAAGTTTGCTGCCCTTGAAAAATGGGCAGCAGACGAATTTCGTAGCACCAATGGGCAAATAGAATGGATTATTGACCAAGCACTAAGGAAAGCCGGAAGGCTAAAAAAATCAACCTTAAAAGAAAAGGGGAACCAAAGCAATGAAAACCAAGAAGGTTAGAGCCAAGCAACCATGCCCAAAATGTGGCTGTAAAGACTTTGAAATGGGCGAAGTTTTTATGACTGGGAGTGTTGCCACTAAACTTTTTAACATTCAGAATCGAAAATTCACAACCTTTACTTGTGTAAGCTGCAAATACACGGAATTTTTTCAGGTTCCGATGAGTAAAGCACTTAATGTGCTCGATTTATTTGTGGGATAAGGTTATACACCATTGATTAGGTTTGCGGTATGGCAGGCTACAACGCCTGCCGTTTCCGTTCGTAGCCTTGATGTGCTTAGGCTTACACCCGTGAATCCACTATTAAGCGCAAGGTTTACTTCGGCTGGCGTGAAATCGCCTTCGGGACCAATGAGGACAAGAACACTCCTACCCCTATGGATTACCTGCTGAAACGGAGTCAAATCCCAGCTATTACAATGCGCTATTGCTTTTAAATCGGCTTGATGCGTATATTTAACGAAGTTTCTTAACGGTTGAATACTATTAATTATTGGCAGGTAGGCCTTTACCGATTGCTTCATGGCTGAAATCACAATTTTTTGCAACCTTTCAACCTTAATATCTTTACGCTCCGACCTCTCGCAAAGGAGAGGGGTAATGGTATCAACACCAATCTCGGTGGCCTTTTCCAAAAACCATTCAAACCTTTCTATGTTCTTAGTTGGGGCAATGGCGATATGCAGATTGAATGGCCTTTTACCGTACTCATGCTGAGTTGAAACAATTTGAACTAAGCATCGCTTGGGGTTTTCATCGGCAATCCTTGCTGTATGCAGATTTCCGCAACCATCGGTAAGGTAAAGTTCGTCGCCTTGCTGCATCCTTAGCACCCGAATACAATGCTTGGACTCGTCCTCAGGTAGCCTATACTCATCGCCTTCAATTTGTGGGGCATAAAATATCTGCATGGGATTAGAGATTCAAGATTTCAGATTTCAGATTTCAGATTTCAGATTCAAGATTTGAGATTAGAGATTAATGAACTCAATTGTTTTTGTCAAGTTAAACATAACAAAAAATCGTATAAAACCTTTAATAGTTAAATTGCCATCTGCAAAGGGTGTACAGATTGATAAAAAAACATAAATAGAACAAGTGCTAGATTATTTAATCAGCGTTGATGCAAATTTACAATTTAGACTGAAGTTTTTAATTTTGAGTCAGTGAATTTCAGAATAAAAAGATGAAAGCTATTGGCATCCTATCGGATACACACGGATTTTGGGACAAAGGGCTTACCGATTTTTTTGAAACATGCGATGAGATTTGGCATGCAGGTGATATTGGATCGCTTGAGCTAGCCGATAATATGGTAAAGCTAAAACCCTTGCGTGCTGTTCATGGCAACATTGACGATTACAAAACCCGACTGGTTTATCCCGAAAAACAACTGTTTACAACAGAAAATGTTAACATACTGATTACCCATATTGCGGGTACACCAGGACATTATGATCAAAAAGTTCTGGAAATCCTTAAGGGAAACAAGGTAAACATCTTAGTATGTGGTCACAGCCACATACTGCGTGTTAAGTATGATAAGCAATGGGATATGCTATACATAAATCCGGGAGCGGCTGGAAACAGTGGCTTCCATCAGGTAAAAACAGCGATTAGACTAAAAATTGATGGTTCTAATATTTCTGATCTGGAGGTTTGGGAAAAAAAGAGGGGCTTTTAATCGTCTTCTTTGCCCTCCTTATTTGGTTTGTCGTCATCGGAATCAACCGGAATATCGGACTTAATGCCAAAGGCTAACTCCTTATAGCGGAGCTGAGCTCTGTTTAGTTCACGTTTTGATCCAATCATATACCTATAGCCCATCATTCCTTTTGATGGTTTTACCCTGCGCTCACTCGATTTTTGGGAGGCAATAGGGTTATAAAATTCAGGATTGGTTGAACTGACAAACATTACCCCATTGGCATAGTAGAACGAGTAATACTCGTTGTCGCCAATATGGATGTAAAGGATTAACCTATCGTTAAAGCGTCCCTTGTAATACTCAATGAACCCATTCACAAAACGGTTTACCTGAATATTACCAATAGTACCCACTCCAATTTTCCCGACTGACACAAACGATTTATTCTGAGGATCCCACCTCAACTTTACATCGGAAAGAGTAATGGTACTCTCCAGGCTTTTGGGCATCTGTGTGAATGAACCAAAAAGCGAAAGCTGATTTAATGCCTCGGGCAACTCCTTAGGTGTGAGCCAATCGTAAAGCATTTTACGGTAAAGCTTACGGCTTAAATCAACCTTATCGAGAGTAATGGCGCCACTTAGCTGAGCAGCCATGGCCTCAAGGGCCTTTTGGTTGAAATGAAAGTTCAACCTGATAATCGCATCGATAGTAGCCTCATTTTTCTCCAGTTTATGTATTACACTACCGTAAACCTGCGAGGTAACATGGCCTAACTTTAGGGGTAACCGCACGTTGCCCTCACCAAAAGCCCAGCAGTAGTCCTTTTGGAGGCTAACACTATTCCCTGAAGAATCGGGATTGTCTAACTTGTATAGGGGTGCAATGGTAAACCGGCGGTTTTTATTGTTGAACTCCATGAATCCGGTTGCTGTTACCAGCGATGAATCCTCCCAGAATTTACGACTGCGCAAAAGACCACCATACAATTTTAAAGAATCCTCGGCAATGGCAGTTCCGCTAATTAAGCGATGGAGGTTCATGTTGCGAGGATCAGGACCAATTGGGATTAAAACCCGCTTGGGGTTGATTTGCGATTCAAATCGTACCCACTGGCCAATAGTTCCGGGGCAGTTGTAAATTGGTTTTGCCCCACCCTTAAAGAAAAGGAACTTTTCAGGAGCACTAAGGCTAACGCCTCCAATGTAAGCAAAATTTGGACTTAACCTAAAACTATCGGGCTCTGTTAGGGTACCCTCGGCATAGGTATTCATATTGTTATCAGAGTATACCTTTGGAAAGTAGATGGTTTGGATTGAATCGCGTTCATCAACGTAATCGTAGTATGCTGAACCACCGTAGCTTTTCCGTCCGTTAATCTTGATCTCAGCGTCATGCAATACATGGTAGGCCGTTGTATTGTTAGCCCTCACCTTTGCATTGGAGAACTTATACATTCGGTTGGGAACATCTACCTCAACCCTTTTATTTTTTGGGAAGACCGTAGCATCGGCAGTTACAATATACTTAACACTATCGGCAACCAAATGTATTCTATCAGTATTATATACAGCCTTTGGTGCGAAGAAGTATAGTGAATCCTCGGCCGGCTTGGTACTGAAAAACAGATTTCCACGGGGTATGCTGTCCCTATCTATCATATTACTAACCCTAAACTTTCCGGCCAAAACATCTTCCTGAGCCATTAATGTTTCAAAGTAAACCTTGTATCCTTTGAGATCCCACTTAAAACGATCGTGATAGGTGCTGTACCTTAAAGCATCGAGCGAGGCATAAATGCTTTTGTCAACTCGGCTGAACTCGCCAAGCATGTTTGCGAAATTTATAGTAGCTTTAACCTTTGAGGTTTCAAGGGCAACACTATCGGTATTAGTTTTAAGAATAGTTAGTGTTGACTCATTAGCGGCTAATGCATTTGAGGAGTACTCGAATAGCGATGAGGAAAGTTTACCATTGGGGACATTCAGCAAACCTGCTCCAGTAAGGCCTAAAGGTTGAAGCAGAAGGTTTCCACTAAAAGTTGCTAAGCTATCGTACATCACAAAGGGTTTTTCACCTTTGGAAATAAACATTTTATCAGCCTTAGGTAGCCATTTGATGCTATGTTTATTGCCCTTGACATTTGGGAACTCAATGCCAGTTTCCCTTTTTGCAATGGAAAAGCCCGTTGATACCGTAACCATTGAGTCGGGGAAAAGAAGCATTTTATCGGACTGTGTAGTTGAGGTAATATAATCAATACTACCATTTACAAAAAGCCCCTGATTGCTTAAGTCGATTTTATTGAAAACCCTCCCCTTACCTTTATAGACAGCCATACCCTCGGAAGGAGTAGTAGTGATAAAACCAAGGGAGTTATCGGGACGTATACGGAGCGTTTCCTCAATGGGGGCGAGAATATTACCGGAGTACAGAATTCCCTTGAAATTCATGTCGGCCTTTTCAAAGTTGTCCATGCTTTGGTAAACAAAAGGCTGAATTTCAAAGTAAAAGGAATCACGTTTATAAATTCCCCCGTATATGTAAGATGCATCGTAGTAAACGTAAGACTTGCTGGTACAGTTGAATATGGGGTACTGCGGGTTGTACTCCCTACCCGACTTATTGTAGGGTTTATCAATAAGTATATCGCCTGAGATTATGTGAAGCGCATTGGCAACTCCCTGCAATATCCTTCGACCGTAGTTATCGCGGTAATCGGTTTGGTAATCAATAATCAGCGAATCAACTTTATTCAACTCAACCTTAAACTGCGAATAGTCAAACCTGAATGCCTTACCGTAAAAGGTAAATAAACCAGCCCTAATGCTACCTCCAAACTCAAAATTCCTGTTTTTCTGGAAGGTAATACTTTTCTTGTACGGGGAAATAAATACGTTTTGCGAATCGCTCACAGAAATGTAGTTTACCCCCTCAATGGCAAGATTTAAGTTATTTAAATCGAGGCGAGCATTGGGCTGTGTACCGGGAGTAGTGGATTGAAACCTGATGACATCAAAATCGGTTCGGCCAAAACGGGCCATCACATTATACTTTAACTTATCGGTGATGGTAACCTCGTCGGTTTCAAAATTGTAAAGCACATACCCTAACTTGGCTAAGCGCATCATGGCTATTTTAACGTCCTCGGGAGCTCTGCGCACATGCACAGCCAAATCGGATGCCAAAAAAGTGTTACTTTTAATCCTACGAGTATAGTTCCAAACGGTAAGCACAGGATGGAACTCGCTGGCATCCATCATGCTATCGAACATGTCTTGATTAAAAAAGTTCTCCGACTCAAACTCAGCCTTTGATATTGAAGCGCCCAAGCTGCTACCAAAGGTAATTTCATCCTTTTCAATACTCCATGTTAGCTGGTTTGACCAAAGGTTTATTTTATGGTATGAGCTGTAGAAAGGACTTTGAGTGGTTAGTTTATCGGTTGGATTTACCATTACAGTTCTTGTAGGATTATGGTATGCAAACGACAAACCGTTATGGTAAATCGAGTCTTTATCAATGTAAAAAACAACCTTGGCTTTATCCGAGCTTAAGTGCGACTGCTCAATTAAAACCATTCGCCCCTCGGCCACCATAAAGGGTTTTCCCTTTCGGTGAATTGTTACCTTGGCCAAACTACCATCGGGGCCAATTCCAACTAGTTTGGAACCGTTAATACGGAAATTACCTGAATAGTCAACATCCTTAAAGATATTCTTAACCTCAAACCATTTCTGGTAGGGGTTAAACTCAGGGTAATCAACTATTCCCGACTGGTATATTGGTGTAACCTTATCCACTATTCTGCCAAGAATAGGTTTCTTGAAGTACTCAGGATAATTTAGCAATACAGAATCGGCTGTATATTCACTTTGCCTTAACTCAATTCTGTACCTATTGAGTGCCACAAAAATTTTTGATTCGTCGAATTTTGAACGAATCCATGTAACCTTCCCGTTTTTCCCCTCCCACGACTGCTTAATTATATCCAGATTACCGGATGTTCCTCTTATAAAAATACTATCGGTGCGGTTGTTCCTGCAAATTAGGTTGACATTCTGGAAACTAACCAGCAAATCATTATTTTTTAAGGTGAAGGTATACGAATTTGCAGGTAATACCTTCCATGTATGGGAAGTACTTATGGAAATAAACGAACTATCGATAAGCGAACCAGAAAAACGAATCAATGTTCGGAGATTATCGGATTTAATAAATCCATCAGCCAATGCCATGTTTAAGTAGCTAAACCATGTTTCGAACTGATTTTTTGCATACTGGTTGCGGTAAAAATCTGCTATGAGCTTTACATAGCTTAGTATATAAGACTTATCGTCGGGCAAAACTTCGAGAATCTGATTGGCCGTACCAATAATTGCCTCTTTTTTTGATATTTCGATAGTATCGGAAAGCCAAAATGCCGGGAACCCCTTTAAAAAAAACTCTTCCTGCTCCTTAACTTTATCGCTTACAAGCGAATTAAGTTCCGCAGGAAAAAGGGGTACCTGACCGGAAAACTTCTTGTCCTGGCTAATGAACACAGCATACAGAAGGCTAAATGCGGTAAGCAGCAGCGCAATTATCAATATTCTTCTATATACATAAGGTTTAGCCATATGAAAGCCGATACATAATAGAAACTACTTACGGAAAGCAACCATGGCCCAATTATCCCTATAATTAACCTCACTAAACGATAGGCCTAACCTTTCGGCAGCATTCCTGAGCGTTTCAACATCATCCCTTAAAATGCCACTCATGAATATAACTCCACCACTTTTAAGGCTGTTAACGTATGCAGCCATATCGGCTAAAAGGATATTAAGGTTGATATTGGCAAGTATCAAATCGAATGATCTTCCTTTAAGCAGCTCTGCATCGCCTAGATAGGCCGTGATGCGTTTGCAGCTATTATTGTCAATGTTTTCCAGCGTGTTGCGGTAAGCCCATTCATCGTTATCGATAGCCACAATGTTTTGCGCACCGCGCATTTCGGCAAGTATGGCAAGCACACCTGTTCCACAACCCATGTCGAGAACGGTAAGCCCCTCAACCTGATGGTTGAGAAGCGCCTCAATCATCAAGTGTGTGGTTTGATGGTGACCCGTTCCAAACGACATCTTTGGGTCGATTACTATTTCGTAATCGGTTTTTGGGGTATCGGTATGGAACGATGCCTTAACCAAACATCTGTTATCGACAATGATTGGCTCAAAATTCGACTCCCACACCTCGTTCCAATTCTTGTCGGCAATACTGTTCAGCTCATAATCAATTCTAACACCCTCAGGCAACTCAATAAGGCCAATAAAATCGGCAGGTAATTTTTTTAGAGTTGCAGTATTAATGTACGCCAGTAGTTCGGGTTCATTTTCCATGAAGCTCTCAAAGCCCAACTCGGCAAGTTGGGCAATGAGAATTTCAGCTGTTTCGGCTGTGTATGGTTTGATCCTTATTTTGAGTTCGGTGTAACCCATCCTAGAACGATTTTGCAATAGCAATAAAGTCAGCTGCAACCAATGAGGCGCCCCCAATTAATCCGCCATCAACATCGGGTTTAGCAAAAATTTCAGCGGCATTGGACGGTTTACAGCTACCTCCGTAAAGGATGCTAATAGAGTCAGCAATTTGAGAGCCATACTTGCCAGCAAGCAGTTTACGGATGTAGGCATGCATTTCCTGTGCCTGTTCGGCAGTGGCAGTTCTACCAGTGCCAATTGCCCAAACGGGTTCGTAAGCAATAACAACCTGCTTAATGCTTTGCTCATCGAGCGCAAATAGCGATTCCTCAACCTGTTGCTTAACAACCTGAAAATGTTGATTGGCTTCGCGTTCATCCAGTTTTTCGCCACAGCAAAAAATGGGCATCAAATTGCTTGAAAGGGCTTGCTGAATCTTATCGTAAAGCTGGGAATTGGTTTCACCAAAGTATTCGCGCCTTTCTGAATGTCCGATAATTACATACTCAACTCCCATAGCGCCAAGCATGGCAGCTGACACCTCGCCGGTGTAAGCACCCGATTGCCAGCGTGCACAATTCTGGGCTCCCACTGCAACACGGGTTCCGCTGGCTAGTTTTGTTACCTCGTTCAGGTGAGTGAATGGTGGGATTACTACCAGCTCAACACCGCTTGAAACCTCAGCTGATTTTGCTATAACATCCTTGGCAAGAGCCAAACCTTCGGAAGGCAATGTATTCATCTTCCAGTTCCCAGCAACAATTTTTCTTCTCATCGCAATCGATTTAAATTAAGTATAAACATTCAAGCATTAATTAACCTTTCGCTATCAAATTTACAACAAAATTCCGATACATCAGCCGATTCTGACCCTCGGGTCTAGAATACCATATAGTATATCGACCAACAGGTTTACTATGCTAAAAATTACAGCAACCGTAAGAACGCAGCCAATAACAAGGGGCACATCGTAACTATTAAGCGCGTTTACCATAACATAACCAAGTCCTTTCCAGCTAAAGATATACTCAACAAAAACAACACCAGCCATCATTGAGGCAAACCAACCCGAAATGGATGTTACAACAGGGTTAAGGGAATTACGGAGAGCATGTTTAAAGATCACCTTCCTATTCGGCAATCCCTTTGCTTTAGCTGTTCTGATATAGTCCTGGCTTAATGTTTCCAGCAATGAACTGCGCATTAGCTGGGTGATTATGCCAAGTGGACGTAAGCCAAGAGTTAATGCAGGCAAAATGATGTTTTGCCATTTAAGATGAATTCCTTCCCCTAAATCATCAACCTCCCAAAGATTACCGGTAAGGTTAAGTCCAGTATACTTGCCAAGCACTATGGCAAAAAGCCAACCTATAAGTATGGCAGCAAAGAAAGATGGCAAAGCCATACCTAGCGCAGAATTAACAAGCAGCAACCTATCCCAAACGCTATCCTTGTAAATTGCGGCAGTTATCCCCATTGCAATTCCAACAATTGTTGCAAAGACTATTGCCACCAGTGCAAGATAGAATGTGTTGGGCAGAGTTGACATAACAACTGTGGAAACAGGTTGTCGACTTTGGTATGAACGACGAAGGTATGGCTGTTTTGCTACCAATACCCTGTTCGATGCCATTTTCCCAAGCACTAAGGGTTTCGCATAAATAAGCGTATCGAGGTAAATGGAACTTTTACTATTACTTGGATTATGCACCGATAGTGGCGAAATGTCGTTTAAATACTTTAAATACTGCTTCCAAACCGGAAGGTCGAGGCCTAAATCGGTACGTGCTGCCTTTACCGATAGCGAATCGGTTCGTTGGCCAAGAACCATGCGAGCGGGATCGCCAGGAATAAGGTTAAAAAGAATGAAAACCAGACTGGCAACGCCAAAAATCACCAGGAACGTGTAAAACAATTTTCGAACAAGGTATAGGAACATTTACTTTATATGTTAATCGAACCTTTTAGCCTCTTCCCAAATCTCGTTCATCTCATCAAGGGTCATATCCTTAAGCGAGCGTCCCATCTGGATGGTTTGTTGTTCCAGGTAGGTGAATCTTTTCATAAATTTTCGGTTTGTTCGTTCCAGCGCGGTTTCGGGGTCAACCCCATAAAGCCTAGCGGCATTCACCACGGAGAAAAGTAAATCGCCAAATTCTTTCTCAATGTCATCGGTGGACTTGGTTACCTCAACCTCATGCCTGAGCTCATTGAGTTCTTCCTGAACCTTATCCCAGACCTGGGAACGCTCATCCCAATCGAACCCAACGGCCCGTACTTTTTCCTGAATTCGATTGGCCTTTATGAGTGCAGGTAAAGCCGTTGGAACCCCTGAAAGAACAGTTTTATTGCCATCCTTCTCCTTAATTTTGAGCTGCTCCCAGTTCTCAACAACCTCACTCGCATCGTTAACCTTAACATTGCCGTAAATATGGGGATGACGATATATAAGCTTGTCGCACAGCGAGTTTATAACATCAACAATATCAAACCGGTTATCCTCCTCTGCAATTTTCGAGTAGAAAACAATATGCAGCAGCAAATCGCCGAGCTCCTTGCGGATTAGATTGTAATCCTTTTCCAGAATTCCCTCGGAAAGTTCATAGGTTTCCTCAATGGTTAATGGGCGGATTGATTCAAATGTTTGTTCCCTATCCCAGGGACATTTGGCGCGCAAGTCGTCCATGATTCCGATTAATCTTTGAAAAGCTTCGCTTGCACGTTGTTTTCTAACGCTATCATTCATCACCTTAAAATTTTATCGTCGTAAAAACGAACCATTATATTTGAGCCAACTGAGAGGTTGTACATTTGAGCGGCAAACCCTTCACGGACAGCTATCTCAAGCAAACCCAAGGAGTTGAAAAGCGCAAGCAAATCGCCCTTTTCAACATCCTTGTATGAATTACTTAACTTGCTTATTCCATGCGAGAACCGATGAACATATATGGAGTACTTTCGGGACTTCCGAATTGCTTCGAAATCGTCGCGAGTGATGTTGGTTATTGCATTAAAGTAGGAATCAATATATATAACGCTTCCAGTAATCCCATCGTTTTCAGGGACTGGTAGGATTGGCGTAAACCGCTTAATACCCGATGCTTCAATGGCGAAATCGGTTTGGCCATTTTCGGAAAGTAGCGCCTCCAAAGCCAGGGTTACCGAATCGATTGAACCAAAACTACGGGTGTCATCAACAGGAATTGCACGAACCACTTCGGGCAAAACATCAGCAATTAACGAAATGGTTCCGTTATCAGGTGTAATAAAGTAATGGCCCTGGTATTCAAAAAAAAGCATGCGCATGTTGTCAGAGGTATCGCTATTCACCATGCAAATATGAATTGACCCTTTAGGGAAATGGCTAAAGGAATGCTTTATCAGAAATGCCGCATGCATGTAATTATAAGTAGGTACTTTATGGCTTAACTCCACCACCTTCAAGTTGGGTGAAATGGAATAAAGCTTTCCGCAGAGCATCCCAAGGTAGTAATCCTGGATGCCCCAATCGGTGGTAAGAGTTACAAAACGGGTATTGGTTGCTGCCATTTAAGAAACCAAAAATCAATACAAAAGTAAACTAGAAAATTAATAATTTCTGCATTTAGCCTGCTAAACTTACTAACCATTTAGCTGTTAGTATTTTTTGATATCTTGCGACTATAAACACAAAAGTTGGCTGGTTTTAGATTATCTTTGCATACATAACCCAACAGGTATTGATGGCAGCAGGCGAGAGAACTATCATTATTGAAGGGATTGACCCCTTGGTGTTATATGGGGTTAACAATACCCGCTTCGACTTAATAACCAAGCACTACCCAAAGCTAAAAATCATCGGAAGAGGGAACACTATTAAGGCTGTTGGCGATGAGCAGCTAATAGAGGACTTGGATCAGAAAGTTCATGCCATGATTGACTTTCACATCAAGTATGGGTACTTAAGTGAAACCAATATCAAAGATATCCTGCAAAACAACCCTGAATCCATTGAAAAGGCGGAAGAGGACATAACCGATGTGCTGGTTTACGGCAACCATGGTAAAATTGTTAAGGCTCGAACGGTAAATCAGCGCAAGCTTGTGGAGATGTATGAAAGTAACGACCTGATTTTTGCCATTGGTCCGGCTGGATCGGGGAAAACATATACAGCCATTGCCCTTGCAGTAAGGGCGCTACGCAACAAGGAGGTAAAACGCATAATATTGACCCGCCCAGCCGTTGAAGCCGGGGAGCGCTTGGGCTTTTTACCTGGCGATATGAAAGAAAAGCTTGACCCATACCTGCAACCCCTTTACGATGCCCTACACGATATGATTCCCCCAAAGAAACTCCAGGAGTTTATGGAAGATGGTACTGTTCAGATTGCCCCACTTGCCTACATGCGCGGCCGTACACTCGACAATGCCTTTGTAATACTTGACGAAGCTCAAAACACCACTCTTAGCCAGCTAAAAATGTTTCTTACCCGTATGGGAAGTAATGCAAAGTTCATTGTAACGGGCGATATTACACAAATTGACCTACCAAACAAGGATGACTCAGGCTTGGTTAAAGCAATCAAACTCCTGGAGGGAATAAAAGATATAGCAATAATATACTTTGATACCCGCGACATTATTCGCCATAAGCTGGTAAAATACATAGTAAACGCATTTGAGGAGGCCAAGGGCAAAACCGATATTCAAACCGATGCGAAAAGTGATGATAATCAAACCAAATAAAAACAAAAAAGATGAAAGCAATCACCCGCACCGATTTCAAGTTTCCAGGACAGGTTTCAGTGTACCATGGTAAAGTACGCGATGTGTACAACATCAACAACCAGTTTCTTGTTATGGTAGTAACTGACAGGATATCGGCCTTTGATGTAATCCTTCCCAAAGGGATACCTTACAAGGGTCAAGTTCTTAACCAGATTGCCAACAAGTTTCTTGACGCAACTGCCGATATTGTTCCTAACTGGAAAATTGCCTCGCCCGATCCAATGGTAACAGTTGGACGCTTCTGCGAACCCTTCAAGGTTGAAATGGTGGTGCGCGGCTACCTGACAGGTCATGCTTGGCGTGAGTACAGATCCGGCAAGCGCTCACTTTGCGGTGTTCCCCTACCTGAAGGCATGAAGGAGCATCAGAAATTCCCGAAACCTATTATCACTCCCACCACCAAAGCCGAAGAGGGGCACGATGAGGACATTTCACGCGAAGAGATAATTGCGAAAGGTTTAGTGAGCGAAGCCGATTACAACCTTCTAGAAAAATATACCCTGGCATTGTTCGAACGGGGAACCCAGATTGCTGAGAAAATGGGTCTTATTTTGGTTGACACCAAGTATGAGTTTGGCAAAAAGGATGGGAAAATATACCTGATTGATGAAATCCATACGCCTGACTCATCGCGGTACTTTTACCTTGATGGCTACAAGGAACGGTTTGAGAAGGGCGAGGAGCAACGTCAACTCTCGAAGGAATTTGTTCGTGAATGGCTCATGGCCAATGGTTTCCAAGGTAAGGAGGGGCAAACCGTACCCGAAATGACCCCTGAATTTATTGAGCAGGTATCAAACCGCTACATTGAGCTGTACGAGAAAATTACTGGCGACAGATTCCAAAAGGCTCACAGCGACGAGGATATTCTGAATAGGATTGAGAAAAACGTTAAGGCTTTCTTACAAAACATGTAGTATTGAACAAGAATAAGAATGGCTACCAAAATGGTTGCCATTCTTGTATAGTAATTTTAGGTTTTGATTTTTTCGGAGAACAGTTACAGCATAGGCCCAGCAGCAACCAATCGTTGCCCCCACTCGTTATCAGTAAAGGTCTTAAAGTTTTCGATAAATTTTTGGGCAAGATTCCGGGCAGCTGCATCCCAATCCTCAGGATTCGACCAGTGGTTACGTGGGTTTAAAAGCTTGGAATCGACACCAGGCAATGCCTTAGGTATTTGAAGGTTAAAAATTGGAAGAACATCGAACTCAGCGTTATCGAGGCTACCATCCAGAATTGCGTTGATAATGGCACGGGTTGAGGGCAAATCAATTCTACGCCCAACACCATAAGCCCCACCAATCCAGCCGGTGTTTACAAGGTAAGCCTTAGAGTTGTGTTGCTGCATTTTTTTAACAAGCTCCCGAGCATAAACCGTAGGGTGTAACATCAAAAAGGCCTGCCCAAAACAGCTACTAAAGGTTGGCTGTGGCTCAAGCACTCCCCTCTCAGTTCCTGCCAGCTTTGCAGTAAAGCCACTTAAAAAGTGGTACTGGGTTTGGTTAGGAGTTAGCTTTGAAACCGGGGGTAAAACACCAAACGCATCGGCGGTTAGGAATATTACATTCTTTGCATGTCCAGCACGCGAAATGGGTTTAACAATATTCTTAATATGGTAAATTGGGTATGATACTCGCGTATTCTCAGTTTTACGTTTTGAATGGAAATCGATATTGCCTTCGGCATCCACATCGAGGTTCTCAAGAAGTGCATCGCGCCGGATGGCTGCAAAGATATCGGGTTCTTTTTGTGGGTCAAGGTCGATGCACTTGGCATAACAACCTCCCTCAAAGTTAAATACACCCGAATCGTCCCAGCCATGCTCATCGTCGCCTATAAGGGCTCGATTAGGATCAGCCGAAAGGGTAGTTTTGCCTGTGCCTGACAGCCCAAAGAAAATTGCCACATCGCCAGCCTTGCCAACATTGGCGCTGCAATGCATCGATGCAATACCCTTAAGGGGTAGGTAAAAGTTCATTACGGAAAAGATACCCTTTTTCATCTCTCCACCATACCATGTGCCGCCAATCAGGGCCATTCGCTCAGTAAGATGAAAAGCCACATATACCTCGCTGTTCAGGTTTTGTTCCTTCCAGTATGGATTGGTGGTTTTGGATGCAACAAGCACAACAAAGTCGGGGGTAAAGTTTTTGAGTTCCTCATCGGAAGGCCGAATAAACATATTTTTAACAAAATGTGCCTGCCAGGCAACCTCCATGATAAAGCGAACGCTCAATCGGGTATCCTCATTAGCCCCAGCGTAAGCATCAACCACGTATAGCTTTTTGCCATTAAGCTGCTTAACGCTTACCTCCTTGAGCTTTTCCCATACCTCTTGCGATATGGGCTTATTATCGGAACCCTTTTTGCCAGACTCGGCCCACCAAACGTCATTTTCGGTATTTGGCTCTCGAACCACATACTTATCCTTGGGTGAACGGCCTGTAAATACACCAGTGTCAACATTTACTGCTCCAAGTTTGGTTACAAAACCTCGCTCATAACCCTCAAGATTTGGGTCGGTTTCGTGCTCATAAAGTAAATCGTACGATGGATTATAGTATAACTCCCTAAGGGAATTAATACCGTACTGCGATAAGTCAATCATTTCCACAATTTTTTAAGAATAAACAATTGAGAATTATAAGCAAATGTAAATATTTTAGTTTATGCAAACGATTTTTTCAGCATGTTTTGTATCATATTGTTACTTTTAAGGGGAATAATGTAGATAATCGTACACCCATTAAATCCCCAAAAAGATTAATCGATATGCTTGCAATGCTTATCGGTAGTTTGGGGTTCTATATGTATAGTGGCATCAATGCCAAGCTCCAAGTGTATGGCATCTTCAATTAATGAAATAATTCTATGGGCCTGTTCTATGGTCATTTGATTGGGCAGCCTAACATGAAAGGTAAGTTCTTGATGCATTACATAGTTATGGATATGGAAGTGATGGGGCTCCATTCTATCATATCCCTGCCTTGAGACAATCTCCATTACTTTTTGAACAAGATCATCGGATGGTACCTCGCCAAGAATTACCACTGCACTATCGGTAATCACCTTAATACCTGAGTAAAGAATGAGCAGAGCAACAATGATACTCAAAACCCCGTCGATCCACCAAAAGTACTTGCCTACAAAAATACCCACAAGCACAATGACCGATGAAAGGGCATCACTGCGGTGGTGCCAACCATCGGCTGTAACTGAAATTGAGCCTGTGCGTTTACCTATGATGAAAGCTACCTGAGCAAGTCCTTCCTTTACAACTATTGATACCACAGTTGCTACAATTGCCAGAGTCCCATAGCTAGTACTCACCCTATCCCTGATTTTTGCAATACCTTCCATGGCAAAGTAAAAAGCCACAAAGGCAAGCAGTGCACCAATAAGCAAAGAAACCACTAGCTCCGAACGTCCATGTCCAAAAGGATGATCCTTATCGGCAGGCTTTTGCGAAAATTTTATGCCAAGCAGCAAAACAACTGAGCTGATTGAATCGGAAAGGGTATGCCAGGCATCGGCAATAAGCGCTAACGATCCTGTAACCACCCCTGCCCAGTACTTTAGTACAAAAAGCAAAGTGTTGATTAAGACAGAGAGCCAACCCTCAAAATTAACCAGGCGGGTATTTCCGGAATTAAACCGATAATTCATGATAAAATTTTAATTTAAATCCATTAATAGCAGCTGCATGTGATTGTAAAATCGGGGGCATACCTTACTATAAACTGATTTGAATTAAGTGTATACCCCTCTTTACTCGTATTGAGCTTGAAATTAGTTTGAAGCGTTCTTAACCTGAAATTTGGCAGACAGGGAGTAAAACCAGGACCAAACTCCTTGAGTGCATTAATAAAGTAAAAGGCCACATCGTAACCTAAAAACGAGAACTGTGTTGGCTCCGACCGGAATTGTACCCTGTATTTCTCTACAAAAGTTTTTACATCACTTTGAGAGTAGTCGACAAAAAATGGTGAGAATACATGAGTATTCAATGCAAAAAGGTAATCGGGGGGAAGGTTTTTAAGTTTACGCCAACGCGATGGGCCATACACCTCAGTGTTGAGGTTATAGTACGATTTTACAGCATATAAACTGCCAAGTATTTCGGCTACAAACGGTTCATCGTCGGAAGGCACAATCACAACGTTTACGGCATCGCGTTTTAGCATCTTCAGCAACCTTTCCTGAACATCAACCGATTTGTAAGCAGCAGTTTTATGGTTGTACCGAGAAATAGGAATAGCTGCGTTTGTGAAGCTTAGGGTTAGAAGCGAATCGAAATGCTTCAAACTGGGCGAGTACCAGATGGTTGAGTCATAAATCACCAGGTAGTTCTTACTTGGATCAACCTTCAAGTTCTTCACAAATATTTCCAACTGGTTTTGAAGTGTTTGGCTAACCGAAATAATATTCTGCTTATCAGCCAACCCCTCTTTAATGCTGTAAATGGGCGATACAAAGTTGATATTATTTTTGGCGGCAAATTGAGCTACAGGCTTAACCTCATCGAACATATAAGGCCCAACCACTAATTCAGATCTTGCAAAATCAGCGCTATTCAGAATTTTAGCAACTTCCTGTGGTGAGCGCTTTGTGTCGCGCACGTTTAGGTTTACCGAGATGCCCAACTTTTTAAGAGTATCTAGGGCTAACAGGAAACCTTCGTAGAATTCAAGCGAAACCTGTGTTATTTGAGTTAATTGCCCTGTGGGGTCCTGAACATCTTTTGGGTCAACATCATCAACTATGGCCTGAGTCTGGCTGCCGGATTGAGTAAAGGGAAGTAGTAGAGAAACATTAAACGGATGACCATCGTAGGTGTAGCTATTACTGCAGGGCGATGCTTTCTCCTGCCCATCGGTATCAACCTTGGCTTCAACAGCCTCAGGAACAGGTACCGATTTGGGTTTTGGTATCCGAAGGGTTGTTCCAAGTTTTAAACCATCCTTAATTAAATCGTAGTTATAATACTCAATCTCCTTGGGTGAAACACCGTATTTCCGGGAAATTGCGAATAAGCCTTCGCGGGGTTGCACCTCGTGCAAAATAAATTCTACTGAATCAACGGCGGGTTGCTGCTCAATATCGCTTATCTGTTTTTTGGGAATGCGAAGGGTTTGACTTAGCTTTAACCCTTCCCTTGCTTCAGGGTTCAACCGTAGTATATCATCCATACTCACATTGTACATCCTTGAAATGCCAAAAAGGGTTTCCTTGCGTTTAACAATGTGGTAGATATAATCCTCGTCAGTTTGGGTTTCCTTCACTTTAGCCGGTATTTTTAGAGCCTGTCCCACCTTTAACCCTGCGTATATATCGGGGTTGTTTATCGCAATGTCGGACTGGCTTACGCCGTAAGCCTTACTGATAGAGTATAGCGTTTCACCCTGCTGGACTATATGAACAAAGTACGTTTTCCCATCGACACGTACCTTATCCTTTGATATTTTTACCTCTACTTCCTGCGAAAACAAAATGTAGGAAAGCGATACCAGAGTTAGGAGTGCAAGTATTCTTTTAATCATTGCAAGTAGTTTTATGAAAATGTTATTCCGAAATGGGCCCGAATACAAAGTACAAAAATACACAAATCAATCAATTCAAACCCTATGCCTAATGCTGTTTTAAAACGAAGAAAGTAAAAATTGATACATAAAAAACATTAAGCTACGCATATTTTTGTTAAAATTGCAGTAAAATAGCCTAAATGGATTCAACTGATACACAGTACATCTTTGCGATTGCTTTGCATAGGCACAGGGAATTGGGTTTGGTGGCAGGAGCTTATCTTATCAGTCCAATCAGCGATGATACCTATAAAATTGAAAAGAATGTTATTGTCGATTCAGCAGTTATTCATTCCGACAGGATTACAACCGACCAATCGGAAATAATACGCAGCATTCAGGAAATATCAGAAAAAAGCCTTTTGAAGCTATTTGGACGCGATGCGAAAACTTTCAACGAACTTTTACAAAAAGTTCAAAGCGACGAAAACCTAAACAGCTACATCAGGAACTACATTGACCGAAGAATATGTAAGGCCGTTGAAAAAGCCGCATCGGCCAATATCCCGATATATATTAGAGAGCGGAACGCCAATAACATTTACAAGGAAAAGCAATTAACATACCATACCGATGTTGCGTCGCCCATATTCAGGTTCGAGCTTGATGAGCTTGGCATGAAGTATTCCCTGAAGATTCAACATCAAACTTCCATTTTAACTTTATTGCCCGGTGTGTTTGAATTACTTACGGTTGAACCATGCTTAATTCGGGTTGCCAATGGCATATATAAGGTTGAAGGTATTGATGGCCGAAAGTTTGTACCCTACATGACCAAGCAATTTGTTACAATACCCCAACAATCGGTACAAAAGTATATGGAAACCTTTGTGCTGAATGCTGTTAGAAGCAACCAGGTGGAAGCTGTGGGATTTGAAATCAACGAACAAAAAAACAGGCCTAAACCCATACTCACGCTCGATGAGCGCCTATCAGGCGGAGCCTGCCTAACCCTTAGCTTTCAGTATGGGAATAAGGTTATTTCGGCAAACACGCCTGCTGTTAATGAAGTAAAGCTATCGTTCCGTAATAACTCATACACATTTACCCGGCTTACCCGCAACCCCGAGAAGGAAGAAAAAATCAAACAACAGCTTATTAAAACCTGGCGCCTAACAAAGGTGGGAGAAAACGAGTACTTTCCCGGCAAACCCGAAAATGGCGAGTTTGACCACTACCAGGTGATAGAATGGCTGAACACCAACTATAAGCTTTTACAGGACGAAGGTTTTGAGATTCATCAAAAGTTTAGGCAAACAAACTACTACCTAAGTGGCTTTGACCTTAATTTGAGGCTTACCGAAAGTATCGATTGGTTCGACCTTTACGGCATGGTTCGCATTGGCGAATTTGAAATCCCCTTTGTTTACTTCCGCAAGCATATAGTTAAGAACATTCGCGAGTTCACCCTCCCCAACGGTCAGGTTTTCATTTTGCCCGATGAGTGGTTTGCCAAGTACAGAACCATCCTTATGCTTGGCAAGGAGGAAGGCGAAAGCATTAAGCTGTCCAAAGCATCGGCAGCAATTATTGCAGGCAGTAGCCTAGAAACCCAGAGTATTTCAAGTTTCGCTGAAAAACTAAAAAATATTAACGCCAAAGGGGTAACCCTACCCCATAGCCTTCAGGCAAAACTACGCGAGTACCAAACCCTTGGTTTTGCCTGGCTAAAAACATTGGTTGAAAACGGCTTGAATGGCTGTCTTGCCGACGACATGGGCCTTGGAAAAACACTACAAACCATTACACTTTTACTCTCGGAACTTGAGGCTAACGATTTTAAAACCGGACAGGAACACTGTTCGCTGGTTGTTGCTCCCACTTCAATAATTTACAACTGGCAAAAGGAGTTCGAAAAGTTTGCGCCACAGGTTAAAGTTGGGATTTACCATGGAACCCAACGCGACAAGAGCCACAAAATATTTCAGCAAAACCATGTTGTGATTACATCGTATGGCACCATACGGAACGACATTGACCTTTTCAAGGACTTTGCATTCCGCTACGTGGTGTTGGACGAGAGCCAAACCATTAAAAACCCAGCATCTAAAATATACAGGTGCGTTCTATTGCTTAAGACAAAGAAGAGCTTGTGCCTTAGCGGAACACCCATTGAGAATAACCTATTTGACCTATGGTCGCAAATGAACTTCCTAAACCGCGGGATGCTCGGCGGCCTTAAGGTATTCCGTGAGGAATTTGCCATTCCCATTGAGCGCAGGAATGACGCCGAAAAGCAGAAACAGCTAAAAAAGCTCATTGAACCCCTGATAATGCGCCGCACCAAGGAGCAGGTTGCCAAGGAGTTACCACCCCTAACCGAGCAAATCATCTACTGTGAGATGACCGACGAGCAAGGCAAAGCCTATGAGGCGGAGAAATCAAAAGCCCGCAGGTTGATACTTGACTCCCTGGAACAGAGTAAACCTGAATCGTCAACCATCAATGTTCTTTCAGCGCTTACCCGTTTGCGCCAGCTGGCCAACCACCCGGCCATGCTCGATGAATACTCAAACCTGTCGTCGGGTAAATTCGAGGAAGTTACGCAAATGATTGAAAGTGTTATTGCGGAAAACCATAAGATACTCATATTCTCATCGTTTGTTAAACACCTTGTACAGGTTGAAACCTACTTACAAAACAACGGTATTGGTTACGAAATGCTAACCGGTTCAACAACCGACAGAAGCGATGTAGTGGAAGAGTTCCAGAACAATCCTGAAAAGAAAATCTTTTTGATTTCGCTTAAAGCCGGCGGTGTTGGACTAAACCTAACCGCTGCCGATTACATTTTTATTCTTGACCCATGGTGGAATCCTGCCGCCGAGATGCAGGCAGCATCGCGCGCACATCGAATTGGGCAAACCAAGAGTGTGTTTGTTTACCGTTTTATTACACGAAACACGGTGGAGGAGAAAATTGTTAAGCTGCAAGCCCACAAGGAAAACCTTGCCCACGAATTTGTCAACTCCAATAATCCGATGATACTCCTTAACAAGGAGCAGCTTATTAGCCTTGTTGAGTAGGGAAATGTCCCTACCCAAAATATTTAAATCAACCTGCATTGCGGTTAAAAAATATTAATCGTAACCTAAAGCATATATTATTACCAACTACTAATCAATCATTTACAGAATTTGAAATTTAAAAATAGATATAAATAGATATTCTTTCGCCATCAAAGTTTGTATCTTTGCAGCATGGAAACTATGCTCAAAATTGCCGTAATATTTGCGGCATATCTTTTAGGCTCTATACCTACATCGGTTTGGGTAGGAAAAATTTTTTACGGAATCGATGTTAGGGAGCATGGCAGTGGTAATGCCGGTGCAACAAACACCATCAGGGTGCTTGGTCTGATTCCTGGAATATCGGTCTTTATAGTCGATGTGCTTAAAGGTTACCTTGCAGTTCGTCTGCTATACCTAACCGATTTCTATATCCCTAAAACAGGAATGTTTATCAACTTTCAGCTGTTTTTGGGAATTGCAGCATTGCTTGGCCATATATTCCCCATTTTTGCTCAGTTTCGTGGGGGAAAGGGTGTGGCAGTGCTATCGGGTGTTGTTTTTGCCCTTCACCCCTACGCCACTTTGATAGTATTTGGAATTTGGATAGTATCGGTGCTAATCACCCGATACGTTTCGTTAAGTTCCATGATTGCAGGATTTTCGTTCCCACTGGTTCTGATTTTTGTTTACCGCACTACTAACCCATCGCTAATTACTTTTGCCTTTATACTGGCAATCCTAATGCTATTCACCCATCAAAAGAATATCGAGCGTCTGGTAAAAGGCGAAGAATCAAAGTTTTCATTAAAGAAAAAGGGTAAAACCAATCAGGTTAACCCCAAACAATAACTCAACAATCAATGTCGTTTAGTTAACAAAAATATACATGTCAGTCATCCTGAGCGCAGCGAAGGTTCTCTAATCGACCCCATGAGACGTTTCGCTTAGCCCAATATGATAATAGATTCACGAACAACAATTCACGAACAACGAACAACGCTTCCAGCCCCGAATGGGCGAAACGTTTGTATCCCTATGTTTGCTCCCACTTGTATTGCGATGCTCGCAGTGCGTATGCCAAAAAGCAAGGGTGAGGCATTGCATCGCTGAGGAAAAGCATTACAAAGAGCGGTTTCACGTTCTTTCTTGTCTTGATACAAGAAAGAACCAAAGAAAATCAAGGCTGAAAAGCCCGACCCGATGGGTACCCCGCGGGTGGAACTGCCACGCGATACTATTCGCCACGCCTATGGCGTGACTCATGTGGTATCGCTTACTAAGCCCACCGCCACGTTCCACCCCCGACCCATTGCCGGGTCTGGCTTTTATGCCTCTGCTTGCTTCTTCCGCTCCATTCCCTCTCAGGGAAAAGGGATGAGGTGATGTCGTCTTCCACGAACAACTAACAACGCTTCCAGCCCCGTAGGGGCGAATCGTTTGTAACCCTATGTTTGCTCTCACTTGTATTGCGATGCACGCAATACATTTTCCAAAGAGCAAAGTGGAAAAATTGCATCGCAACTGAAGAGCATTGCTAAGAGCGATTTCCAAAAAAAACAACAAGGATTGAAGGCAAAGAGATGCTTTGGCTAGCTCAGCATGACATGGGAGCAGAAAGGAAGATAGGGTTTTTGTCATCCCAAGCAATGTCGAGGAGTCTCATCATAGGATTGATGAAAATGAGTAGTGAGGTGCTTCGGCGAAGTCTATCCCTTTAAATCGGGACTCAGCACGGCAGCGTGATGTTTCGCTTGCGCATAACATGACAAATAACCTTAACTAAACAACAACAACTCAACAATTGTTGTTTTATTAAACAAGCCCAACCACACATGAATGTGGTATGAAATATTTTTATAATTTTGCAAGTCATTTTGAATTGATATTCTACTGTTATGATTAAAATAACTTTTCCTGATGGGAACGTGCGGGAATACCCCAAAGGTGTTACCGGACTTGAAATAGCCAAAAGCATTTCGGAGCGTTTAGCAGCCGATGTTTTATCGGTATCGGTTAATGGTGAAGTGTGGGACCTTACCCGTGGCATTGAAACTGATGCCACCGTTAAGCTACACAAGTGGGACGACCCAGAGGGAAAACATGCCTTTTGGCACTCATCGGCACACCTTATGGCCGAGGCCGTAGAAGCGCTTTACCCCGGTGTTAAGCTGGGAATAGGTCCAAGCATTGAGAATGGGTTTTACTACGATATCGATTTTAACGGACACACCATATCGGAAGAGGATTTACCTAAGATTGAGCAAAAAATGATGGAGTTTGCCCAGCAAAAGCAACCCATCGTTCGCAGGGAGGTTTCAAAAGCCGAAGCGCTTAAGACCTACCAGGAAAAGGGCGATCCTTACAAGGTGGAACTTATATCGGATCTACAGGATGGAACCATATCGTTCTACACCCAGGGCGAATTTACTGATCTTTGCCGTGGACCACACCTTCCGAATACGGGCTACATTAAAGCCATAAAGTTGCTCAGCATTGCAGGCGCATACTGGCGTGGCGATGAAAAAAATAAAATGCTTACCCGCATTTACGGTATCACATTCCCCCAAAAGAAACAGCTCGACGAGTACCTGACCCTGCTTGAGGAAGCAAAAAAACGCGACCACCGTAAAATTGGTAAGGATTTAGAGTTATTTATGTTCTCGCCAAGTGTTGGCCCTGGTTTACCATTATGGTTACCCAAGGGTGCTCAACTTCGCGAGCGCTTAGAGATGTTCCTTAAACGTGTTCAAAAGAAATACGGGTATGAGCAGGTAATCACCCCGCACATTGGCCAAAAAGAGCTTTACGAAACATCGGGCCACTGGGCAAAATATGGGAAGGATAGTTTCCGTCCCATAACTACTCCACAGGAAGGCGAGGAATTCCTTCTTAAACCCATGAACTGCCCCCATCACTGTGAAATTTACAAATCCAAACCGCGTTCATACAAAGATCTCCCGCTCAGGTTGGCTGAGTTCGGAACTGTTTACCGTTACGAACAGAGCGGTGAATTGCACGGTCTAACCCGCGTTCGTGGATTTACCCAGGACGATGCACATATTTTCTGTAGGCCCGACCAGCTCAAGGAAGAGTTTGTAAAGGTTATCGATATTGTTCTATACATCTTTAAAACTCTCGATTTTAAAGATTACACCGCACAGATATCGCTACGCGACCCGAATAATAAAGAGAAATACATAGGCTCTGACGAGAATTGGGAAAAGGCTGAAAAGGCTATAGTTGAGGCGGCAGCAGAACGAGGCCTAAAAACCGTAACCGAACTTGGTGAGGCTGCATTCTATGGCCCAAAACTCGACTTCATGGTTCGCGATGCTATTGGCCGCAAGTGGCAGTTGGGCACTATTCAGGTTGACTACAACCTACCCGAGCGCTTCCAGCTGGAGTACATTGGTGCTGACGATAAGCGTTACCGCCCCATTATGATACACCGTGCACCCTTTGGGTCGATGGAACGCTTTGTTGCCGTACTTATTGAGCATACAGGTGGTAAATTCCCGCTATGGCTAACGCCCGACCAGGTTGTAGTGCTACCCATTAGCGAAAAATTTAACGATTATGCAAAAAGTGTTTCAAAATTCCTAAATAATTACGATATTCGCAGCCTGGTTGACGACCGCAACGAGAAGATAGGTAAAAAGATAAGGGACAACGAGTTACGCCGAATCCCTTACCTTTTAATTGTTGGCGAAAAGGAACAGGAAGCCAACCTTGTTGCTGTTCGTGTTCAAGGCGAGGGCGATAAAGGCCAAATGAAACTTGAAGAGTTTGTAAACCATATAAAGGCTGAAATTGATAATCAGCTTAAGGAAATTTAGTATTAACTAAACGTTAGGAGGGCAAAACTATAGCAGCACCTAATATCAACAAAAAGTCGGATATCGACACTTACCCGATAAACGAAGAAATTCGGGCTAAGACCGTTCGACTGGTTGGCGAAAACATTGAGAATCCGGGCATTTACCCCATTAGCCAGGCACGTCAAATGGCCGAGGAGATGGAGTTAGACTTGGTAATGATTTCTGATAAGGCCGATCCCCCGGTTTGTAAAATACTGGACTATCAGAAGTTCCTTTACCAGCTCAAGAAGAAGCAAAAGGAAATTAAGGCTAACGCTCAAAAAATTGTGGTTAAGGAAATTAGGTTTGGGCCCAATACCGATGATCACGATTACAACTTCAAGTTGAAGCATGCCATCAATTTCCTTCAGGAAGGTGCTAAGGTGAAAGCCTACGTGTTCTTTAAGGGACGTTCCATTCTTTTCAAGGAGCAAGGCGAAATACTACTTTTGCGTTTTGCCCAAGACCTTGAGGAGTATGGCAAAGTAGAGCAGTTGCCCCAGCTTGAGGGGAAACGAATGATTATGATAGTATCCCCAAAAGGCACAAAAAAGAAATAGTAAACCATTAGTAATCAAATAAATACAGTGTAGAATGCCAAAAACAAAGACTCATTCTGGTTCAAAAAAGCGTTTTGCTTTAACCGGAACAGGTAAGATTAAAAGAAAACACGCCTACAAGAGTCACATTTTGACTAAAAAGGAAACCAAGCAAAAGAGGAATTTAACTCACGTTGCTTTGGTTGACAAGGCCGATGAAGGGCATGTTAAAGCAATGCTTGGCTTGAAGTAGTTTTGTTTTGTTTTCTTTTAGTTTGTGTGTTAGTTTACTTTAATGTTTAACAGAATGAATTAGCCACTAAGAGTTCAAAAACGTTGAACCGCTAATCATTCAAAAATCGTAAAAAAATGCCACGTTCAGTAAATGCAGTAGCATCGCGCAAGCGCAGAAAAAAAATTCTTAAACAGACGAAGGGAAATTTCCTTGCGCGTCGTAATGTTTGGACGGTTGCAAAGAACACCTTGGAAAAAGGTTTGACCTATGCTTACCGCGACCGTAAGAAGAAAAAGATTGAATTCCGTGCCCTATGGATTCAGCGTATTAACGCTGCAGTTCGTGAGTATGGTATGACCTACTCCGAATTCATGGGCAAAATCAACCAGAAAGGGATTGCTATTAACCGCAAGGTTTTGGCTGATTTGGCCATGAACCACCCTGAGGCTTTTAAAGCTATTGTTGATTCTGTAAAGTAACCAGTAAAACAGAATAAGGTTAAAGGGGCTAAATGCCCCTTTTTTTGTTAATTTTGATTAACTTGCTGCTGATTATATCATTTCTCGTCATCTTTTAATAAATTGCAGGCTCAAATAAGGTATTATACAAAATGTTAAGAATTGCATTAATTGGCTACGGAAAAATGGGGCATGAGGTTGAGGCTATTGCCCTTGAGCGTGGACATACCATTGTCCTGAGAATCGACAAGGATAACATTAATGACCTTAACACTGAAAACCTAAAAAAATCCGATGTTGCCATTGAATTCACCTCGCCGAGCACAGCCATGCAAAACATTCAAGCCTGTTTCGATGCTGGAATCCCTGTGGTGTCAGGAACAACCGGCTGGAACAACCAACTTGAAATCATGGTTAACAAGGCACGCAATGGCGTGGGAACGTTGTTTTACGCATCAAACTATAGCATTGGTGTTAACATCTTTTTCAAGCTGAATAATTACATTGCTTCCATACTTGACAGGATAGGGATGTATCAACCATCAATAACCGAAATACACCACACCCAAAAGCTTGATGCTCCAAGCGGAACTGCCATAACCATTGCCAATACACTGTGCAACCAAATGAAGGCATACGAAGGCTGGGGCTTAATCCCCGATAGTGCAGAGAGAAAAATCCCAATTGAGGCAATTCGAGAGGGTCAAGTTCCCGGTACTCACATTGTGACCTTTACATCCGAACAGGATATCATCACTCTAAAGCACGAGGCTAAGAGTCGCAGAGG
>JAGPEQ010000087.1:2721-7794 GCA_018056955.1 Bacteroidales bacterium | reverse complement strand
GGTAAACTGGTTACTGCTGGCGGACGAGTTTTTGCCTGTTCGGCGCTGGGCAACGGCATCGACCAAGCCCTTGAAAAATCGTACACCCTTGCTAAAGCCATCAAATTCGATAAGCTGTACTACCGAAACGACATTGGCAACGATTTAAAAAAACTGCAAAACCAATAGTATGCTTCTCAAAAGTGCCCAGAAAAGTAGATTTGGAGCATTAGTGTTCATTTTGCTTCTCCTGTTTGCAACTTGGCTTACTACCCTTATGGGTAAATCGCCAACCTACTCATTCCTTTTCGATAGTTTTCCAATGCCGTTCTACCAAGCTGTAGCAAATTTGCTTAGCCATTACCCTATTGGGTACAAGCTAACAGCTGTAATCCTTTTCTTTATATCAGGAATTTACCTGCTGGTGTTAAACAATAAGTTTATCATATTAAAGAATCGGTCGTACCTGCCAATTCTGTTTTATGCACTATGCTCTGCGGCCTTTTTACCTATTCAACGGTTAAACCCAGCGCTGGTATCAGTATTCCTGGTGCTGCTCAGCATCGATCATTTATTTGCCATTTACCAGAAAAACGCCCCCCTCGACAACCTTTTTAGGGCAGGGTTAGCAATAGGTTTGGCTACCTTGCTTTATGCTCCTGCAATAACTATTGCAGTTTGGGCTCTACTTACTTTGCTAGTACTGCGCCCCTTCAATGTTAGGGAATGGTTTGTTTTGCTATTCGCCTTTACCGTTCCCTGGCTTATTTACATGCTTATACTTTTCATTATTAACGATGATATTCTTAAACCTTACCATGCTTTTGTAACAAGTATTTTCACCGAATCGGAACCTGCTATCGACGATAAGCTATTTTGGATTTTTGGAGGTTTTCTGGCTATTCCCTTCGGGGTATCGCTTATAGGTACCTATCAAAAATTGGCTTTTCAAAAAATTATCATTCGCCGCTACTACTCCATTTTCCTTTACCTTTTTCTGATTGGGGTTGTTTCGTTCTTTTTAGTTCCAGGTGTATCGTATGAGATATTCTACTTTACTGCTATACCCTCAGCATTCATCATGTCGTCGTATTTTGCTGATGCTAAACAGAACTTTTGGAACGAACTTTTGCTGTGGTTACCAATTATTGGTGCGATAGTGGTTCAGGTTGTAATGCTGATTTGAAAAAAAATTTGTTAGTATTGGGGTATATCGAGTTCATATGCCACTGGTAGCAATACCCTTAACTGTTATGTAAATGAAATATGCCATAGTTGATATTGAAACATCGGGAGGTAGCTGGCAGCGCGATAGGATAACTGAAATTGCCATTTACATTCACAATGGGAATAGTATAACCAACGAATTTAAAACACTGGTTAACCCTGAAACCATAATTCCCTACTACATTACACAGCTAACGGGTATCACAAATGGAATGGTGGCCAATGCGCCAAAGTTCTACGAAATTGCTCGGGAGGTGGTACTGCTCACCCAGGATTGCGTATTTGTAGCCCACAATGCACCATTCGATTACCGGTTTATTCAGGCTGAGTTTAAACGTTTGGGCTATGATTATCACCGCGAAGTGCTCTGTACCGTTAAGCTTAGCCGACGGGTTTTCCCGGGATATGGCTCATACAGCCTGGGCAACATTTGCAACACTTTAGGAATTGAAATTGAAAATCGCCATAGGGCTGCTGGCGATGCACTGGCTACAACAAAACTCTTTGAGAAAATTCTTTTTGAAACTAACGGTGATTTTACCCCTTTTGTTAAAGCCAAAAGGTAACATTTTAATACCCTGGTATTAGCTAAAACGCTTTTGGTCAAAATTATCGGCTCAATCAAATTTTTTTCCATATAAAATACTCTATCTTTACGTATAGGAAACTGTACATGCGGGTAAATGAATATTCGTAAACTATACTCACATCCCTATTCAGCAATACTTGCAGCCTTGCTTACGGCCAGCGTGTTTATTTTCATGTTTATCTATCTGGCAGTAACTCAGCGTAAACACATTTATGAATCGTCCAAGGAGGTCTCAAAGGAGGTGCTTCGTCAAACTGCTGGCGAAACCCAGCTCTATTTCACCGCAGCCTATGTAGTTGCAAATTCAATTCAGCAACGAGCAATAATACTGAAGCAAAAAATGGAACCCGCAACGATATTAAGAATCTTTTAAAGGACGTTCTTACCAGCAACCCTAATATTTTAGGGGCTTGGGTTCTATGGGAATCCAATGCTTACGACCAGAATGATTCCCGGTTTAATCATAGCAATGAATTCCCTTGCAATGGACGTTTCGGGATAACATACTTTCGCGATAATGATACATTATACTCTGAGATTGTTCCATGCAACGATTACAAATCGTTCTTTTATACCGATGCAAAACAAAAGCGCAGTGCGGTTCTCTCTGAACCATACCTGTTCAGGTACACCAACTATAGCAATCTGTATTTTGGATGTACCATTTCAGTTCCCATAATGAGCGATACAGCCTTCCTGGGTGTAGTGGGGGTTGACATAAATCTTAGCTTTCTACAGAATGCAATATCTTCAGTAAAACTTTTCGACACCGGATTTTTATACTTGGTTTCCCCTAAAGGGCTAATTGTTAGCTATCCTGATTCTGCTAAAATTCGGAAAAATTTTTACCTCGAAGAAAGTAGAGCCGATAGTGCCTATACCGCCAAGGCCTTTATGGGAAATGAAGTTTCTGCTGAAACCTATTCAAATTACCTAAAAGAAAGAGTATTTCGGTTTTACTATCCAATTAACCTATACCTGAGCGATAAACCCTGGATGGTAATTAGCGAAATACCAATTGAGAAAGCATCGTCACGTTCAAGGCAAGTGGTATGGGTAGCAACTTTTGTAATGGTTATTGGTATACTACTTATTATTTACCTCGTTCTCAACATCTTTGAGCGCCGTAAATACCAGCAACGTATCGAGGATGCACTCTGTGAGGCAGAGAAACAGAAAGCCAATGCGGTTGAAAGTTTCCAAAACTACCTTGAAATCTTCAACTCTACCAGCGAAGCTATTTTTATTTACGATGCCGAAACAGGAGTAATTATCGATGTAAACGACCAGATGCTTAAAATGTATGGATTACATAGTAAGGAAGAGGTAATAGGTAAGCATGTCGATGTTTTCTCCTCAGGAATTGAACCATACGATGCTAATGGAGCCCAGGAACGAATAAAACAAGCAATAAAGGCTGGTAGTGCTGTTTTTGAATGGCAAAGCAAACGATCCGATGGCTCAATTTTCTGGTCTGAGGTATCGCTTAAGTTCACTTTTATTAGCGGTAAAAAAACGGTGCTTGCTGTAGTCCGCGATGTTAGCGATCGGAAAATTGCCCAGCAAGCACTGGAGTACCGCGAGCGTAAGTTCCGTGAACTAGCCGACCTTTTACCCCTGGTTGTTTGGGAGGTTGACCTAAATGCGCGATTTACCTATGCCAACAACATTGGCTTCAAACTTTTCGGCTATACCCAGGAGGATCTGGACAAGGGCATCACCATTATCGACCTCATTGCCCCTGAAGACAGGCAGAGGGTTGCCCAAAATATTAAAAAACTCTTTATTGAAAGTAAAACATCTGACGAGGAGTACCTTGCCCTCAGAAAGGATGGTTCAATTTTCCCAGCCAACATATTCTCAAGCGTTGTTTACGAGAACAATATCCCTAAAGGGCTTAGAGGGATTCTAATTGATGTAACCGAAAAGAAAAAGGCTGAACAAGAAATCAAGGAAAGGGAACAACTCTATAGAACTGTAGTTGAAAGCCTGAATGAGGCGCTTATGATGGTCGATAACAACGACCGTATACTATTTGTGAACACCCGATTTACAGAGATGTTTGGATATAAGCCGGAAGAGGTAATTGGGAAAGTAGGAAATGAGTTTTTAATTCCTGAGCAAAGGCGACATGAAATAGTTGAGGCAAATAATCAACGGAAACAGGGGATAAAGAATGTTTACGAAATGCAGTTCAAGGCCAAAGATGGCCGAATGGTCGATTGCATGGTTAGCGGTGCACCAGTTTACAATGCTCAGGGTGCTGTAACTGGTTCTATTGGAGCAATAGTCGATATCACCGAACTCCGAAAAGCCGAAAAAGCATACCATGAAACCATGATGCTTTTCGAGACCCTCTCCCACATGTCGCCCGTAGGCATCTTCCGAACCGACGCTCAGGGTAAAACCACCTATGTTAATCCAAAGTGGTGCGAACTATCCGGATTAACACCCGAACAAGCAAAAGGCGATGACTGGATTAAGGCTGTTCACCCGGAAGATAGGCAAAAGATACTCGATGGTTGGTACGAAAGGGTTAACTTAGAGGAAAGCTCATCAACCGAATACCGATTCCTAAAACCCGATGGTTCGGTGGTTTGGGTTCTGGGCAATGCTTTGCCCGAAAAAAATGCCGATGGAATCAATGGTTATATAGGAACCATCACCGATATCACCCAAATAAAACAAGCCCAGGAAAAGCTTGAACGGAGCGAGCGGCGATTCCGTGAACTTACCGAACTCCTACCCCAATCCATTTGGGAAATTGACCTAAACGGAATGGTAACCTTTGTGAACAAGTATGGACTGGAAAGTATGGGTTACACCTATGAGGACTTTAAAAAAGGGGTGAATATTTTTGAAACCATTGTTCCTGAATTTAGGGAAGAAACTATCAGGCTTTTTAAACGACGGCTACAGGGGGAGACTGCACCTGGGCTTGAGTACCCAGCACAACGCAGGAACGGCGAACGATTCCCTGCTCTTGTGTACTCATCCCCTATAGTTGATAACGGAATAGTTGTTGGGTTAAGGGGGATTTCCATCGATATTACAGAAATAAAGAAAACCCAACAGGAACTTGAAACCTATAGAAACCACTTGGAACTACTTGTAAAAGAACGTACTGAGGAACTTGAGGCAGTAAACGAGGAGCTAACCTCAGCCAACGAGGAACTTTACAATCAGCGCGAAAAGCTAATAGAAACCTTACAAGAACTAAAGAACGCTCAGCAAACCCTAATCCAATCGGAGAAAATGGCATCGCTTGGTTTGCTTGC
>JAGPEQ010000087.1:0-2621 GCA_018056955.1 Bacteroidales bacterium | reverse complement strand
TTTGCCCGTGAGGCAGCAAAGGTAAAACCGGGAATACCCTGCTTCATCCTAACAGGCTACGATATTTCACCCGAAATATACCATGCAATTAACGAGGGATGGGTAAGCGGTTATATTCAGAAACCGTTTGAGGTTGATCAAATTATTTCAGCTGTAAATAAGGCTACCCGAACAACCGCTGATTAGTACCACTTTTTCCGCATGAATATCAACAAAGCAAAAACAGATATAGTTATCGATGCAATAACTATAGCACCAAATGCCCAGGGATGACTTTCCAGGTTATTGGGAACATTCATCCCATAAAAGCTAGCAATTAGTGTTGGAATCATAAGCACAATGGAGATAGAGGTTAAACGCTTCATCACAATGTTTAGGTTATTGGATATAACCGAAGCATAGGCATCCATCATACCGCTTAGAATGTCGGAGTAAACGCTTGTAGTTTCCTGTGCCTGGCGTAACTCAATCTCTACGTCCTCCAACAGTTCCGGATTATAGGTATCGCGGTAGCTACGCAGGTTTTTTATCCTGTGCAGCAGTATATCGTTGCCCTTTAGCGATGTGGTAAAGAACACCAAACTCTTCTCAATGCGAAGCAGATCCTGTAGCTCCTCGTTACGGATGGAACGTTCAAGCTGGTTTTCGGCCTCCTTAATATCGTTGTTTATCTGTTTTAGGTATTTCAGGAACCATACACTTGACGATAGCATTATCCTGAGTACCTGATCGAAATGATCCTTTATTAAAATTCCCTTACGAACCGAGAATTGAATGAAATCAGGGATCACCTCGCAACGGTAGAAACTGATTGACACAAATACCTCATCCTTAAAAATAATACCAAGAGGGACTGTGGTGTAAGGAATTTTCAGATCGGTATTCTTATAAGGTAAACGCATCAGAATAAAAAACCACCCGTTCTCATACTCAATACGGGGGCGCTCGTCAACGTCCTCAATGTCGTTATAGAAAGCATCGGGCACCCCGAGCTCATCGAGCAAATAGCGTTTTTCCTCGTTAGTTGGATTTTCAACGTTTACCCAGCAGTAGGGCTCCCATTCGGCGGTTGGATGTAACCCAATGTCCCTTTTCCAGAATGAAATCATGTACTATCCCTCCAAAATTTTATAGAATAGAGGTATAGTACATTACCTCTATTCCGGGTTAACTATCAGGGTGATAATCGTCCATATTGAAATTTGACTTTTTCCGACCGTGCAAAGTTAATTTTTTTTGTTTTAATACTACCATCTTATATGAATGTAATGCTTTTTTTGTGAATATTCTTTAGCTGACTTATAAATTAGAACCAATGCTTTTTAGAGATATTTGTAGTGGTGAATCCCAATTTACTAGGCCTTGGAACGATAAAACCTTTGGCATTAGAACTCCCCCTGTCATGCTGAGCCCATTCGAAGCTTCTCTTTGAGCCTACAACTTTTAACTTTCAAAATTCCTCGACCAATAGGAATGGCATAAGCAGTGGCATAAAAGCCTGACCCGACAATGGGTCGGGGGTGGAACGTTGCGGTGGGCTTAGTAAGCGATACCACATGAGTCACGCCGTAGGCGTGGCGAATAGTATCGCGTGGCAGTTCCACCCACGGGGCACCCATCGGGTCGGGCTTTTCAGCCTTGATTTTCTTTGGTTCTTTCTTGTATCAAGACAAGAAAGAACGTGTAAATCGCTCTTTGCATTGCCTTTCTGTTGCGATGCAACTTTTTGTCCTTGCTCTTTGGAAAATGTATTACGTGCATCGCTATATATATGGGAGTAGTTATGGAATTACAAATGTTTAGCCCCTACAGGGCAGGATGCGTTGTTCGTTGTTCGTGAATCGTTGTTCGTGAAATGAGATGGAACGCAGATGACACAGATTAGGCAGATTTACACTGTGATATCAATTTAGTTGATGGTTGATAGTTGATAGTTGATGGTTTAAGAAACCACCTTAAATCATGAATCTGAAATCTGAAATTTTAAATTTTTATCCTTTATCCTTTAACCTTTATCCTTTATCCTTACTTCCCCTGTACACTGAACCCTTCTACTAATTCAGTTTGACAAATGGAGATTTACTTTTGGTAACTAAACGAAATTGAGATCAAAATTTAAATCCTAATAAACCTACCTCTAGTATCTTTCTACGAACATCCTTTAATAAAATTTGTTAATGAAAAAACTTTTAAGTCAACCTCTTTTTTTTGTTCGAATATACTCACCTTAAATTACACTTCGTATATTAGCTAAATGTTTGTATGAAAATTATCTATATAAATATATCAATAACAACCTAAATTATTAAACCTATGATTATTGACAATTTGTTCTGGATTGTACCGATTGCGTCGGTGATTGCCCTGGCGTTTGCCTACCACTTTTTTAGGCAGATGATGAGGGAAGATGAGGGTACTGACCTGATGAAAAAGATTGCACAGCACGTGCGTACGGGTGCCATGTCGTACCTAAAGCAGCAGTACAAGGTGGTGTTTATTGTATTTATAGTGCTGATGCTGCTTTTTGTTTACTTGGCATTTGGACTGGGAGTGCAAAACAAATGGACACCGTTTGCATTCCTAACCGGTGGTTTCTTTTCCGGTTTAGCCGGATTTTTTGG
>JAGPEQ010000023.1 GCA_018056955.1 Bacteroidales bacterium | reverse complement strand
TCCAGATTCTGAGTATTCTTGGTAGCCTGAAGCAGTGTATAGTCAACAACCGGGGAATCCTCTTCGAGTTTGAATACAATGAGCGAAAGCTTTCCGCCGGAGAAATCGACAAACTCAGTAGAGCTGGTTTGGCCAAGCAGGGTGATAATTTCGCGGGCGGCTAGCCTTTCAGGGTAGATGAGCGAATCGATACCAAGGTTTAGGAAAATTTCCTTGTTGTTAGGTTGTAGGTATTCCCACTTGTCGATACGGGCAATTACCTTTTTGGCGCCAAGCTTTTTGGCAAGGGTTGCCGAGACTATATTGGTTTCCTCAGAGTGTGCAACGGCTATAAACAAATCGGCCTTTTTGATGTTAGCCTCCTTCAAAACCTTTATCGATGTTGCTGAACCCTGTATGGTGAGTACATCGGCACTGGCTGTTACGTGACTAAGCATCTCCTCATCGGGGTCAATCACTGTAACATCGTGGTATTCCTTGGCTAACATTTTGGCCAAGTGCGTTCCTACCTCGCCTGCACCAACAACAATAATGTACATAGGTTATGTATTCAAAAATAAATTGCAAAGTAACATCTTTTTTAATCAAAATGTACCTGAGTATAAATAATTATTACTTACTGAGATGCAAAGGTTTTCGGATTCGTTTCGTTGAGGTTATATTCAAAAAAGCCCGAAACGCTTGTATTGTAAAAAGCGATATTGTTCTTAATCAGTGTTGATGAAAGCCGATTAGCGTATGCTGATTTAATGCTTGGGTCAATAATCACCTTTTGTGGGGTTATGATGTTTAATAAACTATTGCTATAAAAGCGATTAGCAATAAGTATGTCAACATTTAAGGGCTTTATGCTTTTAAGGAATCTTGCGCTATCGTTATAGGCTAATGCAATGGTTTTGTTTCCAGCAACAAGTAATGCCAAACCCGATTTTTTGATAATTTTTAGTTGGTTTGAATGCTCTTGCTCTTGGTAAAAGTTTAGGTTTATTTCAAGGGCTTTTTGTAGCGCCCGATTCCTGATGTACCCATCCGTTGAAAACTTGGTATCGATTGAATCGTAAAGAACCAATAGAGCGTTTCCGTTGCTGTTTACACATATTACTGAACTTTTGGGTACCGGAAATACAACCAGCTCCGCCTGATTTTTAACCCTCACCAAATGTAATGCACTAATGGCAAGTACTCCTATAAGCGAAATTAATGAATATTGCAAAAAAGGTCTGTATCGATTTACTAGATATACCGATAACATTAGGATTGAAAGCAAAAGCAGTATTGCTTGCCAGCTGGTAAAGTAAATTGAACTTATGCTGGAAAAGGGAATGGTGTCAACTAGCTTAAGCCCCGAATTTAAAAGCCACGTGACAAACCCAAGAATTTTAGCAAACAGAAAGCCCAATTGCTCTATTAACGAAAAAGCTATCGTAATTAAAGATAGGTAAAGAGCTATTGTTGCCAGCGGAATTGCAATAAGATTTGTAACCAGGAAAACTACCGGGAATTGGCCAAAGTAGTAAAGCGTTAGGGGTAGGGTAAGGATTTGCGCTGCCGCCGAAACCGACAAGAGCGACCAAATATAATCGCCAAGCTTACTTTTAGGTTTAAGAACACTGTAAATGGTAGGATGAAAAAATACAATAGACAGAACAGCGGCAAACGAGAGTTGAAAGCCCACGTTGAATAGCATGAACGGATTGCTAACCAAAAGCAAAAAAGCCGCTGCCGCCAGGGTGTTGTAGCTATTGGTTTTTAAGCCTGCTGTTTGCCCTATGGCAAAGAGAGAAAACATAATGGTAGCCCTACATACCGATGGTGAAAGCCCTGTAACCAGGGCGTAACCCCATAGTACTGTAAGAGCTATACCCAATCGTATTGCCAACCAGTAACGGCGCTTGGGTAAAAGGGTGATGATTATTACCACCACGCTAAAAATCAGCCCCACATGCAAACCCGACACGGCAAGAATATGCATGGCCCCTACCGAAGAGTAAACCTGTCGGATTTCATCGTCGAGCAACGATTTATACCCCAGCATTAACGCTGATATTACTGCCAGTTCTTGGCCTTTTATTCCGTATCCTTTCAGGGTTTCAATTACATAGCTTTGGGCCATGTATGCTAACTTGAAGATTTTACTTGGATTACTTCCAACTTTTTCCCAGCAACCCTGGTTAACCCTGATATAGTAAACAATTCCTAAAAGGTACATGTACCTTTTCATGTTGAACTGGAAGGGGTTGGGTGGTTCCGAAAATTCCTTTAGATTTCCCGATAGTGCTAATATATCGCCATAATTTAATCCATGGCTGGCACTATCCGACAGTAAAAAGTATAGCAACACCGGTTTGGGCGATTCAAGATTAGCATATGTTTTAATATCGATAATTTCGGCTTTAACCTTAATTGAATTGCTTCCTGTAACAGGTGGCTCAGTAAGCCTTACTAGCATGCTATAGTTTGAATTTGATTTAAAGGTTGTTTCAGGCCTATTTATGGTTACCAGCAAACTTCCAAAAAGTGCGAGTAGAAGATTTATAATCAACCCAAAAATCCAGCGCTTTTCCCAAGATTTGATAAAAATTCGGTCATAAATCAACAGCAATAGTAAAATCAATATTAGGCCTATTGTCAAATTGGCATTGAGCGGATTTAGGTAATACTGAATAAGGATACCAGCTATTAACGGTATAGCCAGTCGAACGAAAGGAACCTCATGGATATTAGCGGGAACTTGGGTCATATTGGTTGTAACAACAATTCAAGTTACAACTTTTTTAATTGAGATTATTCAATAGAAACGCAAAAAAATTTAAACAAGTTGTTTCTATTGATTTATCGAGGCAAGCCTGACTTTTCATAATCTTTCATTCCGGAGTCTAGGAATGATTATATTTCTTAGTCG
Organism: Bacteroidales bacterium; assembly: GCA_018056955.1. Lineage (GTDB taxonomy): Bacteria > Bacteroidota > Bacteroidia > Bacteroidales > Tenuifilaceae > Tenuifilum > Tenuifilum osseticum. The sequence continues at coordinate 30,285 of JAGPEQ010000023.1, read as the reverse complement.
ATTCGTCAATTGAAATAATCAATTGACGAAATCCTCTAACTTTCTCTAACTCCATCATATACTGTCTATTCCGACTCATGCCGACTCAAACTTCTAAAAATTAGTCAGGTTGAATATGTTAAATCATGACACTTGGGTTAAAGGGAAGGGTCAATATGATTAGTTGTAAACTATTTGAGATTGGGTGTTTCAGCCCATTTATAGGCATCCTCCTTTGAATTGAAAAATTTTAGGGGCAATCCATAAATGTTTGCTACCTGAAGGATAAGGTTCAGGTAGTAACGCTTGAATGTATTCCCATCGAAAACAACTGCAGCCCATTTTAAGCCCTGGTTAATAGCCTGTGGTAGCGCTACCTGCTCAAACCATTTTCGGCTGTCGGGGTTTACTACACCCTGGTCTCGTATGTCGGAAAGATACCCTTTTATCTCTAATCCGGAGTTACGCTGGAATTCCAAAAGTGCTTCAAAAAGCGCTTTGTACTCCTCAATGGTTTGATTCCCGTGCCATGTAACTTCAACGCATTTTTTTTCGGGGTTGTATATCCCTACCGCATAATGGCTGTTGAAAATTTCTATAGAACCCATAAATGTTGTAATGGTTGTCAGTTGCAAGATAGTAATATACAGTGTGCAAGTCAATAAGCTAATAACACACATCATAATTTTGTGGATAGAATAACTAAATCTAAGTACAAAAAACGTACATTTAAAAACAAAACGATAATTTTGCTGTGATAAACAATGAGTAATATGTCACTTTCATTCGATCCCAAAGATTTTGACAGTATTATTGTAGTAGGCGATAGGGTTCTGATTAAGCCCAAAAACCCCGATGAACGCACTAAGGCTGGGCTTTTGCTACCTCCAGGAGTTCAGGAAAAGCAAAAGGCCCACAGCGGCTATGTGGTAAAGGTTGGACCCGGATACCCAATCCCCATGTTTACTGAGGCCGATGAGCCTTGGAAAAAGAGTAGGAACGATGCTAAGTACTTTCCCCTACAAGCGCAGGTGGGCGACCTGGCCGTTTACCTCCACGAAAATGCTATTGAGGTTGAGTTCAACAGCGAGAAGTATGTGGTTGTTCCTTTCTCATCAATTTTATTACTTTTCCGCGACGAAGGATTATTGGAATAATCGTTTTAAATGGGAAAAAACTGGCTGAAATATTTTGTTATGTTTCATTTTCATTTATATTTGCGTGAGTATGTTTGTGGATGTTTGATTTAATGTGCGTTTTGAATAACTTGAAATATACTAATCAGTAATATCAATTAATTATGAAGAAAACAAACCTAATAATCAACATTCTGTTTGGCGTTGCCATTGTTGTTCTTTTTGTTCTCCATTTTACTATGGGTAGCAAAAGAGGTGATGTGAAAGGAACCGAAGGGAATGCCGTATTAACGGAACAATTTACTGCCGCATGGGTTAACATGGACACCCTCATGAATAGCTACGATATGTACTTCGACATGAAAAAAGAACTTGAAGAAAGCGGTAGAAAGAAAGAGGCAGACCTTAACGCAAAATCGCGAAGCTTTGAGAAGGAAGCCTACGATTTTCAGGATAAGGTTCAAAAGGGTTTATTGACCCGCTCCGAGGCTCAGCAGCTTCAAACTAACCTTGCCGCTAAAGAGCAGCAGCTATACCAGCTTCGCGATGAGATGCGCATGCAGCTTGCCGAAGAAGAACAGGTTAAGCTTCGGTTGATTCACAACAGTATCATTGAGTACCTTAAGGAGTACAACGCCGATAAGGGTTACCATTTAATTCTCAGTAACACCTTTGGTGGCCCGCTATTATACGGGAATCCCGCTAACGATATTACCAAGGAAGTACTTGAGGGTTTGAACAAAAAGTACGCTGCTGATAAAAAGAAATAAATACCCACCTATACTAAACCTAAACCAACCCGAAACCCTTTCGAATGTTTTTCATGAGAAAGGGTTTCGCTATTTTTGCAACGCCATGTGGGTAAAATACTTCACCAAAAAGGGTTTTTCGCCTAAAATTGATGTTAACCCTTCGGTTAACCTTGGGATTTGTGTTGTTATTCCCTGTTACAATGAACCTAGCTTAATAGAATCGTTGGGGTCGATTGCCGGTTGCAATTTACCCGCCTGCGATGTTGAGGTAATAGTTGTAGTAAATCATCCCGAAGGGGTACATTATGATGTGTTGGAGAATTCCAATAAAGCAGTCAAAGACATTGATGAGGCGAACCGATTATGGGGTTGCGAGCGGTTGCGATTTCATGCCGTTAAGGCATTCAATTTACCGCGCAAACAGGCTGGTGTTGGATATGCCCGGCAGATTGGTATGGACGAGGCGGCTTTTAGGCTGCTTACCGTTGGTACGAAACAGGGAATCATAGCCTGTTTTGATGCCGACTCACAGTGCATGCCAAACTACCTTGCGGAACTTTATGAGCTGTGGATGCAATACCCAAAAACCCATGCATGTTCAGTTCGCTTTGAACATCCTCTTTCAGGCGATGAGTTTCCTGCGGAGATATACAAAGGCATTACCGCCTATGAGCTACACCTCCGGTACTATAATCAGGCTTCGCGTTTTATTGGTTTTCCGTTTGCCTACCATACAGTAGGTTCATCAATGGCTTGCAGTGCTGAAGCATACGTAAAATTTGGCGGAATGAATCGCCATCAGGCAGGGGAGGATTTTTACTTTCTTCAAAAGATTATTCCCCATGGACACTTCCGGGAACTTAACACCACCTGCGTTTACCCTTCGCCAAGACCCTCGAACAGGGTTCCCTTTGGAACGGGCAGGGCAATGAGTAAGCTGGTTTACAGCCGCGAGCCAATATCTACCTATCACCTTGAATCGTTTCTTAACCTTGAACCGCTGTTTCAGAATGTTACTACGCTATACAATTACAGTGGTAATCAAATCGAAAGGTTTATTGAATTGCTGGCTTATCCTTTGAGTGATTTTCTTTTTCAGGTTGATGCTGCCAGAGCCATTGAAAATGTAAAATCCAATGCATCATCGGCTAAAACGTTTAAAAAACGATTCTTCCTTTGGTTCGATGCCTTTATGCTATTGAAGTATATGAACTTTGCTGCGGAAAGGTACTACGGCAGACAACCAGTTGAGGAGCAGTCAAAAAGCCTTTTGGCCTGCATGGGCTATAAACCATTACAAACGCTCAGGACAAGGGATTTGCTCCTGTTCTATAGGGAGATGGAGAGTGTGGAGTGGTCAGCTAAACTCTGAACCCAATAATCAGTATATCGTCAACCTGGTCGTTTTGCTCACCGCGCCAATCCATGTGAATCTTATGAAGTATTTCCTTTTGTTCAGCCATTGGCTTTTCCCAGATGCTAAGTAAGGTTTCCTTGAGGCGTTTTAGCATGAATTTTCTTCCATCGGTACCGCCAAACTGGTCGGCGTATCCATCGGAGAACATGTAAAAGGCGTCGCCGGGCTGGTATTCAATTTCGTGATTGGTGAACAAGTTGAAGTCGTTGATGTGAACAGCAACAGGCATTTTATCGGCCTTATACTCAATAAGTTCGCCATTACTTATTTGGTAAAGCGGATTGTAGGCGCCAGCCCACTCCAGTTTTTGGTTTTGCTTATCGATTACGCAAAGCGAAATGTCCATTCCGTCCTTTTGCTCCTCTATCTTACCGGTTTGGCTTAGGGTTGTTTTAATGTGGTTACGGAGGTTGTTAAGTATCTCGGCTGGTTGAAGTATGCTTTCCTTATTTACAATCTCGTAAAGGAACGATACACCCAGCATGCTCATGAACGCACCGGGCACACCATGTCCGGTACAGTCGGCAGCAACCAGTACAATTTTCTCGTTCTTACGGGTCATCCAGTAAAAGTCACCGCTAACTATATCGCGGGGCAGGAAAAGCACAAAGTGGTCGGGGAGCACATCGGAGATTAAAGCCGATGTAGGCAAAACAGCTGTTTGAATGCGGCTGGCATACTTAATGCTATCGGTAATTTCCTGTTTCTGGCGGGTAATCAGCGCATTTTTTTCTTCCAGAATAATATTGGCGCGTTGCTTATCGCGGAACATCTTGAACATGAGTAGGGCAACCATGAGTATAAGGAACGAACCGGCAATAGCGCCAATAATCATTAGCTTTTGACGCTGGATTATCGACTTTTGGAGTTCATCCTTATTCTTCATCAAAACAAGCTGTTGTTCCTTCTTTTCGGTTTCGTACTTGGTTTGCATTTCGGCCATCACCCTCTGGCTCTTTTCACTGAAAATTTCATCCTTTATTTTGACCGCTTGTTTAAAGTATGCATATGCGCGTACCAAATCGCCACGATGCTCGTATAGCTTCGATAGGCGCTCGTAGCTGTAACGTAGAGTTTCCTTTAACCCAAGTTTTTCCGATAGTCTGGAACATTCAATGAATACAATTTCAGTCTCATCGAATCGTCCCTGACGGAATAGGCTCTCGCCCTTTGCGTAAAGGGCTGCTGTGGTTTCGTAAAGCAGATTATTTTTTCGTGCCAGTTGCAGAGCACGGTTGATATAGGTGTTTGCCTTTTCCCAGTCGCGAGCCCAGCTGTAAATGCTGCCAATATTGGTGTTTACCTTGGCTATCTCGCCTTCCTCATGCAGCTCTTCAAAAATGCTAAGGGCTTTATTGTAGTAATGCCTTGCGCTATCGAACGAGGCAAGAATTTCGGTTTGCTTAATCTTGTAAAGGGAGTCTTCCCACATTTCGCCAAAGCGGGCAACATAACGGTTAGTGGCTAATCGCGAAAAAACATTGCCAATATTCTGAAGGGTTTGGCCCTCCTCCTTTTTCTTTTGCAGATTATGGAATAGTTCAAGAGCTGTTTTATGGTAGCCCAGTGCTTTAAGGTAGTTGGCCTCGTTCTCGTCGGTGGCAAGAATGCTTTGCGATAGATTCTCGTAAATCATACCCAACCCCGAGTTACAGGTGGCTATTCCTTCCTGGTGGTTTATGCTTTCAAAAGTACGGAGTGCCTTTTGGTACTGCTCAAGGGCAAGCTGAAAGTTACTTATGGCAATGTGAGTTCTCCCTATGTTGAGGTAGGCAATGGCAAGGTAGGCAGGTTGGTCGCCCATTTGCTCCTTAAGCTCTACCTCCTTGCTGTAGCACCATATTGCGCTATCGTACTGGGCAAGGTCAAAGTAAATACGCCCAAGCCCATTGTAGGTAAGGGCTATCTCCTTCCAGTCGCCAAGTTTTTCCCTTAACCCCAGGGAGCGACGAATGTAATGTAGGGCTGAATCGTTTTTGCCCTGTTCCTGAAGTATTTTCCCTAGCCTGAAGTATGCGTATGCCTGGTACCTAAGGCTATCAAGCTCAAGAGCTTGTTGAAGCAACAGGCTGGCATACCTTTGCGACTCCCCAAACGAATCGATATAGAAGTACGATGTAGAAATTCCCTTATAGGCCTCCAGAATCGAACTTTTAAAGCCATTCTTTTGCGCCATCTCAAGCGCTTTGCGGTAGTACTCAATGGCATCATTATCCTGGTAGTTTTCCGATAGGGCGTAGCCCTTATTCAGGTAAGCTTTTGCAAGCAGCTCATCGTTTATTTTGCGCGCAGCCACAATGGCCTCATCGGCATACTTAATGGCCTCGTCGGTGCCGGAGGTTGCCTCGGTAAGCTTTATAAGGATTTCAACCTTATCCTTACCCTTTGAGGCCGAAAGAAGGTTAAGTAAGCTATCGCGCTCACTTGCATTTACCGTAAAAAATGCAAAGGTTAGCGCTAATAGGGTGATTGATACGACTTTTGCCCTCATGGTAACACAATGATTCGTGAGCAAATTACTAAAGATTACAGCATTATGCAAAGGAATTTGATAAAAATGAACCTATGTGCTATGAATTATCAAATTTAGCTGGGCTAATTTCTTGAGGAATGAGGCGGAATGAGGCGGAATGAAACGGAATACTCGGAATGTAGAATTGGAGGGAGTTTTGTTCGTTAAACGTGAACCGTGAACCGTTAAACGAAATCAAATTATTACCTATTGTCATTCCAAGTCCCGATATATCGGGATAGACTATGTCGAGGAATCTCAATTGAGCTAAAACGTTAAACGTGAGCCGTGAGCCGTTAAACGAGTTTTTTAGAGAATGTCAGGAAGTTAGAGGAAGTTAAAAGAAGTGCATGAATCGTTAATCGTGAGCCGTTAAACGGAATCTAATTATTACCTATTGTCATTCCGAGCTCGTCGAGAAATCTCTATTACGAGTTAAATCGTTAAACGCGAGCCGTTAAGCGCGTGATTTTAGCGGGTATGATTTGTAATAATTCTGAGTTTGTTGGAATAGACAAAAAATAATAGAGTAAAAAATGTTCTTAAAACTTGCATCAGATGACGAATTTGGAGTAAAGTTTTGTGTTGGTTTTTGCTTTTTACTATTCAGTTTATTAGTAGCGATTGTTTAACATTTAAAATTGGCAATATTTAACATGGTATCTTTTAATTTAATTGATTTAGAGCAGATTCGCTAATTAGAAAAACATTTTAAACAAATTCCAATGATTGTGGTTACTTAATGCTACTATAATTGTGTAACTTTATCATCAAACTAATATTTGCTATGGTTTCTCGATACATAACTATTGCAACGCTTTCAGTACTGACATTACTTACTGGTTGTGATATCCAAACTACAGACACCAGTAAGCCAACAGTAGTGGTAAGCATACTGCCACTAAAATACTTTGTTGAAAAGATTGCCGATTCCTCCCTTCAGGTTAAAGTACTTGTTCCTCCTGGCAGCAGCCCTGAGATGTTTGAGCCAACCCCTCAGCAAATGGCTGAGCTTACACAGGCTAAAGGCTACTTTTCCATAGGGCTACTCGATTTTGAGAAGGGAATGGAGCAAAAACTAAAGGATAATGCAGAATTCAGGTATATCGACCTGTCGCAGGGCCTTGAGCTGATTAAGGGTGAATGTGAGCACAACCACAATCACGAAAGCCATCAGGGGCATAACCATGCCGTTGACCCCCATACCTGGATGTCGGCTGCCAATGCAAGGGTAATGGCTAAATCCATAGCCCAAAGCCTAACCGCACTTTTCCCCGAGAGGGAAAGCGAGTTCAACGCCAACCTCAACCGCTTGGTTGCCCATATCGATTCGGTTGATAATGAGGTTAGGGGTATTCTGGCAGGTTCCGGGCGTAAAACCTTTGTAATATACCATCCAGCTTTAGGTTACTTTTCCCGCGATTACGGGTTAACCCAGCTAAGCGTTGAGCACGAAGGGAAAAGCCCATCGGCCAAAGGGGTGATGGAGCTGGTTGAGCGCTGCCGTGCCGAGGGTATCACAACCATTCTATCGCAGAGCCAGTTCGATACGCACAACTCTCAAACCATTGCCAATGAGCTTGGCGGTACAGTGGTTAAGGTTGATCCGCTTCAGGAAAACTGGGCTGAGAGTATGATTTTTATTGCTAACGCAATTGCAGGTAATGTAAAATGACAAACCAAACCGACAAGCTGATAGAGCTGGTTAACGTTACAGCTGGATACGGTAAAAACATTGTTTTGCGTAATGTTAACCTCGCCATCAACACTAACGATTTTATTGGTATAATTGGCCCGAATGGTGGAGGGAAAACAACCCTAATAAAACTACTAATAGGTCAGCTAAAACCCTTTACCGGAGAGGTTATTTACCACACAAAGGGAAACGGTTCACTAATTGGCTACCTGCCACAGGCAAGCCAGATTGATAAAAATTTTCCCATATCCGTAAGGGAAGTAGTGCTATCGGGGCTTTTGGAGAAAAAGGGGATTTTTGGCGGCTACAGCCGCCAACAAAAGGGTGTTGCCCTTGACCTGATGAAACAGGTAGGAATTGCGAACCTTCAGAATAAAAGTATAGGGCAGCTCTCGGGTGGTCAGCTGCAAAGGGCATTGCTTTGCAGGGCATTGATATCGGCCCCACAGGTGCTTATCCTGGATGAGCCCAACACATACGTGGATAGCAACTTTGAGGGGGAGCTTTACGAGATGCTTCGCAAGCTAAACGAGCGAATGGCTATTGTAATGGTATCGCATGATTTGGGTACTATAACCTCGTATGTTAAAACCATTGCTTGCGTTAACGGTACACTCTTTTACCACCAATCGAACCAGATTACCAACGAGCAGCTTGCAGCCTATAATTGCCCAATCCAAATTATTGCTCATGGTCCGGTTCCCCATACCGTTCTGCTCGATCATGGTAAAGAAAATCAACATAATCACAATCACTAATTATCCCTGTTATGATTGAGGCCGTTAAACAGTTCTTTCAGTATGCATTTATTCAGAATGCAATAATTTCAGCATTCCTGCTTTCGGTAATAACCGGGTTCATTGGTTCGTACATTGTGGTTAGGCGATTGGTTTTTCTGAGCGGTGGCATTACCCATGCCTCCTTTGGTGGTATTGGTATAGCTTGGTATTTTGGGCTAAACCCCATCCTAGGGGCTACTGTTTTTTCAGTATTTTCGGCACTGGGGCTTGAGTACTTATCGCAGGGGCGAACGCTGCGTGAGGATTCGGCAATAGGGATGCTTTGGTCGTTTGGCATGGCTGTAGGTATTCTTTTTGTTTTCCTAACGCCGGGTTATGCTCCAAACCTAATGTCGTTCCTGTTCGGAAGCATACTAACCATTTCCCAAACCGATATATTACTGCTGCTGATACTTGCCACGCTTACGCTAGTATTTTTTGTGGCTTTTTACTACCCAATTCTTTTTGTGGCATTCGATAGCGATTTTGCCAAAACACAGAATGTCCCGGTTAAGTTCATTAGCTACTCGTTGGCTGTTCTCATTGCTCTCTCAATAGTTTTTGCCATAAGAGCTGTGGGCATCATTCTAATCATATCGCTGCTAACCATACCTGCAAACATAGCCAATATAGTAACCCATCGGTTTAGAAGGATAATTGTGTTATCGGCCTTAATCAGCCTTTTTTCGATTGTTGCGGGTATAGCTATCTCGTTCAGGTTGAATGTTCCCTCGGGTGCAACAATCATTATTACCATGATGGCTTTCTACCACATTGCAAAAGGGATTCAATTGGTAAGGCAGCGGATTTTTACACTGAAAGTGTAAATTGTTAAACCTTACGGTAATCCTCCTCCAGCAGCTGGCAAACAACCTTAATGGCATTGCCACACACCATATCGAACAGGCCTGCATCGCGGGCCTTTTGTTTTGCTTCGGGGTTGTTCAAATCTATTCCTAGTATTCTGCAGCAATCGGTTGACCCTAATCGTTTGGCACATTTATCCATGTACTCGGCCACAAGTGTGGTTGCTTTTTGCTTGGAGTCGGAATCGTTCAGGTTACTATTGCCAAACCTTAATCCGATAATCATTGCCCCTGCGTTAATTGCTCCGCACACATGTTGCTTATGACCAATACCCCCACCCAGTCCAGCACCTAGCTTCAAGCATTGCTCGGTAGTTAACCCCTCGTCAGTGGCAAATGCAAGCAATACAGACTGTGCGCAATTGGCGCTCCCCTGAAAACTCGATAGGGCAATGGATATTTTATCTCGCATAAAATCTGCAGTTTTAGTTCATTTACGAATAGGTTTCCCAAATTGTTTCTGTTTTTTTATAACTCATCATGTTTATATTGATTAGCAGCACTTGTATTAATCGAAATCAATCTGATAATGCCCAAATATTATATGAACAATGATATTAGTGAACTATTAATGCGATGTATGACATCTAACATTTTCCCATTCCATTTGTTATTGTAATTTTGACAAACAAAAATTTGACTCTATGAACTTCGACCTTATAGTAATTGGAAGCGGCCCCGGAGGTTATGTGGCCGCAATACGAGCAAGCCAGCTAGGCATGAAAGTGGCTGTGGTGGAAAAGGAAAACCTTGGAGGTATATGCCTGAACTGGGGCTGTATCCCCACCAAAGCGTTACTTAAGAGCGCACAGGTTTTTGAGTATGCATCGCATGCTGCCGATTATGGAGTGTTGGCAGCCGATGTAAAACCCGATTTTGAAAAAATGATTGCTCGTAGCCGCGGTGTGGCCGATGCCATGAGCAAGGGAATACAATTCCTTTTCAAAAAGAATAACATCACTGTTATTAATGGTTTTGGTAAGCTAAAGGATAACCACACCGTAACAGTAACCGCTTCCGATAGTACACAAGCCGACTACACTGCAAAACACATCATACTTGCCACGGGTGCGCGTTCGCGCGAGCTACCAAACCTAAAACAGGATGGGGTGAAGGTAATTGGCTACCGTCAGGCTCTCACTTTACCCAAACAACCGGCCTCCATGGTGGTTGTTGGTTCAGGTGCTATTGGCAGTGAGTTTGCTTACTTTTACAACGCAATTGGCACCAAGGTAACTTTGGTTGAGTATATGCCCAATATTGTTCCCCTGGAGGACGAGGAGGTAAGTAAAACCCTTGAGCGCGCCTTCAAAAAGGCTGGCATAACCGTTAAAACCGAAGCGTCGGTTGAGGCGGTCGATACATCGGGCGAACTATGTAAGGTTACCATCCAAACCAAAAAGGGCCCTGAGGTGGTTGAGGCCGAGGTTGTGCTTTCGGCCGTAGGCATTACGCCCAACCTTGAGGGAATAGGTATTGAGGAGTTGGGTATTATTCTGGACAAGGGCAAGGTTAAGGTTGACGAGTTCTACCGCACCAACGTTGAGGGCATTTACGCCATTGGCGATATAGTGCCGGGTCCTGCATTAGCCCACGTTGCTTCCGCCGAGGGTATTGTTTGCGTTGAAAAGATTGCCGGGCTTAACCCCCATCCAATAAACTACAGCAACATTCCCGGTTGCACCTACACCACGCCTGAGGTTTCGAGCGTAGGTATGAGCGAGAAAGCAGCCCGCGATGCTGGTTACGAGATTAAGGTGGGCAAGTTTCCTTTTACAGCCTCGGGTAAGGCAACTGCAGCCGGTAACCGCGATGGCTTTGTGAAGCTCATATTTGATGCCAAGTATGGTGAATTGCTTGGCGCCCACATGGTAGGTGGTAATGTAACCGAAATGATAGCCGAAATGGTTGTGGCACGCAACCTCGAAACCACTGGTCATGAGCTAATCAAGAGCATACATCCGCACCCAACCATGAGCGAGGCAATTATGGAAGCCGCAGCTGCTGCTTACGGCGAAGCAATCCATATCTAAATTTACTTTGATATTACCACAAAACCGCTACGTTTCCCGTGGCGGTTTTTTCGTTTTTATGAAAATCTACGCTTTTTCTCCATGAATGTCCGTGGCTGCCTGGGTTTCCAACTCTTAATCAAAAAATAGATTACAGGGCCTAGTATTGGCGGGAAAAATGCCAAAACAACAATTATGGGAGTCCTCTGCTTTTTCAGGTTTTTCAGCACATCAAAAAAAGTAAACAGATGTAACCCAATGATTAGAATGTATGCTACCGTTTCAATACTTATATTCCACATACTTATTGCATTTAACCACAAAGATAATCAATATGGTTGTTAACTCATCGATAAATAAGTGTGAGAAGTAATGTACCTAAAAAACGAGTAAAAATCAACTAACAACGAAAACCCACTTATTAACACCTTTAGTTAATCACTTTGCTGTAACTGTTCATAAACATACCCTGAAAATATCGAGCCATAAAATCAACTTACACTATCTTTACAAAAGAAAAAGGCCAAAAATGTATTGCTAAATGATTGACCAGCATACAGTTGATAAAATACTGGCAGCAGCCGATATTGTTGAGGTGGTAAAGGAATACGTTACCCTTCGGAAACGCGGGGTTAATTACCTAGGCCTTTGTCCATTCCATAATGAGAAAACGCCCTCGTTCACCGTGAGTCAGGCAAAGGGTATTTTCAAGTGCTTTGGCTGTGGCAAGGGTGGGAATGTGGTCAATTTCATTATGGAGCATGAGCGGCTTAACTACGTGGAGGCTCTTAAGTTCCTGGCCAAGAAGTATCACATTGAGATTGAAGAGAAAGAGGTTACCCCCGAGGAGATAGAGAAGCGGAACGAGCGCGAGAGCCTAATGGTTATCAACTCGTATGCCCAGCGCTACTTTTCCGATATGCTGCATAAGCATTCCGATGGCAAAACCATTGCCATGGCTTACTTCCGCGAGAGGGGATTTAAGGACCATATCATTGAGAGGTTTCAGCTGGGTTACTGTTTGGACCAGCGCGATGCCTTTACCCAAAGCGCACTTCGCGATGGTTTCAAGCTCGACTACCTTGTTAAAACCGGACTTACCATAAAGCGCGACGACGGCAGCACCTTTGATCGCTTTGCCGGTAGGGTGATGTTTCCAATCCACAGCATAAGTGGCAGGGTTATTGGTTTTGGGGGGCGAATACTTAAAACCGATAAAAAAACGGCTAAGTACCTTAACAGCCCCGAGAGCGAGGTTTACCATAAAAGCGAGGTGCTTTATGGCATTTTCCATGCCAAAAAAGCCATCACCCAGGAGAACAAGTGTTACCTGGTAGAGGGTTACACCGATGTAATATCGTTGCACCAAACTGGCATTGAGAATGTGGTGGCCAGTTCCGGAACATCGCTTACGCAGGATCAGATTAAGCTGATAAAGCGCTTTACCCCAAACGTTACCATTCTTTACGACGGCGATGCCGCCGGCATTAAGGCCTCGCTCAGGGGTATCGATATGATACTGGAGGAGGGGCTTAACGTTAAAGTGGTGCTTATGCCCGAGGGCGAAGACCCCGACAGCTTTGCCCGTTCCCATAACGCCTCGGAGGTGCTGGAGTACATCAACCAAAACGAAACCGATTTCATCAAATTCAAGACCCGCCTTCTGCTCGATGATGCCAAGAGCGATCCCATTAAACGCGCTAATCTTATTACCGATATTGTACGCTCAATAAGTGCCATACCCGACCAGGTGATTCGGGCGGTTTACATCAAGGAGTGCGCCAAGTTAATGGATATTGGCGAGGATGTGCTTTACTCCGAGGTTGGCAAGCTGCGTAGGAGCAGAATGGAGCAGCTGCTCCAGCGTGAACGCACCGAGGCGGTCAGGGAACACGAAACACCCAAAATTCCTGCTTTTGTTCAAGGAATTAGCTGCGAGGAGCAGGAAAAGGAGATTGTACGGTTTCTGCTGAATAGCGGAAACCAAGTGCTATTTAGCCAGGAGGTGGAGGAAACCAATGAGCTTATCACTATTACTGCTGCTCAGTATATCATTGATGAGATTCTTAACGATGATTTAGAGTTTCAGAATTTGATTTACAAAAAGGTTTTTGATGAATACGTGCGTTTGCTGGAAACAAACGTTGAGGTCGATAACCGATTTTTTATTAACCACACCGATCCTGAAATTAGCCAAATGGCCGTGGATTTACTTACCGAAAAATACGTGCTTAGCCGGATTTGGGAAAAACACAAGGCCGAGGTTACTGAAAGCCCCGATTTTCTACAAACAGCCATACCCAAGGCTATAATGGTTTACAAAAGCAAAGTGCTGAAGCTGGCCATTAGCAAGCTAACCGATGAGCTGAGTAAGCTCAAACCCGATCAGGTTGAGGAAACCAATCAGTTACTCCTACGGCTCAGGGAGCTTTATGCCCTAATGAATAAGATGTCGAAGGATTTAGATAGGGTAATTCTGTAGCAATTTTAGCAGTTTACATAAGCATAATGACACCTTCCCTTAAATTCTGCTAACTTTTTTAAGTGTTTTTCTTTTGTTATTATTGTTTTTAGTAAATTTACAAAAACCAAATTAGGGTTTCGGTTGCTTTAAACCTTTGCCGGTTATACTGGTTCAAACATATTAAAGCAATTGTGGTTATTGTTTATGTCATGTTTTTTGCTGAACCTAAATAGTTTAACCTTTAAACATTTATAAATATGAAAAACTACACTAACACCCTACGAGTTCTTACGTTAGCCATGCTGGCAACAGTTTTTTTCAGCTGTGGCAATAAGCAGGCAAAGCAAGCCGAAGAACTACAAGCCGAGTCAAAGGAGCAAGCTTTTCAGGAAGTAACCAGCTATCCAATTCCAACCTCTTTTGAAGTAATTCAAATGATTAATAAGGCCGGAGCAAGTTTTATTATTGGCATTTGTAACCCGGTTGATAATGTTGGGAAATACATGACCGAAAAGGCTAAGGCCGTTAACCTGGGTATTTACGGTGCTGACCTTGCCTACTCAACAACCTACCAGATGAAACAGGAAACCATGAATTTCCTTAAGGTTTGTAAACAGCTTGTAGAGGAGCTTAACATAAATGCCGGATTTACCCCTGAACTGGCATTAAATGTTGAAAAGAATATCGACAATAAGGATTCATTGATAGTTATTTTTACCAATTCCTACTATGAAACCTACCGCACCCTGGTTCAAAATCAAAAGGAAAGCCTCTCGCTTTTGGTAGTTGCTGGTAGCTGGATTGAGGGTGTTTATATCACATCGCAGATTGCTTTGACAAGTCGCGACAACACTGAGTTTATCAAAATCCTTGCAAACCAAAAAGCCCCACTTGGCAAGCTGATGGAGCTCATGACTCCCCGTGTAGATATTCCTGAGGTTAAGGAACTGATGGATATGCTTGCCCCCATTCAGGCTATTTACAATAAGGTTGAGGGTGAAAAATTGACCAACGATCAGTTTCAAAAGCTAATGGAAGAAATTACAAAGGTTCGTAATGCCTTGGTATAATTCATTTTTATAAACCATCATTAAAACGCACCCCAAAAAGGTGCGTTTTTTTATTTTTTTCGTGTAACTTTTAACTTTTTAAACTATCTAATTAGTTAGAAAGAAATTGCAAAAAGAGTTTGGATAAGAATATTGCCATAGGACTTATCGATACGCTAGCCGATTTAACTCGCAAGGACTGGGATATTGAGCAATGCCGGAGCATTATTCAAAGCTTCTTTTCATCACCCGATTTTGATGTTAATGGAGAGGAGCTTCTTAAGCAGTTCGATAGTATCATTAGCTCAGAGAGTTTCGTTAGCGGTAATCTTAAACACGATGCCGGTTTGCCCTGCGAAACGATGACCACCGAACAGCGTATTGAATTGGCCATAGCATTTTACCATGTACTCTCTTCGTATCCTGAATCTGGGCATCAAAAGCTTTTTACCGCATGGAATGTAATTGGCATTCAGCCAGAGGATGCAATTTGCCTGTACCATTTCCTAAGCTTTGGCCCATCCGCTAATCAATTTCAGCTTCCAGGCAATTCTTTTATTTCACAAGATGTTCTTGAGGGTTGGGAGCAAAACAATAGCAATAGGATGATTTTCCTATACGATGAAAATTCCCCTACCCAAGAACTTGATAAAGCATTATGCGAGAAACGTACTGGACTTGGAGGCAATCTACTTTTTGCCTACTTCCATAGCATAGGCTGTTACATAGTTAAGTACCATGGCGATAGACAGGTTTTGATTGAAGATGAACCACTTATAGCTGGACGTTCGTACTGTTTTAAGCCGGGTTCAAGCATTACGCTTAGCAATGGTGAGCAAATCCGATACGACGATATAACACGTATACGCTTGCTGGGTAGCGGCGTTCAGCCGGTTAAATTGGTTGTTCAGGATCTTGAGTTTACTTTTCCCGGAAGCAACCAGGGCATTAAGCCCTTTAGTACCGTTGAGGAGTCGGGGAGGGTAGTGGGAATACTTGGCGGTAGCGGGGTGGGTAAATCAACCCTACTGAACCTCCTGTCGGGCAAGCTTAAGCCCCATAGGGGCAAAGTGCTGATTAACGGCTACGACGTTCATAACGAGTCGCATAAGCTGATGGGTGTTGTTGGCTTTGTACCCCAGGACGACTTGCTTATTGATAACCTCTCCGTTTACCAGAACATGCTTTTTAATGCAAGGCTTTGCTTTGGCAACTATAGCCGTAAGCAGGTTAGGGAGCTTGTGGATTCTACTTTAAAAAGCTTGGATTTATGGGAAATTAGGAATTTAAAGGTAGGGAATGCTCTGGATAAGGTTATAAGCGGAGGGCAGCGCAAGAGGCTAAACATTGGGCTTGAGCTGCTACGCGAGCCTGCGGTGCTTTTCCTCGATGAGCCCACCAGCGGCCTATCGTCCAACGATTCGGTTATGGTACTTAACCTGCTCCGCAACCTTGCCGATGCCGGCAAGCTGGTTGTGGTAAATATACATCAACCCTCCGAAAGGCTTTTCAGAATGTTCGATAGGCTATGGGTTTTGGATAAAGGCGGGTATCCGGTTTATGTGGGCAACCCAACCGAGGCGGTTGGTTACTTTAGGGAGAAATCGGCTAGGGTTGGCAACCTGGTGACATCAGCAGTGCAAAGGAAAAGGGTTAACCCTGAGGATATACTCGATATTATTGAGCAGCGTCAGGTTGATAGGAGCGGTTCGTTTACTGTAAACCGTAAGGTATCGCCCGAGGAGTGGTATAGGCTCTACCGTGAATCGATTCAGCCCAAAGTGATTGAGATTGAGGGGAAAACGGCATTACCCCAGGGTAAGTTTCGGTTACCCGACGTAATAAAGCAGCTAAACGTATTTACCAAGCGTAACCTGCTATCAAAGCTTGCCAACAGGCAATACATGTTGCTCAATATCCTGGAACCCGTTGTTCTGGGGCTTATCCTTTCCTTCTTTATTAAGTACTCGCCAGGCAACGATTACATTTTTGCGGCAAACCGTAACATACCCGCTTTTATATTTATGAGCGTGATAGTTTCGCTCTTTCTGGGCCTTAGTGTTAGCGCTGAGGAGATAATTGGCGACCGCCGCATTCTGGAGCGTGAGTCGTTTCTTAACTTGAGCCGCTTCAGCTACATCAACTCAAAGGTTCTTTACCTGTTTGGTCTTTCGGCCATTCAAATGCTACTGTTTGTAGGGGTGAGTCTTACCATTATTGGAGTTAAAGGTTTAACGCTCAAGTACTGGTTGGTGCTTTTCAGCTCGGCATGCTTTGCCAATATGCTCGGGTTGATAATCAGCTCAGTGATGAAATCGGTTGTTGCCATATATATTACCATACCGTTGCTGCTTGTGCCGCAAATCCTTTTAAGCGGAACGGTGGTTGATTTCGATAACCTAAACTCATCGCTCACTCGCAGAGTTTACGTTCCGGTTATTGGCGATGTTATGACATCGCGATGGGCCTACGAGGCGCTTGCGGTAACGCAGTACGTGGACAACCGTTACGAAAAGAATTTCTTTGATGCCGAGATGCAGCTTAGCCGTGCTGCTTTTAGGGCGTCGTTTCTTATTCCCCGCCTGCAGGTTAAACTTGAGGAATGCGTGAGGCTCGATGACCTTGATGAAGATAGGAGTGCCGATATATCGCGCCATTTGCGCTTTATTGCCAATGAAATTGAACACCTTGCCCAATCCGACGATGTACCTCAGTTTGAGTTACTGGTAGACCTAAAAAAGGGTCAGCTTTACGACCAGCTTGCTTTTGAGCTGAATGGTTACCTACTTTACATCAAAAAGCTTTTTCAGGAGCAGCAGCGTGCCGCCACTGCCAAACGCGATAGCGTTTACCTGGTTCTTAAGGGCAAGCTTGGCGACGATGGCGTTTACAAGCTGAAACAAGGAAACCATAACACTGCTTTAGCCGAGTGGGTGCTAAGGAGCAACGAGGTTACAAAATACCTCGAAACCGACAATAGGTTGATTCAGAAAACCGAGCCCATTTACATGTTACCTGACCATCCCTTTGGCCGCGCACAGCTGTACGCACCCTATAAGTACTTCAACGGGCAGTATATCAAAACTATATGGTTCAATATAATTGCCATTTGGCTTTTTACCATTGCCCTATACACGCTGCTGAACCTTATTAACAATAAAAAAACTGGCAGGGTGCCGGTTTTGTGGAGAGTTATTGGAAAGTTTACTCGGTAACAGTCTTATTCTCGAGGTCTTTAACCGTATCCCAGTTGTTGAATACTGTAACCAAATCCGATTCGGTTAGCTTACCGCTCAGAATTGATTGTATGGCTGCGTTTTTAAGCATCTCGTCAACCATAAAGCCTTCGGCTGCTTTCTTTTCCTTTTCCGAGGCTTTCATTAGCTGCTCCATGGCATTTAAGCTCGATACTGCTGTTATGCCCGATATTACAACAAGGTAATCGTTGGTGTATTCGGAAATATCGACATAGCCAAACTCCTTTACCAGCTCCATCATTTTGGCATTATCGCTTTCGTACTTATCGAGCTCTTCGGTAAGCTTTACTAATCTTTCAATCTTCTCCTTTGTTATTGAACCACTACCCGTTGAAAGGTGAACCTTAACCACTTCCAGCGCTTTGCTTGGGAACTCATCGGGTTTCTCGTTGCTGTAGTAGTTATAGTCGGCGTTTTGGTCCTCCTCTTTTTCGCCATAAGCCTGTTCATAACGCGATAAATCCTTACCAAAGTTTTGAAGAGCCCTTCTGCTAAAGTAACTAATGATTTGTCCAATTACTAAAAGGGCTATTAAAACATAAATAATAATGCGGGCTGTTTCCTCTTTCCCTTTTAGTGTTTTGGTAAGAGCAAGGTAAAGCAGATATAATCCGTATAAGCCAATGGCTATCGATACTATTGTTCCCAGTAAGCCGCTTATAAACCCGAAGACTGCGAGTAAAGAGTTGATGGGCATAAGCACCATTAGTGCTGCGCTTACCCTTAGGTTTGCCTCAAAATCGGTATTGCCACTACTTATACTCGATAGCAGAAGAATAATTACGGCTGCAATAAATAGCCCAATTATGGCTGCAATTATTGTAAAAATAAACGCTACAATACCAAATGTACCACCAAATGCCCCAAGTGTTACTAGGCTTCCCAGGGCAAAGAACCAAATGGCGTTTATTATTGCAGCAACTACTCCGTAAATGAGAGCCTTGAGGAGGGGTTCTACCATACCGCCAGCGGTACTCATCGACTCAAAATACCCTTTGGGGTTAAGCAGGGTATTCTTTGAATCGGCAATGAGCTTATTGAAGTCGAAAGCATTCTCGTTCATAGTTATTAGTTTTTTGGGTTCAAGAACGAAAGTTCTGTTAAAAAAACGAGAAAGTCAACTTTAGGCAAATATTTATCAAGCTAGGGCTTTAATCGGTATCAATACCGTACTGCTTAAGCTTATTGTAGAGCGTCTTTCTATCGATATTAAGCAGCTTGGCGGCCTTGGTTTTGTTGTATTTAACCTTTTCTAAAGTAGCGATAATCAGCTCCTGCTCGGCCTTCTCCTTGGTGTTTTTAAGGTTATCGGTTTTTGTGGAGCTGCTTTTTTGGCTGGGCGATACAATTTCAGTGGGTAGCGATTCAACGGTAATACTGCTTGACTGCTCAAGAAGCACTGCCCTGCGAATGGCATTTTTTAGCTCCCTGAGGTTACCGGGCCAGCTGTACTGCAGCATGGCATCAATAGCCTCGGGCGAAAAATCATGGATACTCTTTCCCATTTCCCTGTTGGCATTGTTCAGGAACCACTGGGCGTAAACCATCAAATCGTCCTTGCGCTCGGCTAGCGGCGCTACCCTGATGGTAAACTCGTTGAGCCTGTGGTAAAGGTCCTCGCGGAATGTTCCGCGGTTCACCATCTCAAGCAGGTCCTCGTTGGTGGCAACAATTATTCGCACGTCAACGGGTATCTCCTTGCTGCTGCCAATGCGCTTTATTTTTCGTTCCTGAATGGCACGTAGCAGGTTGACCTGAACATCGTAGGGTAGGTTTCCAATTTCGTCGAGGAAGAGAGTACCGCCATTGGCCACCTCAAACTGGCCAATCTTGTCGGCAATGGCCCCGGTAAACGAACCCTTGATATGACCAAAGAACTCGCTGGCGGCCAGCTCGCGCGGTAGCGCGCCACAGTCGATAGCTACAAAGGGTTTGCTGTTCCGTTTGCTGGCGCGGTGTATTTGACGGGCAACAAACTCCTTGCCGGTTCCGCTATCGCCCTGTATAATAACCGATAGGTTGGTGGGTGCAACAATGTTGATGTAACGCATCACCTCCTGGCTGTAACGGCTTTTGCCCTCAATAAAGGTGAAAGCATCGGTATCGGTTTCGGGGGTTTTCCCCACCGAGATGGGCAGAGCGTTGTTTATGGTTGCCAGGATTTCCTCCGGGTTTACAGGCTTGGTAACGTAATCGTAGGCACCCTGCTTAATGGCCTTAACCGCCATGCGTATATCGCCATAGCCGGTCATCACAATTACAATGGTATCGCGGTTTTTACGTTTTGCCTCGGTAAGCACATCCATTCCCGACTTCTCAGGCAGGCGGAAATCGGTTAGTACCACATCGAACGTTGTGGTCTGAATAGCCTGCCTTGCATCATCAAACGAGAAGGCCTCAGTAACCTTATGCCCGTTCCTTACCAGAAAGGTTTTAAGCATCAGGCAAAAGGTAGAATCGTCGTCAACTACAAGAATCTTAGCCATTTAGTTTATCCCATTCACCAACGCTAAGGTAGAAACTATTTTGGAGAAATAGAAATTTAAGTGTTTGGAGTATGGTGTTTAGTGCTTAGTTAATAAAAAAAATATGTAAATCAAGCAAAGCAGTTTAATTTGAGCCCCACTCATTCAATCATCTACTAACAAATTCATTTCCAGGTAAAATGGTCTAAAAAAAATTAAAAAGTCCTTTTGATGATTTATGAAATTATTTTATTTTTGAATAAATAAACCCTACAAAAAGTACGGTTATACACCCAAAATAGATTTATAAAATTACTTTTGGTACGGTTATAAACGAGTTAGAGCAAATAATAAGAAACGATATGGAAAGAATTCAGATTTACAAAAAACAAAAAGGCTTAGAAATTTATGTTAAGATTTTTGGCCTTCTATTTATTCTTTTTGGAATGACTTTTTTGATAAAGTCGCTAATGAATGGGGACAAAACAGATTTTAATCAAGGAGACTGGAACTATTTATTTTATATTATACAAGTTATACAAGGTGCAGCTTTATTTGCTCTTGGGTATTCTAATAAAAAGAATGAAAAATTATTCATCGAGTGGGATGAAAAAGAAATGAGATACTTGCTATCAAAAAATAAAACGATAGAAAAAATAAAATTTGAAGATATTAGAAAAGTAACTATCCAACTTTACGAAATAAAAATAGAATTACCATCGACTGAGAAAGTACTAAATTTAAAAAACATCCAATACAACGAACTTAAAAAAATTAAAGAAAAATTTGAAGAATTGAAATTGGATTTAGAAAAGAGAAATGGTTAAATTACTTGCGCTAACAGGCAGTTCCTTTCACTAGGGCTGATGATGCAGATACGAAAGTTTTTAGTAATTTAGTTTCGTTTTAACGTGGGATGACGCCGCTGGCTCTTAACTCCCCAGCAGCCCAAACCACCGACCGTTGTAATTAAAGAAATGCAATGAATTTAGGTTTATAGTAAGAGATATCGATAAATTTTTTGAAAGTTTTCAGAAGATTGCTCTGAAGGTTAACAGGATTTTAGAATATAAAAATTACTTTAGTTCATATTTCGACTATAAAACGATTTTATTAAAATGAATAAGCATATTTACTTCACCCTATTGTTTATAATTATATCATTTTATCATGTAAAAACCATGAATATAGATGCAACACGAATACTATTTCAGGTAATGATAAAGGATTAAAAAAAGCATAAAATAGATTAGTATAAATAATAGAATAATTGAAAAATCATTAATAATTGAAAAAGAAATAGCAAAGCAGCACAATTCTGTAGAACAATTACAAAATTTGCTACCCCCTGAAATTGGCGATAAATATCATGATTTTAGTGGAGTAAATAGTAATGGCGAATTTATGAAGATTTCAGATATTAAAGGGAAATATATTCTATTGAAATTTACAGGATCTGGTTGTGGTGCTTGCGTAAAATCTATACCTGAACTCAGAAGGGTATATGAAAAATATCATAAATCACTTGAAATAGTTGATTTTACTCTGACGTAAGTGTATATGACTGGTTAAAGCATGTTGAAAAGGAAAAAATTCCTTGGCTAACATTATGTAACGGAAGAGGAATGTATAGTAATACTTGGGAGAATTACGGGATAAAGGGAATACCTACATTTTGCCTTATTAACAAAAAAGGTATTATTATTCAAAAATGGATTGGATACGAATAATGGCTAATAGAAGAACAGATTGAATTAATAATAGAAAATAATAATGGAGCCCAACAAGGGATGTAACCATTTTGGGTTGAATGGATAGGCAAGCGGGTTGGCACGCAGGAACTCCTTAAAGTGGAATATATCTCAAGCCCCGTACCCCCAAACTGGTCACACCCCAACCGTTGGACACAAGAGTATTAAACGACGAATAAATCGTCTTGTAAACGTTAATACTTAAACCTATTTGATTAAAAGCAAGAAAAACTTGACTTTATCATTCATTTTAACGCACCTAGAATTCATATTTTATTTGCAATGACAGCATACGACCAGGTGAAATCATATTTCGTGAATCAATATAATGATTATTAAGTAAATTATGAATCATTAGTGAAGCTTGCAAGCCTTTATATATAGGCCTCCATAGCTGTAAGTCAATGAAATAATAACTATTAATTTTTTCTGTATTAATATCATTAATCCATTGCGCTCCTTTATAGTTGAAAACAACTGATGAATTGATTATAGAATTTTTCCAAATTAAAGTCGTATTGAATATATCACTTGGTTGATAAACTAGTTCTTTCCCAACTAAGTTATCTTCAATTTCAGAGTTAAGTCTCTTATAATCTAGAATATTAGTAACAATATGACTGTATGCTAAAGACCAAATAAAACTATTGCTTAACGTGAAATTTACATTAAATTCTGCTCCATAAATTTCAACTTTTCCGATATTGCTTTTAGTCATAATTGGGCGAAGCTTATTATTCAAAATAATTGAATCGCCAGTTGCAATATATGCGTGATAATCTTGCCCAATAGAGTAGAAAAATGATGTTGAAAAACTTACCTTTTTAAAATACAAAATATCTGCACCAATTTCGTAGTTATCTATATATTCAGGTTTTAGCAAAGGATTAGCAATTTTCATTCCGCCTGAAATACGACCTGTACGGCACAAATCATCAAGTACAGGAGCTCTGTAACCTCTGCTATAGCCAAGGTAGGTTCTGAATTTTTGGGGTTGGTAATACTGAAATGAGACCCTTGGACTAAAAGCAGAAAAATTTGCATTGTTCAAATCTCCCGAGAAATTCTGTAAGAAAGCAGTTTCACTTGTTGGATTTTCAACTAAAAATTTACCATCGTAGAACATTGCGTAATCATATCTAATGCCAGCTAATATGCTAAGCGGTGTTTCTCCGATTTTTATCTCATCAAGCAGGTAAACACCTACTAAATTCATTTTCCCTAAGTTTAAAACTTTATCGGTAGATGTAATGTAAGTGTCGGCACCATCAACAGCACCATAACGCATATCAATACCTGAAGTTAATTTGTTGTATTTGCCCAATGAAAAACTGTAACCAGAAAGTAAGCCAATGTCATCACGAGTTGAAAGCACGTCATATCTTTTTATTTCATTATTCTTTAAACTTTCTCTTATGTTCTTATAGTACTCACGTTGAGTATAAAAATTAACCTTTAGGTTGCTGTTGTCATTAAATATACCCTGATAAGAAACCCTGCTGTTTATGTCAGTGTACCAGTTATAAGCACCTTTGCTAGAGGCTAAATTTTCATTTGTAAAACCATAACCAGTGAAGTTTGAACCAGTACCACGTTGCCCTGAATAGTACCCACCTGAACATTCAATTTTATGTTTTGCAGAAAGTTGAAATCCAACTTTTGCTCCAACATTGTACTCAGTTAAGAATGAAGGAATTGAAAACTCATCAACCTCATCCGCTTGGCTAGTAATATATCCATCGCTTTTCCTGTGACTTCCATTTATTGACCAGTATAATCTATCTTTTATACCTGAAACGTTAGCTTGTGTTTGAAGTGTTGAAAAGCTACCATAACTTAGTGAAACGTCACCCTGTAGCGGTTCGCTTGGCGTAGGAGTAATTAAATTTATAACTCCGCCCATTGCATTTCCACCATGTATTGTTGACCCAGAGCCTTTTAAAACTTCTATTTGTTTTAAATTAGCCGTATTAATAGAATTCCAGTTAACTGTTCCCCCATCATTCTTATTTATGGGTGCACCATCAATCATTACCAATGTTCGACCTGCTTCGTTGCCCATACCACGCAACGAAATATCAGCTGCTCCAAAAATTGATGCACCTCTACTTATGGAAACGCCTGGGATGGAGTACAAGTAATTATCAGCCGAAAGAGCAGGGATTCCCTGAATCTTGTTGTTACCAATAACCTCGACCCTTTGGGGTACATCTAAAATTTTTCTCTCGCTTCGGGTTGCTGTTACAACTACGGTTTTTAACTCATATATTTCAGCATCAAGCATTATTGTAATTTCTTTATTAAATGAATCGGGGCTTATAACAAGTGACTTGGATGAGTATCCTAAACTTTTAGCTGTAATTTCAATTGTATTGTTACCTGTAATTTGGAGTAAAAATGCCCCGTTACTCTGTGATACTGTTTTGATATCAGAATCCTTTACTTCAACAATTGCAAATGGGATTCCATTTCCCGTTTCCTTATCAATTACTTTTCCGCTGAGGCTAACCTGCGAAAAGGTGTTTAGGCTAAAAAACGCCATTGCAAAAAATAAAAAGGTCTTTTTCATTTAAAATTGTTTTTAAAAGGTGAAATTTAAACAACTGAATATCTGACTTAAAATTGAAGCAACACTAATGTTAATAGGCAACCCTAAGCGAAAAAAATTTTTTCAGTATGTATCATTTGCTTCTGGAATTTTTTTTGCACTTTTGCGATATGCATATATTTGCATAACGCAAAAATAACAAAAGATTGGTATATGAGAAAAAATATTACAAAAATTTTAAGTGCACTCGGGTTTATTACGATTTCTGCTGCTTGTAGCTATTTGCCAAGAACTTGGATTGATGCATTATCGGGTGCATCCATTACATTATCCCAGAATGGTAATAGTTTATTCCACCAAACTGATGCAAAAAAACTGAATATTTCAGAGATTAGCATTCAGGGGGAGGTGAAAAAAACAGGAGTGGTTGATTTAAGAAAATTCTACAAGCGGGAAGTTTTTGTCAAAGAAGCTATTCTTGACGAAAGCAATGATCCTAAATTTATTGGTGCTTTTCGTTACATTGGGTATTCTCTTTTTGACCTTTTGAACTCTTATAATCTTGACAAAAAGAATGAAAAGTT
The DNA here is from genome assembly GCA_018056955.1 of Bacteroidales bacterium. GTDB lineage: Bacteria > Bacteroidota > Bacteroidia > Bacteroidales > Tenuifilaceae > Tenuifilum > Tenuifilum osseticum. The sequence goes on along the minus strand of JAGPEQ010000023.1, from coordinate 5,018 downwards.
TTTTAGACCTTCGATTGATGTGTATGTTGTTATTTCAAATGATAAAGGGGAGCACGTTTCGTTCAGTTGGTCAGAAATTTTTCATACTATTAACCCACATCAGATTATTATTGCCACTGAAGTGGCTCAAATAAAGCCACATAAAAAAGAAGTAAACTACCTCACGGGCAATTGTTGGAAGGTTGTAGCAGCAAATGATCTTTTTTCTTATAGAACAATAGAAAACCCAACTTCTATTACAATCAAATCTTTCGACAAAAAAGAATATCCAATCAACAGAGAAATTAAACCTATGTATAGCCCAGCTGTAAATGTTGTATTTGACAATGGTTTCGATTTTTCTATTCCAACAATTTCAGATACTTCAAGAATTATTAAATACACTTCAATATTTGTTGGTATGGGGATGGGCTATCACCCCAATCCCGAATTTAAGGGAATACCTTTGAAGTCGCTTATGAAAAAACCTAACAATTTATTTGATAGGGAATGGATAATGAATGGATTAGTTTGCTTTTCATCAATTGACGGATACAGAGCAATTTATAGCTATAGTGAGTTGTTTAATAGAAGCGACCAAGTAATTCCTATCCTTTCTATTCCAGAGAATGTTGAAGATGGTGGATATTATAGAATATACTTGCCAACTGACTTTTTTGCAGATAGGAGTGTTAAATCCTTGAAAGAAATCTATTTCTTTAAGGATTAATAATCAATATAGTATAGTTAACAAACCGGATACTCCTTTTATTATTCTTAGTGAATCGAGGGTTTTCTATTTTTATTGTTTTGAGATGCTTCGCATCGCTCAACTTGATAAATATCCTTAACTAAACGACACTTGAAATAATTTGTGATAAAGTAAACAGGTTAAATTTAAACTTTAAGAAAAAACGCTAGGGTTCAACAAGGGATGTAACCATTTTGGGTTAAATGGATTAGGCAAGCGGGTTGGCACGCAGGAGCTTCTTAACGTAGGATATATCTTAAGCCCCGCACCTCCAAACTGGTCACCCCCCCCAGCCGTTAAATCCCTCCCTTACTCCTTGACTTTTTCTTCATAGCTCTGCGTTAAAACACACTAAATAAAATCCCCCGGACTGTTTAGGTACCGGGGGATTTGGTTAGGTTTGGTTAGGTGAGTGTATTACTGCAATGGTTTTACTACTTCGATGAGCTCGGGTAAATCCATGCCAATTTTCTTGAGGTGCTCAATGGTGGGCACGCCATTCTTATTCCAGCCACGGCGCTCGTAAACGGCATCGAGCAGTTTCTCGTAGCGATCCTCGCGGTACTTGCGTAGGGCGGCCATCTTCTCCTCAAGGGTCATCCTGGTAGGATCAACTCCCACCTGCTCCTTAAGCTGCTTATCGTAGCGCTCCTCGCGGCTGAGGTACTCCTCCTTGGTAACAGGACCAGCAGCGCGGTAGGGTTGAGCGTCGTACTTGCGGGTACCATAGCCCCGGCGAATGTTGAAGATGCGCTGGAAGTTGTAAACGCGTTCGCTCTGGCGGATAAGCTCATGCTTATCGATATTGCTGCCGGTTACGGCGTTGTATATGGTAACGTAGTTGTCAACGTGCTCGGGAACCTTAGCTGGCTCATCGGTCTCGGCGTTGTTTTCGGGCTCAACATCGTTCCAGGGGAGCTTGCAAAGACCCTGAAGCCCAAACCATGTACGGAACATGGGGAAGTAGTGCAGCGCCTCGGCCTTATCCTCAAAGGTTGGTATGTGGTTGTTAACCATATCCATGAAAATGAGCCAAGCCTCGTCGTGTTGTGGGCCCTTGTTGGTCATGGCGTAGCCACCCTGCTGTGCCAACGATTCCTTTGAAACGTACTGGCTGTACTCCAGGCCTTTGTTAACCATGGCAATGTCGTTCAGGAATTTCTCATCGGCACCGTACTCCTTAACAAAGTGTTCCTTAAGCTTTTTAACGCCCATCCCGGCAAGTTTACCAAAGCCTTCGCCTCGGGCAACCTGGTGCAGCAGCTCAAGGGCAGCATCCTTGTTGCCAAACCTGAGTTCCAGACCACCGGTACGCTCCTTATTAAGAATACCGCGCTCATAGCACTCCATGATGAATGCCATGGTGGTGCCCCAGGTGATGGTGCAAATGCCGTAGGTATCGCAGTAGAAGTTGGCCTCAATAACGTATTCAGGATCAAAAATTCCGCAGTTGGAGCCTAATCCGGCAGCGGTTTCGTACTCGGGACCATCAACAATCACTTTCTGTCCCTTGTAGGGGCCGGTTTTAATCTCGAACTTATCCACACCCTTGGCGCAGCTCATGTTGCAACCAATCCAGCAACCATCGGGAACACCCTGGGTGAAGTAGCTCTTCCATACATCGGAATGAATCTTGTGAGCATCCTTATGCGAGCCGTACTGGAAGTTGTGGGTTGGGAGCAGGTCGTAATCGTTCATGATTTCAACCAGGTGGGCGGTACCCTTGCTGCGCATCTGGCACTGCTTATCGTCGAGCTCACGTATTTCGCGGTTAAAGCGGCGGCCACGCTCAGCAATGGCTTCAAGGTCGGCCACGTTGTTAAGGTTACCCTTAACGCCGGGAATCTTGCAAACAATAGCCTTAATCTTCTTATCGCGGAAAACGGTACCAATACCACCACGGCCGGCTTGCTTTAGGCGGATGCACTTACGTTTGGGATCGTAGAAGGTGAAGTTTAGCATGCCAATAAGGCTATGGTCGGCAGCAGCGCCAGTTGATACTATACCGATATTCTTCTTATCGGCTTCGTCGTTGGCAAACATCTCGCTTAGCACCTCGCCAAGAATATGGCTGTCGAGCGGCTCGGCGGGAGCTTCAAAAATCTCAACCTTATGCTCAACGCCGTCGATGTAAATGATCACATCGTTTTTAGCCTTTCCCTGAATCTCAAGGGCATCAAAACCTGAGAACTTGAGGAAAGGACCAAAGAAACCACCTACGTTTGAGTCGATAACAATATCGGTTTGGGGCGAGATGGTACAAACTATCGATTTACCAGTACCAGAGTACTGGGTGATACCGCCAATGGGACCCGAAGAGATAACAATCTCGTTCTCGGGGTCGTTCCATTTGGTATTGGGTTTGGTTGCATCCCACAAAAGGCGCAGGTCGTAACCCTTACCGCCAATGAATTTCTCCTTCATGATTGGGGGTACGGGTTTTTCCTTAACCTCGTTGGTTCCAACGTTTATGTACAAGGTTTTATCGGTGTAGCCGCGGTAAAGCGGTTTCCACTCGTACTTCCACTGGTTCAGCATCTTGTGCTGCTTAGCCATTTCCTTAACGTCCATAGTGTTTATGTTTTGGTTTAATTTTTAGTTCTGTTATAGTATTCGCAGCTATAAAAGTACCCGTAAAGTTATCAATAAAAAATGACTTCTATCAATATGAAATCGTTTGCATATTGGAATATTGCCGCGAAAGCCATGTGCAAACTATCATTTTTATAGCGATTTTTCAATTTTTTATTCGAATTGTTATTCCTCTGAAATTCTATCACTTAAAAAATTATTCGAAATTTAACACAAATTAGTCGAATATTTTATTCACCGTTTAAGCCTATGTTGTATTTTTGGAACGTTAAACTAAAATGTTCGAAAGTTTAAATACTCTAAATATGAACCAGTTAGAAGATAGCCACAAGGGAATGCGCGAGAATATTGTTAGCGCGGCTACCGAAGTTTTCAGCCGGTATGGCTTTAAGAAAACATCGATGGAGGATATTGCCCGGGCACTACGAATGGGTAAAAGCTCCATTTACTACTACTTTAAGGGTAAGGAGGAGATTTTTCAGGCAGTGGTTGACCGGGAAGCCAACCTGCTTAGGGTTAAGGTTAAGGAGATACTTGAGAGTGGGCTGCCCGTTACCGAAAAGCTTCGCTCCTACGTTAAGATGCGAATGGATTTAATCAAGCAGCTATCAAACTACATGGAAATCCTTAAGAACGACGACCTAATGAACCTGGAGCTAACCGAAAAGTTCAGGAAAAAGTACGACGACGAGGAGATAACCATTGTAAAACAGATGCTTGAGGAGGGTATAAATAGGAATGAGCTCAAGGTAAAGGATTTAAACCTATCGGCATTGGCCATAGTTACGGCCATGAAAGGATTGGAGATTCCACTGGTTACCTCAACCATGGGTGTGGAGAGCCTTAATATGGTTATTGACGATATGCTCGATATTCTTTTTTACGGAATTGTAAAACGTTAACATACAACAGCTATGAAGATTTTAAGATTGGTTTCTTTTTTCGGGGCATGGCTAATTGGTATTGGCTATGTTTCGGGTCAGCAAGTTCTAACTCTGGAACAGTGCCGGCAAATGGCGCTGGAGCATAACCAAAAGGTTTTAATTGCCGATGAGCATGTTGAAGCGGCAGGTGCATTGAAGCGTTCTGCACAAACACAATTCCTGCCAAGTATCAGCGCAAACGGGCTTTACACCCGAACCAACAAAAAGTTCAGCCTGCTCGATAAGGATTTGATGCTTCCGGTTATACCCTACACGGCCATTGACCCGGTAACCGGCGGGCTTAACAGCGCAATCCTTAGCCCAACCCTCCCCGATGGAACCCCAAACCCAAACTTTAACCCATCGGTTTTTGGCAGCACCTTTGCCATTGACCCCAGTACCGGACAACCCTATACCGATAGCGATGGGAACCCGCTCTTTCAGCGATATACCTGGCTCCCAAAGGATAAGGCTGAGTTTGGCAATAAGAATGTTTACGTGGCAGGTGTTAATCTCACCCAGCCCATCTTTACAGGTGGAAAAATCAGGGAAACCTATCGCATTGCAAAGTATGGCGAAAAGTTAGCCCGGGCGCAAAGCGAAGCTGAACGTACCGAGGTACTATACAAAACAGAGGAATCGTACTGGCGAGTTGCAGCAGTGGCTGAAAAGGTTAAGCTGGTTCAGGCTTACATTGCCCTGCTCGATAAACTCAATACCGACCTGGAGAACTACTATGCTGAGGGCATTATCATAAAGAATGACCTGCTTAA
>JAGPEQ010000022.1:29207-33248 GCA_018056955.1 Bacteroidales bacterium | reverse complement strand
TCACGCCACAGGCTTGGCGAATAGTATCGCGTGGCAGTTCCACCCACGGGGCACCCATCGGGTTGGGCTTTTCAGCCTTGATTTTCTTTGGTTCTTTCTTGTATCAAGACAAGAAAGAACGTGTAAAGGTTCTTTGCCATGCTTTCCCGTTGCGATGCAACGTTTCAGTGTTGCTCTTTGGAATACCATAGCGTGCATCGCAATACATGTGAGTAATCATTGGGTTACAAATGTTTCGCCCCTACGGGGCTGGAAGCGTTGTTCGTTGGTCGTGGAATTGACCTCACCCCCTCCCCTCTCCTGACAGGAGAGGGGAGAAGCATTTAGGAGACCTTATTGCAGGGCTAAAGTCTCCCCTCTCAGGGGAGATATTGAGGGGTCATCTAGGTTGTTCGTGAATCGTTGTTCGTGAATCGTTGTTCGTGAATATTACGTCTCACGCTCTGTGTAACACCGTGTTACACTGTGTAACTCTGTGACACTTGCTTTTGTTCGGTTAATGAGATGATTGTCATGCTGAGTGCTGCCGAAGCATCTCTTTTATTCCCTTTTATCTAAACGACATTGGGTGTAGAATTTTTATTCCACTAAAACAATACTTAGTTGAAAGGTACTATTGGTTACTCAACTTATCAACCAAAATCAAAAATCATCTGCCGCATTCCAATCATCAACAATCACAGGGATTTCAACATAATTTTCTGATCGTCAACCAAAAAAGTTATTAACAAAGTGTAAAAAAGTGGGAGAAAGTGGTTGAAAGTGGAATTTTATTGTATATTTTTACAAATTGAAAACTGAAAACACAATGTCCACATTTATCGGCGATTACGAGTGCAAGGTTGATGAGAAGGGGCGCGTCCTCTTCCCCTCATCGCTTCGTAAGCAGGTGAAGTCTGAGTCGCCCGATAGGTTTGTTGTAAAAAAGGACATCTACGAGGAGTGCCTAGTGCTATACCCCATAGAGGAGTGGGAGCATCAAACGGCGATAATACGCCGGAATACAAACCCCTACAACAAGGAGCATAACCTGTTCATCAGGGAGTTTTTCAGGGGTACAGCCGAGGTAACCCTCGATTCAAATGGTAGGTTGCTATTGCCAAAACGTTTGCTGGAGATGGTTGGAATTGGTCGCGATATTGTGATGGCCGGGATGAACGGTAAAATTGAGATTTGGGCAAAGGAGAAGTACGAATCGGCACAGCTGGGCTCGTCCGATTTTGCCAATCTGGCTGAACGAATACTGGGATCAACACCTTTAAAGGATGAGTAAATGGCCTACCACGTTCCAGTACTGCTTACCGAGAGCATTGAGGGGCTGAACATCAGCCCCAATGGTGTGTATGTTGACCTAACTTTTGGGGGAGGTGGACATTCACGCGCCATTCTGGAAAAACTTGGCAGGAAAGGCCGTCTCATAGCCTTTGACCAGGATGAGGAGGCACTGAAGAATGCCATTGACGATAGCCGTTTCATGTTAATCCGAAGCAATTTCAGGTATTTCCGAAACTTCCTGCGCTACCACGGCATTGATCGGGTAAATGGCATCCTTGCCGACCTGGGAGTATCGTCGCATCACCTCGATAGCCCTGATAGGGGCTTCTCGTTCCGATTCGAAGGAGCGCTCGATATGCGAATGAACCGGAACGCCAGGCTTACCGCACAGAAAGTGGTAAACGATTACCCGGTAGAGGAACTGGCCAGAATACTGAAGCTATACGGCGAGGTACAGGGTGCAGGGAAAATGGCATCGGTAATTGCTAAGGCACGCGAAAGCCAAAAGATTGAAACTGCCGACCAACTACTCGCCATTCTAAAACCCTTAGTACCTTTTAAAATACAGAATAAGGTATTGGCACAGGTGTTTCAGGCTATACGCATTGAGGTTAACCGCGAGATGGAAAGCTTAAAGGCAATGCTTGAGAATTCATCCAAGTGCCTTTTACCAGGAGGTAGATTGGTGGTAATATCGTACCACTCGCTTGAGGATAGGATGGTAAAGAACTACCTGCGCTACGGGAATGTTGAGGGTACCGATAGCAAGGACCTCATGGGCAATAGGCCCACCCCCTTTGAGCAGGTAAATAAAAAGGTGATTACTCCCACCGAGGAGGAGTGTTTGGCAAACAATCGCGCCAGAAGCGCCAAACTTAGAATTGGGGAAAGGTTATGACAGAGCAAAGTACACCGGAATTTGACGATGTAAAACCAACGCAGCAGCCCGAGGACAAGAAAGGGAAAAAGGTTGGCGCAAAGGACTTTATTAGTGGCCGAATCCTCACCCATGAGATGGTATCGGGCCAAATGCCATACATTATTTTTTTGGTAGTGCTGGCCATTATTTACATTGCTAACAACTACCACTATAATAACCTCTTAAGAACTGAACTTAAGTTACGAAAGGAGGTGAAAAACCTCCGTGCCGAATCAATAACTACCGCTGCCCAGTACATGTCGATAAGCCGACAGTCGGAAGTGGTTAAGCTGGTTGAGGAGAAAGGGCTTGGCCTAATAGAATCGAGGGTTCCGCCCAAAAAGCTGAAGTAACCATTAGTAAAGCAGTCCTATGACAGTAAAGAACAACATACTAATTCGGATTGCAGGAATTTACATCCTACTGCTACTAGTGGGTATAGGTATCGTTTTCAAAATTGTTTTCATACAGGTAGTTGATGGGCACGAACTCAGGGAGAAAGCAAAAAAGATAACCTACCGCGATATACTTGTTGAGGCCAACAGAGGCGATATCCTTGCTGCCGATGGCAGAGTATTGGCCACATCGGTGCCTTACTTCGACCTCCGCATGGATTTACTGGCAGCCGGCCTAACCGACTCAGTGTTCAAAGCTAATATCGACTCACTGGCAATATGCCTATCGCAATTCTTTGGCGACCGGTCGTGGTACTCGTACCGCTCTGAGCTTACCAATGCCCGCAAGTATGCTAAGAATCGCCGCTACTACCCCATAGCACCTCGTAAGGTAAATTACCTTGAGCTACAGGAAATATCGAAATTCCCGTTGCTGCGCTTGGGGGAGAACAAGGGTGGGTTCATTGCCGAACAGGTAAACAAGCGAATGCTTCCGCACAACTCCATGGCAGCCCGCACCCTTGGTATGGTAAACCTCGATGGAGGGGTTGTTGGGATTGAAAAAGCGCTTGATCCAGTGCTAAGAGGCAGAAATGGATTGCGTGTTCATGCCCGGATACCCGGCAATACATGGGTTGAGGTAAATAGCATGAACAAGGTTGAACCCGAAGATGGCGTTGATATTCTTACCACCCTTGATGTGCAGCTACAGGATGTGGCTGAGGCGGCATTGCGCAAACACCTTGAAGGGCATGGTGCAGGTCATGGATGCGCCATAGTGATGGAGGTGGCCACCGGCGATATTAAAGCCATTGCTAACCTCCGGCGTAATGAGGATGGAACCTACGAGGAGGTTTACAACTACGCCGTGGGCGAAAGCACCGAGCCTGGATCAACCATCAAAACTGCCACCCTTATTGCCCTGCTCGAGGAGGGCGATATTAACCTCAACGATACGGTAAATACCGGCAAGGGAAAGCTACAGCTATACGACCATGTGATTTCCGACTCAAAGGAGGACGGCCATGGGAAGATTACCGTTAAGGAGGTTTTTGAGGTTTCGTCGAATGTGGGTGTAATAAAGCTGGTTCAAAAGGTGTTCAAGGGCAAGGAGAAAGATTTTGTAAAAAAACTCTATGAGTTAAAGTTAAACGAGCCAACCGGTATTATCATACCGGGCGAGGTAAAGCCCCAAATCCGGTTCCCGGGCGATAAGGGTTGGTCTGGCCTATCGATGCCCATGATGAGCATCGGGTATGAGATTCGTCTTACCCCCCTGCAAATCCTTACCTTCTACAACGCCATTGCCAATAATGGCCGCATGGTTAAACCCCGACTGGTAAAAGCATACCTAAAGCACGGACAGGTGGTTGAGAGTTTTCCGCCACAGGTAATCCAATCGTCCATTTGCTCGCGTTCCACTCTTAAAAAGGTACATGAGGTGCTGGAGGG
>JAGPEQ010000022.1:27023-29107 GCA_018056955.1 Bacteroidales bacterium | reverse complement strand
TTAAACCCCGACTGGTAAAAGCATACCTAAAGCACGGACAGGTGGTTGAGAGTTTTCCGCCACAGGTAATCCAATCGTCCATTTGCTCGCGTTCCACTCTTAAAAAGGTACATGAGGTGCTGGAGGGGGTAGTAGAAAACGGTACGGCTACCAACATTAAAAACCCAAGGTACAAAATAGCAGGTAAAACTGGTACCGCCCAAATTGCCAAGGGGCGTATGGGCTACAAATCGGGCGGGAGGATTAGCTACCAGGCCTCGTTTGTAGGCTACTTCCCAGCCGAGGACCCAAAATACTCATGTATTGTTGTTGTGAACTCTCCTTCAAATAGCGTTTACTATGGTAATGTGGTGGCAGGGCCAATTTTCAAGGAGATTTCCGATAAGGTTTTTGCTACTAGCCCTGAATGGTTTAGCGATATTAAGGGCAATGAGCTGAAAGATTTACCTCAAACCAAAACGGGGCAATTGTCAAAGCTTGAGTATATAATGGAAAAACTTGACATTCCCTTTGAGAGTAATGGAAAAAAAACCGACTGGGTAGCAGTCCAACGCGATAGCACCAAAATAAAAACAACCCCAATTACCATTTCAAAGAAAAAAGTGCCCAATGTGGTTGGGATGGGCTTACGCGATGCCATTTACCAGCTGGAAAGCTTAGGGTTGAGAGTAGTGGCTAAGGGTCGAGGTACGGTGCGCTCACAGTCGGTAAACCCAGGCGAACCCGTCATTAAAGGTTCAACAGTTTACTTAGAAATGAGCAGAGGAGAAAGTTAACATGGCAAAACTTCAAAACATAATACCCGTTAAGCTGATTACCAAAACAGTTGGTAATATCAATGTTGATATTGATGAGTTAACATTCGATTCCCGCAAGGTTAAGGGTGGTAGTTGTTTCTTTGCCATTCGTGGCACTCAAAGCGACGGGCATAGCTATATTCCGAAAGCCATTGAATCGGGTGCAACAGCCATTGTATGCGAAACCTTACCCGCCGAATGCCCCTCAAATGTTACATTCATTCAGGTTGATGACTCATCGGTAGCCTTGGGTTACATGGCATCGGCCTTTAATGGAAACCCATCGCAAAAGCTAAAGTTGGTTGGTATAACGGGTACCAACGGTAAAACCACCACTGTTACCCTACTCTACCGCCTTGCCAGGCGTATGGGGCATAAGGCTGGCTTACTATCAACAGTGGTAAACTATGTTGATAACGTAGAAGTTCCATCGACCCATACTACCCCCGACCCTATACAGCTTAACGCTCTGCTAAGGCAGATGGTTGATGCAGGATGCGAGTACTGTTTCATGGAGGTTAGTTCCCACTCGGTGGTTCAGAACCGTATAGCTGGATTGACATTTGCTGGTGGCATTTTCAGCAATATTACCCACGACCACCTCGACTACCACAAAACCTTTGGCGAGTACCTGAAGGCAAAGAAACGTTTCTTCGACCATTTGCCTGCCGATGCCTTTGCCCTTACCAATGCCGATGATAGGAATGGTATGGTAATGGTACAAAATACTAAGGCAAAGGTTTATACCTACTCATTACGTTCCATGGCCGATTTCCGCTGCAAGGTTATTGAAAACCATTTCGACGGCATGATGCTCAATATTGACGGCGTTGAGGTTTGGACAAGGCTTTTGGGCCGATTCAACGCATATAACCTCTTGGCTATCTACTCAACGCTACTGCTTTTGGGTTTTGAAAAAAACGAGGTTTTAACTGGTATTAGCGATGTTACACCTGTATCGGGCAGGTTTGAGTACGTTCGTTCTGGGCATGGAGTTACCGCAGTGGTTGATTACGCTCACACACCCGATGCGCTGGAGAATGTTATAAAAACCATTAACGAGATAAAATCCGATGACCAACGACTAATAACGGTTGTGGGCGCAGGTGGCAATCGCGATAAAACCAAGCGCCCCGTTATGGCCAAGGTGGCCACGGAGCTAAGCGATATTGTAATCCTCACCTCCGATAATCCCCGGTTCGAGGAACCCGAAGAAATCATTAACGATATGAGAATAGGCGTTGATGCCTCGCAGGCAAAAAAGGTGATAACCATTGTGGATAGGCG
>JAGPEQ010000022.1:0-26923 GCA_018056955.1 Bacteroidales bacterium | reverse complement strand
TAAGCGATATTGTAATCCTCACCTCCGATAATCCCCGGTTCGAGGAACCCGAAGAAATCATTAACGATATGAGAATAGGCGTTGATGCCTCGCAGGCAAAAAAGGTGATAACCATTGTGGATAGGCGTGAAGCCATAAGAACAGCCTGTATGCTTGCCCTTAAAGGCGATATCATCCTGGTTGCAGGTAAGGGTCATGAAAACTACCAGGAAATCAAAGGTGTAAAACATCACTTTGACGATAAAGAAGTGCTAACTGAAATTTTTAAATCGTTGCAGGTATGATATACTATCTGGCTCAATACATAAGCAAATTCTGGGATTTCCCCGGTTCAGGATTATTCCGGTACATCTCGTTCCGGTCCGCAATGGCATTCATTGTATCGATGGCCTTTGCCTTGCTAATTGGTAAGCGCATTATCCGATACCTGCAGCGTAAACAAATTGGTGAGGAAATCCGAAACCTTGGCCTTGAGGGCCAAATGCAGAAAAAGGGTACCCCAACCATGGGAGGTATCATCATCCTACTTTCAATGCTTTTGCCGGTACTGCTCTTTGCCGATATCCTAAACATCTACATCATTGTAATGCTGGTTACAACCGTATGGTTGGGAGCAGTGGGCTTTGCCGACGACTACATCAAGGTTTTCCTGAAAAACAAGGAGGGCCTTTCGGGTCGTACCAAAATCATCGGACAGGTATCGCTTGGGTTATTTGTTGGCTTGGTGATGTGGCTTAGCCCCGAAATTGTAGTTAGGGAAAAAGTTGAAAGGGTTAAAAAAGATGTTCAGATTGAAACTGTGGTAACATCGGAGTACAACGACAATCAACCCGTAACCGTTTCAAAGGCTAAAAAGACAACGCAAACCACCATCCCCTTTGTAAAAAACAACGAGTTTGATTACAACCTACTCAACCCGTTTAAAGGCGAAGGTTACGAGTATGTAACCTGGATTATCTTTATTCTGGTTGTAATTCTTATAATCACAGCCGTATCAAACGGCGCAAACCTAACCGATGGGCTGGACGGATTGGCAACCGGGGTTTCGGCGGTAATCACCACCACGCTGGGCGTGTTCGCTTACCTATCGGGTAACGTGATTTATGCTGAATACCTGAACATAATGTACATTCCCTATTCGGGCGAGTTAGTTGTGTTTATGAGCGCATTCATTGGCGCGCTGGTGGGATTCCTTTGGTACAACAGCTACCCTGCACAGGTATTCATGGGCGACACCGGTAGCCTTACCATTGGAGGTATTATTGCCGTTTTTGCCATACTTATCCGTAAGGAACTGCTCATACCAATCCTTTGCGGAATATTCCTGGTGGAAAACCTCTCAGTGGTTATGCAGGTTAGCTACTTTAAGTACACCAAACGTAAGTATGGTGAGGGTCGAAGGATATTCCTGATGTCGCCCTTGCATCACCACTACCAGAAAAAGGGCTACCCTGAACCCAAAATTGTAACCCGGTTCTGGATTGTAGCCATTCTACTTGCAGTTATTACAGTTGTTACATTGAAAATCCGCTAAAAAAGAACAATATGAAGCGAATAGTTGTACTCGGAGGAGGAGAAAGCGGTGCAGGAGCCGCAGTTTTAGCCCAGAAAAAGGGATTCGACGTGTTCCTGTCGGATATGTCGGAAATAAAGCCCCGCTACAAGGAGTGGCTTAACAAGTACGATATCCGCTTCGAGGAGGGCAGGCATACCGAGGAGCTAATCCTCAATGCCGACGAAGTGATTAAAAGCCCGGGGATTCCTGACAAAGCCCCAATGGTTGTTAAAATCAGGGAAAAGGGCATCCCCATAATTTCGGAGATTGAGTTTGCTGGCCGATACACCAACGCCTACACCGTTTGTATTACTGGTAGCAACGGCAAAACCACTACCACCTCGCTTATTTACCACATGATGCAGAAAGCTGGTCTAAACGTTGGGTTGGCTGGTAATATTGGCAATAGTTTTGCTTACCAGGTTGCCGAATGCAGCTACGACTACTACGTTATTGAGCTAAGCAGCTTTCAGCTCGATGGAATCTATAGCTTTAAACCCGATATCGCCATACTGCTTAACATCACCCCCGACCACCTGGACAGGTACGACTACAAGATGCAGAACTATGTGGAATCAAAGTTCAGGATTACCCGAAACCTCTCGGAAGACGACTGCTTCATTTTCTGCTCCGACGATGCTGTAACCGTGGAGCAACTCAAAAAGATTGTACTACGCGCCCAGCAATTGCCCTTCTCACAGAAAACAAAGGAGAACCAAACCGCATGGCTCGAAAACCTCGATATGTTCATAAATTACGATAACAGCGATTTCAGCATGTCAATAAACGACCTCTCCCTGAAAGGGAAGCATAACATTTACAACTCCATGGCTGCCGGTATTGCTGGTCATGTACTAAATATCCGTAAAGAGGTTATTCGTGAATCGCTTTCCGATTTTCAGGGAGTAGAGCATAGGTTGGAATATATACTAACTGTGCGAGGTGTTAAGTACATTAACGACTCAAAGGCTACCAATGTGAACTCCGCATGGTATGCTCTGGAGAGCATGACAACCCCCGTGGTTTGGATTGCAGGCGGTACTGATAAAGGGAACGATTACTCCGAGCTTATGGATTTAGTAAAGCAGAAGGTGAAAGCCTTAATCTGCCTGGGAGTGGATAACTCAAAGCTTCACGCAGCATTCGATGGCGTTGTTCCCGTAATTGTTGATGCCAAATCGGCCGAGGAGGCTGTGCAGCATGCCTACAGAATATCGGTTCCGGGCGACACGGTACTGCTTTCCCCAGCCTGTGCAAGCTTTGACCTGTTTGAGAACTATGAGGATCGTGGACGCAAGTTCAAAGCGGCTGTTCGCGCGCTTTAATATAACCCAGTGAGCTATGGGAGCACTGTTCGATAAATACTTAAAGGGCGATAGGGTGATTTGGATGATTGTTATCTTCCTTTACCTTTCATCGCTCCTGCTCATCTACAGCTCATCGAGCTCACTAGCTTTCCGCTATCATGGTGGAAACACAACCTATTTCCTGATTAAACAGCTTGTTTTCCTGCTGGTTGCATTCATAGTGATGTGGACTGTGCATCTCATAAAATACAGCATATGGTACAGGCTGGCCAATATACTTCTGGCTTTGTCAGTGCCCCTACTCGGTATTACACTTCTTTTTGGCCGGAACCTGAATGCAGCTTCCCGCTGGTTGGAGATACCCGGATTGGGCATCTCGTTTCAATCGTCCGACCTGGCAAAGGTAATTTTGATAATGTACGTGGCTAAGTACCTTTCGCAAATGCAGGACAACAATAATGATTTCAAACAATTTTTAATTCAGCTCATTGCACCCGTAGCATTTGTGTGCGCTCTAATTTTACCGGCAAACTTCTCAACCGCAGCTTTGCTTGGCTTAACCTGTTGGTTAATGATGTTTGTAGGGCGAGTTAACCTAAAATACCTCTTTGGGATTACTGGGATAGGCATTGTACTGGTGGGAGCCTTTATTGCCATATCGCTTCAGTTTAAAACCCTGAGCAGAGCCCAAACCTGGGTAAACCGCATTGAGAATTTTATTAGCGACGACAAAACAGAGGGAAACTATCAGCTGGAGCAATCGAAAATAGCCATTGCAACTGGGGGTATTATTGGTAAAGGGCCTGGACGCTCAACCCAGCGTAACTTTTTGCCACACCCCTATTCCGACTTTATTTACGCAATAATTATAGAGGAGTATGGTGTGGTAGGCGGAGTATTTACCCTTATACTCTACCTTATGCTACTTTACCGGGCAGCCCTACTGGTAAAAAAATCGAATCGGCTATTTCCAGCATTCCTTGCCTTTGGATTGGCCTTAATGCTTACGCTGCAAGCATTAATTAATATGGCCGTTGCGGTTGGAGCCATTCCCGTTACGGGTCAGCCATTACCACTTGTAAGTTTGGGAGGTTCATCGCTGATAGTTAGCAGTGGTGCACTGGGTATTATACTGGGTATTAGTCGAAGTCAAGATAAAAAAGAACTATTCGATGGAGAAGAACCGGTTAAGGATAATAATTAGTGGTGGGGGTACTGGCGGGCATATATTCCCTGCCATTTCCATAGCCAATGCCATTCGGGAGCAAAAACCCGATGCTGAGATTCTGTTTGTTGGAGCCGAAGGCCGAATGGAAATGGATAAGGTGCCTCAAGCCGGATACAACATCGTAGGCTTGCCTGTTGCCGGTTTCTCACGAAGCCTTACCCCAAAAAATCTCATTGTGATTATTAAGCTGATTAAGAGCTTAGTAAAAGCAAACCGTATAGTTAAGCATTTTAAACCTCACGTTGTGGTTGGTGTAGGAGGATATGCCAGCGGACCTATTGTAAAGGCTGCACAGCGCAAAGGTATCCCTACGCTACTACAGGAGCAGAATTCTTATGCCGGAGTTACCAATAAGCTGTTAGCCAAAAAGGCTAAAACTATCTGTGTAGCCTACGAAGGCATGGAAAAATACTTCCCTGCACAAAAAATAAAATTAACCGGCAATCCTGTTCGGCAGGATATTGAAAACCTTTCCGTTACACGCAATCAGGGACTTGAACATTTTGGCATTGGAGCCGACAAAAAGGTTTTACTCGTTTTAGGCGGAAGCCTTGGAGCCCGAACTATTAACCAAAGCCTGATGGCTTCGATCCACCTAATAAAAGCCCGACACGATATTGTGGTGATATGGCAAACCGGGAAACTTTACTACCAAACAGTAAAAGAGGCACTTGACAGCAATCCGGTTGAAAATATTAGGCTGTACGATTTCATTGCCCGCATGGACTTGGCCTATGTTTCAGCTAACACCATTATTTCTCGAGCAGGTGCTGGAACAATTTCCGAACTCTGCCTGGTTGCGAAACCTTGCATACTTATACCATCGCCCAATGTTGCCGAAGACCACCAAACCCGTAACGCCCAGGCACTGGTTTCGCGCGATGCAGCCATTATGATACCCGATAGCCAGGCAAAAGAGCAACTGGTTAAAGCAGCCTTTGAACTGCTTGACAACCCTGCGGAACAAAAAAAACTATCGGAAAACATTGCCCGTTTGGCACTAAGAAACTCGGCTATAACTATAGCCCTTGAAGTTTTAAAACTGGCAGGTATTAAAAAAACAAAAAATTGAACCGATGGAGCTGAATGCAGTAAAAAGGGTTTACCTACTTGGGATTGGAGGGATTGGAATGAGTGCCATTGCCCGTTACTACTTGCACTACGGGGTTCCTGTTGCAGGGTACGACAGGGTTTCGTCCGATATTACCCAAAACCTTGAAGCTGCAGGGGCAAATATCCATTACACCGATAGCGTTGGGGCTATTCCAAGAGCATTCCTGAACAGGGAAGAAACTCTTGTTATCTATACACCAGCTATTCCTGCAAACCACAGCGAGCTTGAATATTTCCGCAGCAATAGGTTTGTACTGATGAAACGCGCACAGGTTCTTGGATTACTAAGTTCAAACTATAAAACCCTTGCCGTTGCGGGCACTCACGGAAAAACTACTACATCAACCCTGTTGGCCCACCTTTTGGCTACATCAATGGGTTGCGATGCCTTTTTGGGAGGCATATCGCGCAACTACTCCAGCAACCTGATACTTGCCGACCAAGGCAAGCAGCTACTTGTGGTAGAGGCCGATGAGTACGACCGTAGCTTCCTTACACTTCACCCACATCTTGCCATTGTTACCTCGGTTGATGCTGACCACCTTGACATTTACGGCACTTACGATGCAGTACTTAATGCTTTTCAGGAATTTGTGTCGCAAATAAAACCCGGCGGGTATTTGGTTGTAAAGCAAAATATTGCATTCAAACCTATTGTGGGCAAGGAAACTGAAGTGATTACTTACGGATTTACGCCCGACTGCCATTACTACCCAACAAACATTAGCATCCACGATGGACTTTACAGGTTTACCCTTGTAACTCCCCAGGGTTCAATAAACAATCTTACACTAGGAGTACCAGGCCATTACAACCTGGAGAATGCAATTGCTGCATCGGCAGCAGCGTTAACCCTTGGCGTTCCGACTGAAAAGTTAGCTCACGGCTTAGAGTCGTTTAGGGGTGTTCAACGCCGCTTTGATGTAAGGTATAGGGGAACAAAAATCATCTACATTGACGATTATGCACACCATCCCAGCGAAATTGAAGCGTTGGTAAGATCGGTTCGTGAGGTTTTCCCTAACCGAAAAATCACTGGTATATTTCAACCTCACCTCTACAGCCGCACCCGCGACTTTGCAGCGGAGTTTGCTGCGGCACTCGACAAGCTTGATAAACCAATTATCACCGAAATATATCCGGCAAGGGAACTTCCAATTGAAGGGGTTACATCGGAAACCATAATGAAGCTGATGAGTAACAGTAATGCGCAAGTTGTTCCAAAGGCCGAATTAATTAGCTGGTTAAAATGCAATAATGTGGATATTCTCCTCACCATTGGTGCAGGCGATATCGACAGAATGATAAACGAGATAGTTAACATACTTGAAGCAAAGGAGAATAGAGCTATAAATGAATAGGAAGTTGCGCATAGGGCTTAAAGTTTTGGCTTGGCTTTTTGTTCTGGCCTGGGTTATTTATGGGCTTTCCTATGCCAATAAAGTGTATAAAGGGAAACGCTGCACAAAACTTGAGGTAAGAGTTCTCGATAGCGCAAAACTTAACTTTGTGAGGGCTAAGGATGTATACAGAACAATTGTAAAATCAAAAAACTCACCTATAGGACAGAGCCTTAACAGCATAAATACCAATAGAATTGAACAGGATATTTACCAAATGGCTGCTGTGCGCGATGTTCAAGCATTTAAAACCGCTAAAGGCGAAGTAATAGTTGAAATTACTCAACGCCAACCCGTTTTAAGAGTTTTCAATGCTAAAGGGCAAACCTACTATATCGACGATTCTGGTAAAATACTACCCTACTCATCGGGGTTTGCTGCTAACACGCTGGTGGCAAACGGTAATATCGTGGAGCCCTTTAAGGTTGTGCCCAACCTTGATGTTACAGCATTTACCGATAGCTCAAAGGAAGGTCCAAAAAACTTTATACACAAGCTTTACGAGTTTGCAATGTATGTAAACAACGACAAGTTCTGGAATGCTCAAATAGAACAGGTTTACGTTAGGAACAGGAATAACATTGAGCTTATTCCCTTGGTTGGGCCCCATATCATTGTACTGGGCAATTTGGATAACTACGAGGTTAAGCTCAAGAAACTTAAACTCTTTTACGAGAAAGCGTTGCCAGCCGAAGGCTGGAACAAATACACCGTAATTAACCTAAAATTTAAAAATCAAATAGTTTGCACAAAATACTAACAACTATGGCACAGGACAACAACACTTACGTAGCTGCAATTGACCTTGGTACAACCAAGGTAGTTACCTTAATAGGGAAACGCACCACAAACGGACGCTTGCAGATTGTGGGCTTTAGCTCCACCGATTCCACTGGTATAAAAAAGGGAATGATTCAAAACATTGAGGAAACAGTAAAGGCCGTTGAAAAAACCGTTCGCGAGGCCGAATCGCAGGCTGGCGTTAAAATCAAATCGGCCTTTGTTGGAATAGCAGGGCAACACATCTACAGCATTAAAAACTATGGCTACATCACGCTGGGTTCCGAAGAAACTGAGATCAAAAAGAGCCACATCAAGCGTCTTATTGAGGATATGTATAATATCCCTGTTGATACAGGCGATAGCATTCTTCATGTATTGCCGCTGGATTTCTCAATCGATAATGTAAAGATAGAGGATGATAAACCCATAGGCATGCTAGGCCGAAGGCTTGGCGCCAACTTCCACATAGTAATTGGTAAAACCTCATCGGCAAAGCACATTGAAAAGTGTGTGGATCGTGCAGGGGTAAAGGTATCGGAACTTATACTTGAGCCCTTAGCCTCATCCAAGGCTGTGCTCACCGACGAGGAGCGCGAAGCAGGCGTAGCCCTAATCGACATAGGAGGTGGCACCACCGATTTGGCCGTTTACTACAACGGCATTGTACGCCATACGGCAGTTATTCCCATTGGCGGTTCAATTATTACGCAGGATATTAAGGAGGGTTGTCAGATACTTCAAAAGCACGCCGAGATGCTAAAGCTCCATCACGGATATGCACTGATGAGCATGGCCCCCGATAACAAAATTATCACCGTTCCGGGAATAGGCGGAAGGGAACCCAAGGAAATATCGATGCGAAGCCTTGCAGGAATTATTCAGGCTCGCATGGAGGAGATACTTGAATATGCCATGTACGAAATTCAGATGTCGGGCTTTGCCAATAAGCTTACAGCCGGTGTAGTAATAACCGGTGGAGGCGCGCTGCTAAAGCATATTGTTTCGCTTATAAAATTCAATTGGGGCTACGATGTTCGTATTGGTTACCCCTCTGAGATGTTATGCTCCGAATCGCTTGAAAATTATAACTACCCACAATACTCTACCGTTATTGGTCTGGGTTTAATGGGGCTGGAGTATATCGACGCAGGCGAAGCCTCACCCTGTACAACCACGGAAACCAAAATCGAAGAAAATAAAACCGAAGAATTTGCCGAGGTTCAGGCAAAGGAGTCAAAGCAAATCAATAAACGTACTCTGGGAATGAAAATAACCGATGTGCTCTCCAAACTCTTTGCCGAGGATGATATAAACTAACCTGCTATTGTCTTGTGCCTTCTATTAAAAATGGTGTTTGTGTGAAACTTAAAAATGAATGTTATGGGTGACGATATAATAAATTTTGACCTGCCAATTATAAACCAATCAATTATAAAGGTAATTGGAGTTGGTGGAGGTGGAGGAAATGCCGTAAACTACATGCATCGCATGGGGATAAAGGACGTTGACTTTGTTCTTTGTAACACCGATGCCCAGGCATTAGTCAATAGCCCGGTAGAGTTTAAGGTTCAGCTTGGCGCTACCCTTACCGAGGGCCGTGGAGCTGGTAATAAACCTGAAATTGGCCGTCAGGCTGCCATTGAGAGTTTGCAGCAAATTGTAAGCCTGCTGCAGAAAAATACCAAGATGGTTTTTATTACAGCAGGGATGGGCGGTGGTACCGGAACAGGTGCCGCACCAATTATTGCAAAGGCGGCAAAGGAGCTTGGCATACTAACCGTAGCCATTGTTACCATTCCTTTCCGCACGGAAGGGCGCAAAAGGATGATGCAAGCCATTGAGGGTATTAGGAATATTAGCCAGCATGTGGACTCGCTGCTGGTTATAAACAACGAGAAATTGCTTGAGGTGTACGGCAACCTGAAACTAACTGAGGCATTTGCCAAAGCCGACGATGTTCTGGCAACCGCCGCCAAGGGTATTGCCGAAATTATTACCGTTCACGGCTATATCAATGTTGATTTTGCCGATGTGGAGACCGTGATGTATAATAGTGGGGTTGCCCTCATGGGCTCAGGCAGGGCTAATGGCCAAAACCGCGCGCTCGAAGCGGTTAAACAAGCCCTTGAATCGCCCCTGCTCAACAACAACGACATATCGGGAGCGCGCAACATACTGCTAAACATCACCTATGGGCAGGATGAGATTACCATGGAAGAGGTTGGAGTAATCATTGATTACGTTCAGCACGCCGCAGGCGACGATGCCGACCTAATCTGGGGTAATGGCTGCGACCCATCGCTTGATGAGGATCTAAAGGTTACGGTGATTGCCACAGGCTTTGGTACCAACAGCATACCAGAACTCTATGTAAAGGAGCGCAATATTGAGGTAATTTCGCTCGACTCCGAACAGCATGCCACTAAGGTTGAGCTGGTTAACGACACACCTGAAATTGACCCTATCCCTGCCAGGCAAACTAGCAAGCCCAAAAAACAACCTGTAATAGATCCTGCCCAAAGGGTAATTGAATTCGATGTTAATTCAGATGTTTTTGAGGTAAAAACAGTGCAGGCCGCAAAAGCTAACGAAATTGAAATAGACATTCAACCAGCCTCGCCAAAACCTGCTACTCCCCAGGCAGCACCATTTGCCGGAACTAGCAATAATAAGTGGGCTAACCTCGATGAAATTGAGAACGTTCCAGCCTTTAAGCGCCGCAACATGAACATTGAGCCAAACGAGCCTCCAAAAACAACAACCATCTCCAGGGTTACCCTTGACGACGACGACATCATAATTAACCCTGAAAACCCCTACCTGTACGACAATGTGGATTGATTGTAATTTGCAAATATGGAATTGATTGCTTAGCGTAGCCAAAGGGCTGCGCTTTTTTTGATTAATGCTTGATCCATAAAATTTGTGGAATGCGTAAGTTAATAGTTACAATGCCTTTTTAAAGGCTCCTCCTCAGCAACTCCTCAAACTCCGAGAGAATCATGGCGGTGGCACCCCAAACCATCTCGTTCTGAAAGCTATAATAGGGTGCGGTTATTGGGCGGCCATGGGAGGTTATCACCTTTACTGATTTTTTTGAGTCATCCAGCAAATGGGCTACATCAACCTCAACTATATACTCAACCTCCTGCAGGTTGGGTGAAAATTCTGGTTTCTGAGCAACTATGCCCACAAATGGTTGAACCAAAAGATTACTGACAGGAATAAATAGTTCCGTTAACTGACCAAGAATAGTAATTTGATTGGGCTCAACTCCAACCTCTTCATAGGTTTCCCTCAGTGCGGTTCCCTCAATGCTGGCATCGCTCTCGTCGACCTTACCACCGGGGAGGCTTACCTGTCCGCTATGGGGACCATCGTAGGTTTGGCGCTTAATCAGAACAAAACTCAACCCTTGGCCGGAGGGGTAAAGCAGTATCATTACAGCGCTTTTCCGTGTTGACAGGTTGGGTGTAGTATTCCCAAGCAAATCGGCACGAACCGATGGCTCCATTCGCTTCTGCGCATCATATCCGGGCAAAGGTTTTCCCAGGTTTAATTCTATTCCTTTAACAATTCTTGCCGCTGAACTGCTCACACCAGTTGGTATTGTTTTTCAAAATTAGCTTTTTGGCTTACTTTTTGATTACTTACATCACAAAAAATGATATTAAAGCAAAACCAGAAAAAAGGTTTGCCAAATTTGTCTATATTTAAGGGTTGAATGAAAGTATTTAAATTAACTTAAATTGATTTTAATGTTAACCCATTGATATCATGTTTCTTAAAGAATATTAACCAAAAGCAATATTAGCCTATGAAACGACTTTTACTCCTACTTCTAGCAGCAACTGTTCTGGTTGGTGGCGGATGTGCCTCAAAAAAGTATGCCAAAAAGGGAATGAAGTTTGAGCAGGCCGGTTTGTGGGAGCAAGCCGCCGATGCTTACATCCGTTCGCTTACCGCCAAGCGCGATAATATTGATGCTATTGTTGGCCTTAAACGCGCAGGCCAACGCGTGCTGGATGAGCGTTCGCTCAAGGTTATTAAAGCATACGAGAACGACGACCTTAAACAAGCTGTTTACACATACCTCGATGCTGAAGGCTTTAAAAACCAAGCCGCATCGCTTGGTGTTGAACTTTCCATATCGAATATGGCAACCGATTACTTTAACGATGCAAAGCCCAAATACGTTGAAAAGATATACTCCGAAGCTCAAACCCTGTTGGATGCAGAAAAGTTCAAGGATGCCGAGTTGCTTCTGACGGAGGTTAAACGCCTACAGCCCGATTATGGAAATACGCAGGATATGCTAAAGGTTTCCAAATGCGAACCACTCTACAGGCAAGCCAAGCAGTTCATGGATGCCGCCCAGTACCGTAAGGCCTATGCCAATTTAGATAAAATAGTAAAAGAATTCACCAACTATAAGGATTCATACGATTTACGCTATGAGGCCCTGCAAAAGGCAACCGTTACCATAAGGGTTACCGACTTTAAACCTACAACCTACAATGCTGAAAGCATTGCCAAATCGGTTCAGGCCGAAGTTGTAAGCAAGTTAAACGCTCTAAATAACCCATTCGTTAAGGTTATTGATGTTCAGAGTACCGATAAAATAATTGAGGAACAGCAACGAAGTGTAACTACAGGTTCCGACCTTGAGATAGGTAAATTACTTGCTGCAAAAGCCCTGCTAAGCGGCGAGGTTTCGGTTATTGAAGTTACACAAGGCAAATTAAATAAAACCGAAAAACGGGGATATATCCGCGAAGAAAGTAAAACCAAGGATCCTAAAACAGGCGAGGAAAAGGTGAATGTTACTTACCGCAAGGTTATTTACTGGGTTTACAACCAAAAGAATAGCTTATCGGTTGCCCTAAAGTTCCAACTTGCTTCAACCGAAACGGGAGCAGTAATGGTATCGGATTTCATCCGGAGCAACCAAGCCGATGAAGTTAACTATGCCACATTCGATGGCCCATCATCCAAGCTGGTTCCCGGCTACTGGGAAAAAATTAATGCCGACTCGCCCAAGGATGTAATTAACGACAACCAACTCGATGTGCGAAATCTACAGGAATTACTAAAAGCCAAACGCGATATAGCAAGCATGAATACACTCATGTCAAACGCCATTGAGGATATAGCAAAGCGAACCGCACAAAAAATCAATCAGTATAACCCCGAAGAGTAAAACGATGAAACGAATACTGGTATTACCGCTAGTAACAGCTATAATGCTGGGATGCGGAGGGAGTAAAAAAGTTGCACAAGCACCTATCACCCCATCGTGGGTTCAGGGACGTCCCACTCAGGCCGGTTACTACATTGGAATAGGCTCCGCCCGAAAAACAACCCCCGACTACCAGCAGGCTGCCAAGCAGAGCGCTCTTGCCGACCTGGCTAGCGATATTTCGGTTTCCATTTCGTCACAATCGGTGCTAAATGCCTTTGAAAGCCAAAACTACTTTTCCGAGGATTTCCGGTCATCAATTAGGGCCGAAGCCCAAAAGGAACTTGAAGGTTACGAGGTGGTTGATAGCTGGGAAGACCAAAACACCTACTGGATTTACTATCGCCTATCAAAGGATACCTACAGGCGAATGGTTGAGGAGAAAAAGGCAGCAGCAGCGGCCAAATCGCTCGACTTCTACGATAAAGCCATTACAGCCATTGATGGTAACGATTCCCGAACTGCACTGCTAATGCTCGTTAAGGCATTGGAACCCATTAAGCCATTTTTTGCCGAAACCATTACGGCAACATATCGCGATAAGCAAATCTTTCTTGGTAACGAGATTATTTCTACCCTAACAAGTACATTAAATTCGCTAACACTAAATGGGCCTAAAGCTGTTAACGTTAAGCTAGGCTTTGGGATTGAAAGCAACCAGCTCACGTACCTTGTTACCAGTAGTAACGGCATGCCACAAAAATCAATTCCGCTAAAAATCAGCTACACTGAACGTCCACTTACCAACAACAGGATTATCACCAATAATCAGGGTGAAGCATCGTTTAGCATTGATGCTGTTCGCTCCCGCAAGCTAAGCGAAACCATTTCGGTAGAAGTTGATTTTGAATCGATTGTAAAGGAAGCCACTCGCGATTTTGCCATAGGCAAAATTCTTGCCCGGTTTAAAACACCATCGGCCGAAACGCAGGTCAACGTAATCAGGCCAAAATTCCTTGTGTCATCCACCGAAACCAACCTAGGTGCAGCTATAGAACGTAAGCCACTTGCCGAATCCCTTAAACGGAAAATTCTTGAGGCAGGCTTCCCAATCACCGAAAACCCAGCCGAAGCGGATTACAGGATCAACATAAACTCATCAACCAGGCAAACTGGCCAAAGCGGTCAGTATATCCAGGTTTCCCTGAACCTACAAGTTACTGTAACCAATGCAAGCGGCAATACCGTTTACTCTCACAGTACCGACCGTATAAATGCCTCGCATTTCGAAGCACAAACGGCAGGCATAAATGCTTATACCAATGCAGCAAAGCGCATTGAGAGCAACATAGTTGAGGAACTTATTGAGAGAATTATCAAAGGCGATAGAGCTTATTAGTGTTCAGTTTATAGTGTATAGTGTTTAGTAGTGTTTGGTTTTTTGTGTTCAGCTTGCTTTAAAAACCGCTATTGGTCATTTGAAACACAAAAAACATCTTAACAAATTGTTTCTGCTGACAAATTTCCTGTAAAAATATTTCAGGATACGCATTTCGGTTTAATGCACTCTAATCGCTCATTTTACCATTCCGAATCATTCCGTTCATTTCGGTTCATTACGGTTCATTCCAACCCATTTCCCTCACCATCAACTAACAACAATCAACCATCAACTACACTTGTCATCCTGAGCGCAGCGAAGGATCTGTAATAGACCTCAATGGGATGATCCGCTAGCGCTAAACATGACAAGGTACTTAGAACAGCTGCCAACCAAAAACTATCAACTATCAACTATCAACTATCAACTTCAATTCCTGCCATTGCTGCCACTTTCAACTCTCCTCTGACATAATTCTGTCAGTTTTTTCATGCAAAAAAGTCAGTTTTAAGGTTTGGCACACGATGTGTAAATAACCTTAACGTGAAATTTTGGAAAACTAGTTGTAAACCTAAAAAACATAAGAAGCTATGTCGAACGTAAAGGTAAAACCTCTAGCCGATAGAGTGCTAGTAGAGCCCATGGAGGCCGAAGAAAAGACCTCGAGCGGAATCTACATTCCCGACACCGCAAAGGAAAAACCACAAAAAGGAACCATCATTGCAGTTGGTCCCGGCACCAAGGATGTTAACATGGAGGTAAAGGTTGGCGATGTTGTACTCTATGGCAAGTATGCAGGTACAGAAATCACCATCGATGGTAAGGATTACCTCATCATGAAACAATCCGACATTTTGGCTGTTATCTAAATCATTGATTGTAAACAATTAAAAAACGATAGACTATGTCATCAAAAGTATTAACCTTCGACATCGAAGCACGCGACAGGCTTAAAAAGGGTGTTGACCAGCTGGCAAATGCCGTAAAGGTTACCCTTGGCCCCAAAGGTCGCAACGTGGTTATTGAGAAGAAGTTTGGTTCGCAGCAGGTAACCAAGGACGGTGTAACCGTCGCCAAGGAAATTGAGCTCCCCGATCCTCTTGAAAACGTTGGGGCACAAATGGTTAAGGAGGTTGCCTCCAAAACCGCCGACAATGCCGGTGATGGTACTACCACTGCAACCGTTCTGGCACAAGCCATTGTTAACGTTGGGTTGAAAAACGTTACCGCTGGTGCTAACCCTATGGACCTAAAGCGTGGTATCGATAAGGCTGTAGCCAAAGTAGTTGAACACCTCAAAAAGCAATCGGTATCGGTTGGCGACGACTACCTGAAGATTGAACAGGTTGCTACCATTTCGGCTAACAACGATAACGAGATAGGTAAACTCATTGCCGAGGCAATGAAAAAGGTGAAGAAGGAAGGTGTTATCACCGTTGAGGAGGCAAAAGGTATTGAAACAACCGTTGAGGTTGTGGAGGGTATGCAGTTCGACCGCGGTTACATCTCGCCATACTTTATCACCGATCCCGAAAAAATGGAAGCCGTTCTGGAGAATCCTCTTATCCTGATTACCGACCGTAAGGTTTCGACCATGAAGGATCTCCTTCCCATCCTTGAGCCTGTAGCTCAAAATGGCCGTTCACTGCTCATCATTGCCGAGGATGTTGAAGGCGAAGCCCTTGCTACCCTTGTGGTTAACAAACTGCGTGGCTCGTTGAAGATAGTTGCCGTTAAGGCTCCCGGTTTTGGCGATCGCCGCAAGGAAATGCTTGAAGATATTGCAATTCTAACCGGTGGCGTTGTAATTAGCGAGGAAAAAGGCTTACGTCTCGACAGCGCTAAGATGGATATGCTCGGCCGTGCCGAAAAGGTTACCATTGATAAGGAGAATACCACCATTGTTAATGGTGGCGGTAAGAAAGAAGCCATTGATAAACGCGTGGCTCAAATCCGCACCCAGATTGAAAACACCACCTCCGATTATGACCGCGAAAAGCTTCAGGAGCGTTTGGCTAAATTAGCCGGTGGTGTTGCCGTTCTGTACGTAGGTGCAGCTACCGAAACCGAAATGAAGGAAAAGAAAGATCGCGTTGACGATGCCCTTAGCGCTACCCGAGCCGCTGTTGAAGAGGGTATTGTTCCTGGTGGTGGAGTTGCATACATCCGTGCCATTGAGGCTCTTGAGAACCTCAAGGGTGTAAACGAGGATGAAACCACTGGTATCCAAATTGTGAAGAGGGCTATTGAAGAACCTCTCCGCCAGATTGTGGCTAACGCAGGTCTTGAAGGCTCAGTAATAGTTCAGAAGGTTAAGGAAGGAAAAGCCGACTTTGGTTATAACGCTCAAACCAATAACTTTGAAAACCTGTTCCAGAGCGGTGTTATTGACCCAACCAAGGTTACACGTGTAGCCCTTGAGAACGCTGCTTCTATTGCTGGTTTAATCCTAACCACTGAATGTGTAATTACTGAGAAGAAGGAAGATAAACCTGCACCAATGGGCAACCCAGGCATGGGCGGTATGGATATGATGTAATATAAACAACAAACCAATTAAAACGGAGGGATAATCCCCTCCGTTTTTTTATATTTGACCATTTCTGAACGTTCCCGGCCAAAACCAAAGGCAAAAAATCTTGCTTTCTCAAATCAAATTTTTATTTAACCCGTAAAAAATATTTCCAACAGGCTCAATCTATTTGCCA
Organism: Bacteroidales bacterium; assembly: GCA_018056955.1. Taxonomy (GTDB): domain Bacteria; phylum Bacteroidota; class Bacteroidia; order Bacteroidales; family Tenuifilaceae; genus Tenuifilum; species Tenuifilum osseticum. The sequence goes on along the minus strand of JAGPEQ010000022.1, from coordinate 10,269 downwards.
TGCTTTTGCCATTCCTGCTTGCACAACTCATGGCGCATTATTCGGCGTAGTGGATTTAATTCCTACTATCCTCCAGGATTTAACTTGGTATACATATCTTGGTCATTCTCGACTTGGGAAGTATTTTCCCGGATACCGATATCCTGATTCAGAGTTGGATAAAAAGGGTATTACTTGAATTTCCAATATTTCCACAATCTAACATTATTGTTGGTGTTAAAGAGCCTTTTTAGCTGTTTCTCCAAAACAATATTTACATTGACACTAGGCGCAATGTTGGGCTTTACTTTCTATACAATTGTTAAAAACTTGCTAACTTTGTAGGAGAATTAACATAATCCAAACAACCATGTCACTAGAAGACCGCATAAACCAGGATATCAAGGCTGCCATGATGGCAAAGGATAAGGTGCGCCTTGAGGCTCTAAGAGCTGTTAAAAGTGCTATTCTGCTTGCCAAAACCGATGGCGAGCATAAGGATTCGCTATCGGTTGACATTGAAATGAAAATCCTGCAAAAGCAGGTTAAACAACGCAAGGATGCAGCCGAACAATACGTACAGGCTGGACGTAAGGAACTGGCCGAAAAGGAATTGGCCGAAGCCTCAGTAATTGAGGAATATCTTCCCAAAATGCTCAGTGCCGATGAGCTAAAGGCTGAACTCCAAAAGATTATTGCCGAGGTAGGAGCAAAGGCTCCTTCCGATATGGGCAAGGTAATGGGTGTTGCATCAAAGGCACTGGCTAGTAAAGCCGAGGGTAAAGCCATAGCCGATATGGTGAAACACTTGCTTGCCGGAGGTAATTAATCCTGCACGGGGCTGAACCTATCAGTCCCCTCTACCCGTTCCAGCTCCGACCCGGTTTTCGATTTCAAATGGGGAATAATTGCCGGGTCGCAATTGGCTATATAGTTCAAATCGAACATCATAAAGTGATAGGGATTCTCAACGTATTCCTCATCCTCGGTTCCGGAATAAAAACGCCAACCGCTATCCTCGGTTTCCTCAGGCTTTTCACGATGCATGTAACCTACAGGTTCACCATCTACAGTAATTTTATCCGATGCGTAGCAGTATTGCCCCGATGGTATGAGGTCTTTTACCTCTGAGGGTTTTATTTTATACTTAAACTCTCCCATGGTATTTTAAATTAAGAAGTACAAAGCAAAAAAGTGACAGGCACTGCCTAAAAGAATGAAAAGGTGAAAAATCCCATGAACAAATGGGTAATGATCCTTAAGATAAAAGATAACGCTGGTGCTATAAGCCAAACATCCGGCCAAAAGGAACCATAACGACAGGTTTGGCGTGTTTTGAATAATGGGAACAACAGCAATTATACCAATCCACCCCATTGCCACGTATAGCCATGCCGATAAACTCCGGTATTTAACCGAGTAAAACCAAAGTTTAAAAACAACTCCGGCAATTGCCATTCCCCAAACCAACCCAAAAACAGTCCAACCCAGCCATCCCTTTACGCTTAATAATGCAAAAGGTGTGTATGTGGCGGCAATGAGTATATAAATTGATGAATGGTCAAACTTATTCAGGTTAAACTTAATGCGGGGGTTTATGGCCGAGTGGAATAGGGTTGAAGCGGTGTACAGGTTTATTAAACCCACCCCGAATATCGAATAGGTTACAATGTGCCAAGCCGTACCATGCATGGCTCCGCGGATAACAAGTAAGATAGTTGCAGCAATGGCAAGTAATATGCCAACTCCATGGCTTGTGCTGTTAATAATCTCCTCGTACTTTTTAATTCTTTTCCTTGACGAATTCATACAAAATGCTTTTAAAACCTCATAAAGGTAGTTAAAATTGGGGTTTGTTAAAGCTAATTACTATTTCATTTGGTTAAGGATGCTGAATATTCTATGGCCAGAAAGCCTGAAACGCTTTACTGTGCCCTAAACCCCTATGCTTTACTTTATAATCAAAATTCAGCATGAAAGTTTAATGCTTTTAACTTTATCCATTAAACCTTGTCCTTTATCCTTTATCCTTTAAACTTTATCCTTTAAACTTTATCCTCTCCCCCTCCCCTATCCGTAATTCACAACTTTTCAGTATCTTTGCAGTTCAATTGAATAGAATAGGATGGAGAATATCAGGAACTTTTGCATTATTGCCCACATTGATCATGGGAAAAGTACCCTGGCCGACAGGCTACTGGAGTTAACCAATACCCTATCGGACCGCGAGTTACAGGAACAGGTGCTGGACAGCATGGACTTGGAGCGAGAGAAGGGCATTACCATTAAAAGCCACGCCATACAAATGGAGTACACTTTTCAGGGCAAACAGTATAAGCTTAACCTGATTGATACACCGGGACACGTAGATTTTTCGTACGAAGTATCGCGAGCCATAGCCTCATGCGAGGGCGCACTGCTGGTGGTTGATGCCACTCAGGGCATACAAGCCCAAACCATATCGAACCTCTACCTTGCACTTAACCACGACCTGGAAATAATCCCAATTATCAACAAGATAGATATGGATGCAGCCATGGTGGACGATGTAAAGGATCAGATTGTAGATTTGCTTGGCTGCAAACGCGATGAGATAATCCCTGTTAGTGCAAAAACCGGCGAAGGTGTGGACAAAGTACTTGAGGCTATTGTTACCCGTGTTAAACCGCCCGTTGGCGACCCAAATGCACCCTTGCAAGCCCTGATATTCGACTCAGTTTTCAACTCGTTCCGCGGCATTATTGCCTACTACAAAGTATTTAACGGAACTATTCGAAAAGGCGATAAGGTAAAATTTTTCAATACAGGACGGGAGTACGAGGCCGATGAGGTAGGTATTCTTCGATTAAAGTTACAGCCCCGCGATTACATTAGCGCCGGCGATGTGGGTTACATCATATCGGGCATTAAGGAATCGAATGAGGTTAAGGTGGGCGATACCATTACCCATGTGGAGCGCCCATGCGATAAGGCTATTGCCGGTTTTGAGGATGTTAAACCTATGCTGTTTGCAGGCCTTTACCCGGTTGATGCCGATGAGTATGAGGATCTCAGAGCCTCGCTTGAAAAGCTGAAACTTAACGATGCCTCCATCACCTTTGAGCCCGAATCGTCGCTTGCACTAGGCTTTGGGTTCCGATGCGGATTCCTGGGGCTGCTGCACATGGAAATTGTGCAGGAACGCCTTTACCGCGAGTTCGACATGGATGTAATTACCACCGTGCCAAACGTTTCGTACCTTGTTCACACAACAAAGGGAGAGGTTGTTGAGGTTCATAACCCCAGCGGCTTACCTGCCCAAACCACCATCGATTACATTGAGGAACCCGTAATTTCGGCTCAAATTATTACAAAATCGGAATACCTTGGCGCTGTGATGAAGCTCTGCATCGATAAGCGTGGAATTCTGAAAAATCAGGTATTCCTTACCTCCGACAGGGTTGAACTTTCGTTCCGGTTACCCCTGAGCGAGATTGTGTTTGACTTTTACGATAAGCTCAAGTCCATTTCACGTGGTTACGCCTCGTTCGATTACGTGATGGATGGTTACCAGGAAGCAAAGCTTGTAAAACTCGATATACTCCTTAACGGTGAAATGGTCGACGCGCTTTCGTCGCTAATCCACCAGGATCATGCCTACGATTTTGGCCGCAAGATGTGTGAGAAACTAAAAGAACTCATTCCCCGCCAGCAGTTCGATATCGCAATCCAGGCTGCCATAGGCTCAAAGATTATTGCACGCGAAACTGTAAAGGCGCTTCGCAAGGATGTAACCGCAAAGTGTTATGGGGGTGACATCACGCGTAAGCGAAAGCTGCTCGAGAAACAGAAGAAGGGAAAGAAACGTATGCGCCAGATAGGTACAGTTGAGGTTCCCCAACAGGCTTTTCTGGCAGTTCTCAAAATGGATTAGTGTAACAGAATGGTTTTACAAAGATTACGAAAGGCTCGAAGGAGTCGCCAGTTAGGGCTAACCTCGGGGCAAATTGGTATTTACAATCGATACGTTCGCGAGCGTGAGGGTTGGGAAAAACATCTCGGCAAATCGAGGCAAGCCATAGTTGACGCTGTTGAGCAATTTAAACCCCAAAGCGTTTGCATTCTGGGAAGCGGATTGCTGCTCGATGTTCCCATGGAAGAACTGCTCTCGCGGAATATCAACATAACCCTAGTTGATTTGGCTCATCCCGCGCAAATAGTCAACAAGTACTCATCCAATCCATTGGTCAAATTTGAAACACACGACCTTACCGGCGGTCTAATACAATACCTGCAAACCACTAGGTTGAAGCTTTTAAATTTTTTCACCTTAGTAAATCTGGTTTCCAAAGCAAATACCTATGCCAGCAATGCCGAACTTGTGGTATCGCTGAACCTGTTGAGTCAACTTAGCGATATTCCCATGGAATTTCTTAGGCATAAAAAAGTTCTTACCGATTGGCAGTGCATTGAATTGGCCAGCACCATTCAGCAAAAGCATCTGGAATCATTGTTAAAAGCGAAATCGCTTTTGATTACCGATATCATGGAAGAATTTTACGATGAGCAAGGGAACCTTACTGCAACCCGTCCTACCGTCCATATCGACTTATCGCTTTTAACCTATGTTCAGGAGTGGCTCTGGGAATTTGACTCCGCCAAAACCTATAATGAGGATGCCATCACAAAGCTAAGGGTAGTATCGGGATTGGTAAACAAAAAGGGCTAACCCTAAATGGTTAGCCCTATATAAATAAGGTATTAATTCCTACTTTAAAGGCGACCAGCACCGTACCCAATCGATTTCCATATAAGCTGGCAACTTAGAATCGTCTATCTTGCTGTTTACGCTCGATGCAAAGACCAAATACATAGGCATATCGGGTGTAAGATTTTTCTCAATCTTGTATGGGGTTCCGTTTATACTCCAAACAATGTAATTGCCATTCCACTCAACGCCTAGTATATAAAAATTTTGACTGCACTTAACCCCGCCAATGCTACTAATACTTTTTGAGATTTTTCCATTACTCTTCTGTGTATAGTATGCACCGGTGAATGAATTTGGTTTGATGTCGGTTTTAATAAAAATGTCAATCTCGGGCAATGCAGTATTGCCAACCATGTAAAACGCATGGGTAACACCAGGGCAGCATGATAGGCGAATTTTAGCCTCAACTTTCCCTTCCTTTAACCTTAATATGTGACCAGTATTTATAACGCCCGAAGTGTAATCGTAAGTTTTGGGAACAAAGCCAAACTTTGAATCCCAACCAAGTCCCTCAGATTTCTCCTTTCGGGTCACAATTCGTAAAATACTATTCTTTACCTCAAAGTTCTTATCGGTATAGTTCTGCTTATCGGTGGTAAATGAATAGTTCTTGTTAAGGAGCGCATCGCCCCAAAAGAACTTTGTAAGCCATTTTTGATGATCAATGGCATTGGAATCAAAATCGTCGTAGAATTCAAGTTTCCACTCCCTAATCTCATTGAACTTGCTGCTGTCGCGCTCTAAGCTAAGAAACCATTTAATTTTATCGGAATTTTGAAGCTTTTGGTACTCAACCAACTTAGCGTAAACCTCGCTTTGTTCAAACTTATTCTTTGATAAAAGGTATTTTTTGCGATTTTGAAATTCAGCTGATTCCACCTTGCTTTTTAGCTCAAGATACCTTGAAACGGTAGGTGTAACCTCACCCCCTTTATTCAGGTAAGCTTTAACCTCCTTGGATTTAGCTAAGGAAAGATACTCCTTTTCAATATTGAACTCTGCGGAGCCCTTATATGTTAACTTTTTTAGTTCAGCCTTAACCCTCTGATGCTCACCACTCTTAAACCACTGGGTTAGTTCGCGGAAGCGTTTTAACTCAGCCGATTCGGTGTATTCAATAAACTCATTGTACTCGTTCTGAAGAGCGCTTCTTTTTGACTCAACCTGTTGGGTATCCTTAAATGCGCCAAAAAGGCGATTGGTAAAAACTTTAAATTTCGAGGGAACTGCCATTGGTTTAAGGTTTAGGGTATTACTGTTGAATTGGTATCATTTTAAAGGGAATCTTCAGGTGTTCAGCATAATCCTCTCCCGCCTCAATCATATCCTCATCGTCCTCCATGTAATGCCAGTTCACTACTACTGAAAAACCCTTTTTATGAACTTCGCGGAATTTTTCGAGAATCTTCAGGATCATCTTTGATGAGGATGTATTGTAGTAGTCGAACTTCATGTTAATTTCGGTTTTCTCATTAGGATTTTCAATGTACTTGTCTATCCACTCCAGAACCGGCTGATAAAATGAGTTAACATCCTCAGGCAAAGAGTTTCCTGCAAATTCAATAATCGCTTTATCTTTATCGAGAACAACCTTTGGGGTTTCCATGGTTGGCTCTATCTCAACTCTATCCATATCAATTATGGCTTTTTATACTTAATAACCATAAAGTTATTAAATATTTATTTAAAACCAAACCTTACCAATACAAAAAAACGAAAAAAAGTTGAATATATTGACTGCAGCTAGTAAATCATTTTAAACCCTTTACCACGAACGTTAATAATTTCAATGGTTGGATCGTTGGCAAGGTATTTACGTAACTTTGTAATATAAACATCCATGCTCCGAGCGTTAAAGTAGCTATCGTCGGCCCAAATGGTTTTAAGGGCAAAGTTACGGTCAAGCAGGGTGTTACGGTTTAGGCAAAGATACTTGAGTAATTCGCTTTCCTTGGTAGTAAGTTTACGTACATCATCCTCGTAGGTAAGGGTTTGCTTGGTGGCATCGAAAACGTACTTGCCAATCTGGAAAAGGGTTTGCTCTGCCCCGTTGGCATCCTTGCGTGTACGGCGTAGGATAGCCTCAAGCCTCATGAGCAGCTCCTCAATGCTAAAGGGTTTGGTCATGTAATCGTCCGCGCCAATGGCAAATCCTTCAATTACATCCTCCTTCATGGATTTGGCGGTAAGGAAAAGAATGGGCATGCTGGGGTTTACCATTCTGATTTCTTTGGCAAGGGTAAAACCATCTTTTAAAGGCATCATCACATCAAGGATGCAGATGTCGTAGTAGTTGTTCTGGAAGCCCTTGTAAGCCTTTTCGCCATCCTTATACAGGTCAACATCGTATTCTTTAGCTTGAAGATACTCCTTGAGTAGGTATCCGAGGTTTTCGTCGTCCTCAGCAAGCATTACTCTAATTTTTCTTTGGTTCATGGTTATACTAGTTATTTAGGTATGTACGATTGTTCTGCCGGTCCGCTCCAGGGCATGAAAAACGAAAAAGTACTCCCCTCGCCCAGCTTGCTCTCAACCCATATTTTTCCGCCATGCGCCTCCACTATCTTTTTAACGTAGCTAAGGCCTAAGCCAAAGCCCTTCACGTTATGTATATTGCCGCTTGGAACCCTGTAAAACTGGTCAAAAATCTTTTTAAGGTTGTCGCGGCTAATGCCAATACCATTATCCTTAACTGCAACTACTATTCCATTAGACACGTCTTTGGTGATAATGTTTATTACCGGATTACCATTTCGGTACTTGGTGGCATTATCGAGTAGGTTGTTTATAACATTTGTGATATGAACCTCATCGGCCTTAACGGTGGGCGATTTGGCGTTGAATTCATGAATAATTATTCCATCCTGTGAGTTGAGCTGCAGGGCAAAGTTATTGGTTACCTTTTTGATAACGTCATGAACATCAACCTCCTTGATCTTAAGCCGCAGCTTGGCGCGTTCAAATATTGCCATTTGTAACACCTTTTCCACCTGCAAGCCGAGCCGCTTACTCTCATCGGCTATAACACTGCCAAGGTAATCGAGGTTTTTACGTTCATGGGGTATGCTCTTATCGTTAAGCATTTGCGCGGCAAGCGATATGGTCGATATGGGTGTTTTTAGCTCGTGGGTCATGTTGCTTACAAAGTCATTTCTGATTTCCGATATCCTTTTCTGCTTGAAAATAATGTAAAGGGTGATTGTAAATATAGAAATAATTAACAAGGTGAGCAATAGGGTTCCGAATGTCATGGGGCCCAATGATCCTAACAGGTAAGTTTTTTGGTTGGGGAAGTAAAGGGTTAAAAAGTAACGGCGTGCAAAGAAATCGTTAGGGAAAAGCTTGTCGCGCAGGACAAGACCCCTGAAGTTGGCTTTAAACCGAGGACTACTGTATATGGTACTATCCTTCTCGTTGGTTACTCGGTACTCGTACCGGGCATCAATGCCCTTGCGGACAAGTTCGCGGTGAATAATGGAATCGAGTTGTTCCTGCGAAATCCTTTCGTTAAGTGGCAGCTCAACTCGGATCATACGGTCAACAATGTTTTCAACAAAAACAGTTTTCTTGAGCAGCTTGTCGTTGACGTTAACGCTAAGCTGTTGCTGATTCGATACTGTTGGATCCGACGAAATCTTAACCGGTAAGTTACCCAGTAAGCTCGAATCAAAAAGGTTTTTGGTTATTGCTGGCAGCTTAAGGGTATCGAGGTTGTTCAGCGTAAAAACCTGTTGGCTTATTTGCTTGGTTCTGAATCCGCTTTTGGTTTTATTAAGGATATCCTGGCGGTACGACATTTGGGCTGAACCGCTGGTGTTTACCGAGTAGTAGGGTTTTATCTCATCAATCACCTGGACTATGGTTTCCTGCTTTTCAACCTCATCAATTATACGTTCCATTGCCAGACTGGCTGTTTGGGCAAACTGCTCCTCCTTGATTTGCACAGCAATCCTTATCCACTTGGACTGTAGTAGAACCAAGCTTATTGATGCAATGGTGATAACCCCTGTAAGTATGAATAGTAATTTCCTGCGCATAAGAGCAAAGTTAGTTTTTATGAAATGGCGCGGACAACTCTTAACAAAGTTTAACCCTAAGGGGTGTTTTAATAACAAGATTATAAAGGTTGCTGATTATGAAGCGGTACTGATTTAACTATTCGGCGCAGTAGGGTTCCTTTAGTTTTAGGAGTGAGGGTTGCACCTGGGTTATAACCTGAATTTCTTTTATTGATTTCAACTGCTTAATGGTATCGGCAATAAACTGTTCGTCGGTATCGCCGCTTATCTCCATTAAAAAATCAATGTTTGATAGCTTTGCATGAAGAACCCTACCTGTAACCTTATTGCCAATAATGGTAATTACCCTTCCTGTAAAGGTTTGCCTATCGGTAAACGAAGGAAAACCTAAAATATCCTCAAGCTCAGTGTTATGGGTTAGTGAGAATGTGCACGCCTGATTGATATTCCACACCATTTGGCTAATACTCAACGATGAGGCAATAGCCAGGAGTTTGAATTCGGTTGGCTCATCCTTAAGTATTTGCTTTTTTGATGCGGCCATGGAATAATGGGTTTGCTCACAAAGTTAAAGTTTTTGAATAAAAAAACGGGCGCTTGCCCGTTTATGCTACTTTTTCTTTATCAGAAATAAATATACAGGGAAATGGTCGGAATACCCACCGGTAAAATTGTTCCCAACATAGGTTCGCCAGGGGTAACCGGCAAATTGACCGCTTGGTTGCTGTAAAAATGGTTTGTTAAATACTTTTGACTTGAAGAATGTCCACGTAGACTTATCGCCGTTTAAAAGAGCTTGGGTAATAATGAGGTTATCAAAAAGATTCCATGAATCGCGGTAGGCCAATGTTCCAATCCCTTCGTGGTATAAGCTGCCCATGGCATTGAATAGTTCACCCGGCTTCAACTTTTCACGGTAAGGATTTGCTCCCAGCCCCTTTACAATGCTGGGACTATCGGGGTCATCGTTCAGGTCGCCCATAATAATTATCTTGGCATTAGCATCGGTTGCCAGAATGGAATCGACAATGGAACGTGTTAGCTTGGCTGCCGCCATTCGGAAAGGAAGGCTCCGCTTTTCGCCACCCCGGCGCGATGGCCAATGATTAACTATGATATGCAGTGGCTCGCCATCGAGCAAGCCGCTAACAACCAGCTGATCGCGAGTCTTAAAATTTGGGTTATCGGGTATATGAAGCGTGGCTGAGCGGTGCGAAGTTACTTTAAAAAACTCGGGACGGTATAGCAACCCTACATCTACACCGCGAGCATCGGGCGAATCGTAATGGACTATTGAATACCCTGAAGGTTTAAGCTTTGGGGCGGAAATCAAATCTTCAAGTACTCTTCTATTCTCAATTTCACAAACTCCAAGTACTGCAGGTCCTCCAGGGAATAATTCCCCGCCAATTTGCGAAATTACATCTGACATGTGGTCAATCTTATGCCAGTACCGGGCCGACGTGAACTTATTTGCTCCCTCAGGGGTAAACTCAGTATCGTTTGGGCCTGGTATGGTAT
>JAGPEQ010000086.1 GCA_018056955.1 Bacteroidales bacterium | reverse complement strand
TGCGAGCACCGGTTTCAGGCGCATCCAATGTTTCATCAATATAGATAACTCCTCCTTTCATTCTGCCAGCCGCTGCGCGGGCATAGCCCAAACCGTCGGTCGATGTGATTATAAGTACATCGGGAACCGGCGAGCCAGTGTAAAGGATCTGCTTAGGAGAAACAATTACCTCCGAAGCCGAGAATCCAACACCAACCGTAACCGGGTAACTTCCTTTTTTGGTACTATTAAGACCCGATACAATGGCAGCCTTTGCCAGGAATTCGGCAGCCGACTGAACACCCTCGCCAGCAGAACCCGACAACATTATGCTAACTGGCCTCTCTATACTGCTGGAGTACTTAGGTTTCACCTCAAATTTGTCCGAAATCAAACTCTTAGGTTCACTGTTAATAGGTGTTTTGAACGAATTACCCTTGCCATCGGCATAAACTTTAACGTTCCAACCGGCATCCTCAACGAGCTTGCTAAGCTTCATTCCCGGATTCGATTTTACGCCATAGCTTGGGCAAATCTCCATGACCTCAACCAAAGAGAACCCAGGGGCAGTAAATGCTTTGGCCAGCGAATCGGAATAATCGCCAATGCCAATCACACGTTCAACGTACGATGCTCCAGCAGCAACCATTAACTCACAGATGTCATAGCCAGGTTTTGTACTTCCCTCGGGGAGAGTAGGCGTTTTAAAACCACACGGGGTAAACTCTGATGGTTGACCACCTGTCATACCATAAAGCATGTTGTTGTGTACCACAACTGTCATGTCAAAGCCCAAGTGAGCTCCACCAATCAAATGCTGCATGCCAATGGTTGCACCACCATCGCCGGTGAAAACTATCACCTTTTTGCCGGGGTTATTTAAACCCGCAGTAATACCGGCAGCCAAAGCCGATGAGCGACCATGTAGCCCATGAACGGTATGCGTTAGGAAGCTCTTATCCACAATTCCATGGCATCCAATATCGGTAACCAGTACCACGTCAAGGGGGTTGACATTAAGTTTTTGTAAGGCCTTCTCAGTATTTTGGGCTACCAACGCATGCCCACAACCCTTGCAAAACGGCAACTGTGCATCGGTTAAGAAACGGGTATTACTCATAGCGCATTACCTCCTCAACTATTTCGGTTGGACTTATCATTTTAGCAATTCCATTTACACCGCTTACTCCCTTACGGCCGGCAGCGCCAAACAGCAGGTGACGCAGTTGCCCGGTAAGGTTTTCCTCAACCACCACCACTCGGGTATAGCGGTTAGCAATATCAACATAAACCTGTGGTATTGGAAGAAGAGTTTTTGCTACCAAAAACGAAACCTTCTTGCCCTTCTCTCTAAGGTGAACAACAGCCTCGCGCGAAGCCTGCGAAGAAATGTCGTAGGTAATAATTAAGGTTTCAGAACCTTGCTGCTCATCAAGCTCATATGTGGTATATTCATCAATATGCTTACGCAACTTTTGCTCAAGGCGCTTGGTGTTTTCAATGGCTTCCGGAAGAACATTTTGTAGGATTCCCTTGGTATCGTGGGTCGATGCTGTAATACGAACCTGATGCTTGTTTTGGCTTACTGGTAAAAAGTCAGGCACCAGGGTTTCATCAGCCTTGTAAGGCAGGTAAGTCCCATCACCTTTATAGTGCTTAACTTTTTTGGGCTGAATCTCAGGAAGGTTTGACCAGTCGAACGACTGAAGGGTCATCACCATCTCCTTTGATGTAAGAAGCACAACCGGCGTACGAAGTTCAATGGCAGTATGCACGGCTTTAGCCGATAACTCCCAGCAATCGTGATAGTTACTAATTGAAAAAGTGGGTATTGAGTAACCACCCGACATAGTACCATAAACCACATTCAAATCGCCCTGTGCACCGCAGGTTGCGGTACCTGTTGCTGGTCCTAGACGTTGAACTAGCACTATTACCATGGGTAACTCCATCATGGCAGCCATTCCAATTGATTCAACCATCAGGGCATATCCGGGATAAGAGGTAGCCGTAACAGGCACATGACCAGCCACTGCAAAACCACTCATCCATTGTAGCGTGGTAATTTCATCGGGGGCAGCCAGCATGGTGGGGAAACGCTTGCTAGCATAAAGGTAAAGCAAGTTGGCGGGTGTTATAGGATAGCCCACAAAGGTATCGGCGCCAGCCCTTACCAAGGCTTCGGTTATTAATCTCGAACCATCAATAAAAGCAAGGTTCTTTTTACTTTCGTGCATATACCACCTTTTTTTCAATTAAACTATTAATTTCCTCAGCTGAGTAGCCCAGCATCTCCTTAAGAACAGACATGGTATGCTCACCGTAATGCGGGGGAGCCTGAAGCTTAATGGGCTTAGTGTTTTCACCCATGCTGAAAGCTACTGTTCGTAATCCCTTTATTGGCATACCCGATGTTGTTTTGCTCTCCATCACTAAATCCTGCACCTCAGGGAGTTCAAAAACCTCCTTCATGTTGAACACCCCGCCAGCCGGAATAGCGCGTTTCTCAAACTCCGCCAATAAGTAATCGCGATTGAACTTTGAAATGTATTCTTGCACAGCATTGTTACACTCCATGCGGTGCTTAACCCTATTGAAATTGGTTGAGAAACGTTCATCGGTAGCCAGTTCGGGTTTTCCAATTACTGTGCAAAGCTCAGCAAACTGCTTATCGCTACCAATGGCAAGCACTAAGGGTTTTCCATCGGCTGTATAGAATATTTTACCGTAAGGTACAATATTGGGATGCTCAGAGCCCATTCGTTCAGGGATTTTGTTACCAACCAACCAGTTAGTAGCCTGATTGGCCAGAGCAGCAACACCTGATTTTATCAGGCTTGTTTCAATGAAAGCTCCTTCACCTTTTCTCTCCCGGTTAAGTAAAGCCAGCAAAATGGCCTCTTTAAGTTGATGTCCAGCCAGTAAATCCATAAGGGCTACGGGCATCTTAACGGGTTGGCCATCGGGCTCGCCATTCATATATGTAAAACCGCTTTCGGCCTGAATGATAGCATCATAACCGGCACGTTTATTTTTAAGACCATAGCCTGTTATTTGGGCATAAATAATTGACTTGTTATGTTGCTTTAAGGTGTTGTAATCTACCTTGAGCTTTTCAGCATCGCCGGGCTTGTAGCTGGCTAAAACAATATCGCAAACCTTGGCTAGGCGGTAAACTACCTCAAGCCCTTCGGGCTTATTCAAATCGAGAGCTATTGACTTTTTGCCCCAGTTCACGCAGCTGAAGTAACCCGAAATATCAGTCTTAGGGTCTTCGGTGGTTAACTTCCAGGTTCGTGTAACATCGCCGCATGTAACCGAGTTTTCAACTTTAATTACGCTTGCGCCCATCTCGGCTAAAGCCACTCCAACACTTGGCCCGGCCAAAACGTTGGCCAATTCAAGCACTTTTATCCCAAATAGTGGACCTCGTTGCATTATCTGCGAGTGTTAATTACTCCTTTACAAAAAACTTTCTGCGGATATATCCAAATACTAAGGCAGCTAAAGCGAAAAGAACTGCTCCATAGGTTTTATCGAGATGGAACCATTTTAGCTTATCGGCTACAATACATAGGAATACGGCTATTGTACCTCCGATAAATGCAAGTTTTACAGTAAAAACATCAATCCATCCCCTGAAATAAATACCGGCAATAATTACAATTGCACCAATAGCACGAATTGCATAGCTTATATAGGCTGAATCGAGCACTCCCGCCTTAAAGTAGTATGCCAGTGGAATAGTAATAAGGCTAACAATGATAACCAGTCGACGAGCAATTTGCAGTACCTTTTGCTCATCGGCCTCAGGGTTAATAAAACCATGATAGATATCTTTTGTAGCAATGGTAACTACAGCAAAGTTAACAGGACCAACAGTTGAGAGAATTGCTGCCAAAATACCTGCCAGAGCCAATCCACCCAAAATGGGATGAATGAACTGTGGGTTTACCAAAAGGTTAGTCATTGCAACTTTTGCTGAGAAAGAAGGAGCGCTAGCGCCAATTTCATAAACACCAGTAGCTGCAATTAGACCCAGTATAGCAGTCATTACCCCAAACGGAGCAATATATGCACTGGATAGAATTGAAGCTTTTTTGGCAACTTCAGGGGTTCGGGCAGCAAAAATTGGCTGAATGCTTGCCTGAGCGGCCATTCCGCCAAGAACTCCTCCAAGAAGTAAACTGAAAGCCTCGTTAAAGCTAACACCAAAGGGGTTATAGATGCTTCCCACCGCACCTTTAGCGGCAAGCAATTCCTGTAGATGTGCAAAACCTCCAATTTTTACAACACCTATTACCATTGCTGTTCCAAGTCCAACAAACATAACTACAAGGTGAACTATTGAGGTAATGGCTAAAGCATGCATACCTCCAATGTAGGTATAAAGGGTAATAACACCTGCCCCAATAATTACTGAGGTGAGCCAATCAATCTGGAAAATTGAGCTCATTACACTGGTTGCGGTTTGGAGCTGAACGTATGCCAAAGTTATGTATGCAATTAAAAATGCAATTGCCGAAACCCTTTTAGCATGAATGCCAAAGAGATGCTCCAGCATTTCACTTACAGTATGAACATTGTTTTTACGGTAATGCTTAGCTACGGTAAAACCAATGATTATCATACCTATTGATGTAGCCACGTTGTAAAGAATTGGCTGAAACGATAGCTTCTGAAAAGCCTTTTCGCTAACGCCAATAGTGCTCATACCGCCTAGCCATTCAGCAGCAACAACCACTGAACATAGCATAATTCCAAGGTTCCGTCCCGCCACCAAGTAATCGGCAACCGAACGCGATGCCACTTTCCGGGTTAAAAACGATACCCCTACTACTATTGCAAAGTATGCAATAACAATCCAAAAGTAAATGTTACCAAGTAAAGCTTCCATAAGAAATTATCAGTTTTTTAGTATTTATGTTTTTAAAATTTGGCTGCCAAATTAATCAAATATTTATCACCCTATCATATATTTTTTAACATTTTTTTACCCATTCCTTAATTTTTGTTTCAAAATGTAACCAAAACTACCTGAAATGGAAATTATTCCTAACTATCTAAACAAATGGTTGCTGATTTAAACAAATATTTGACTTGCACTCCTTTTTTCGTAAATTGCTTAAAATATTCATTTGGTATGAAAAGATTGCTTATTCTATTGACAATATTTGCCCTAATCCTGAATTTGGGGTTTGCCATTCAAAAAGAGCATGTTAAAAATGATAGCTTATCACACAAGAGTCAAACTGAGGCTGTTCATGCAACCAATATGGCTTCGGAAATTGAGAACCAAGGTGAAGTAACCGAAGGCTCACATGAAGGGCACGGCCTAAACCTTGCTCCTTTCCTTTTCATTATTCTATCGTTGTTTATTGGAACTGCTACTCGGCACCTGTTAAGCAAAGGGTTATTACCATACACCATTATGCTTTTAATTATTGGACTGATTTTAGGGTTGCTTACCCGATTTGATATTCTTCAGGCTGTTGGATTGGGTATTATTGGGCAAGCGGTTCAATGGGCAGGAAATATCGACCCGCACCTTATTCTTTACCTCTTCCTGCCAACCCTTATTTTCGAGGCAGCCTATGCCCTTCACATACACAC
Organism: Bacteroidales bacterium; assembly: GCA_018056955.1. Taxonomy (GTDB): domain Bacteria; phylum Bacteroidota; class Bacteroidia; order Bacteroidales; family Tenuifilaceae; genus Tenuifilum; species Tenuifilum osseticum. The sequence goes on along the minus strand of JAGPEQ010000086.1, from coordinate 2,624 downwards.
CTTTAAAAAATCGTTGGTTAATGCGGTAATACTTGCCGTTCCCGGTATAATGGTTGCAATTGTGATAACAGCCTTTGCTCTTCTGCTCATCAAGTCGATGGGCATTGGCTTAAACGAGTGGACAATACTACTTGCCTTCCTATTTGGCGCCATAATAAGCGCAACCGACCCGGTGGCTGTTGTGGCTATCCTTAAGGAGGTAGGAGCAAGCAAAAGGCTTTCAACCATTACCGAAAGCGAGTCGATGCTTAACGATGGTACCGCTATCGTTTTCTTTATGACCATATTTGGCCTAATTACGGGCGAAGCTGGGGGTAATGCTTTTGTTGAGTTCTTGAAGGTTTCGTTGGGCGGTGTGCTTGTGGGCGCAGTTATCGGTTGGGGAATACTTTCGTGGCTTAAAAAAGTATTTAACGATGCGTTAATAGAGATAACTGTGGTGATTGGGGCTGCTTACCTGTCGTTTTACATTGCCGAATCGGTTTTGCACGTATCGGGTGTTATTGCTGTGGTAACATTGGGTATTTCCATGGCAGGGCCAGGAAAAACAAAAGTGAGCCCTGAGGTTACCCACTTCCTTCATGAGTTCTGGGAGTTGGCAGCATTTATTGCAAACACCCTAATTTTCATCATAGTTGGTGTTGTTATTGCGCAGCAGGTCAACTACACTTTAAGCGACCTTAAAGTTTTGTTACTGGTATATGTTACCATTCATATTGCACGCCTTGGAACCATCTACGTTTTTTACCCCCTGATGCGCCGAATTGGATATGGTATAGCCTTTAAAGATTCAATTGTTCTATGGTGGGGTGGCCTAAGGGGCGCTGTAGCGCTTGCCTTAGCACTGATTGTTGCCATTGATAGCCGAATCCCCTTTGAACCCCGCAACCAGTTACTATCGCTTACTGCCGGTATTGTTATTTTGACTTCACTTATAAACGCAACTACTGTACGTTGGCTCATTGATAAGCTTGGACTCTCCAAAATTGGCGATATCAAAGCAGGCCTTATGATGCAATCGCTACAACAAATTAGGCTAAGCGGCGAGAAGGAAATTGAAAAGCTCAAAGAAAACAGGTACATGTCCGGAGCCGATTGGGACAAAGTATCGAGTTTCCTTATTGATGCCAATGCGGTGGAGGAAAAACCTCAACACTTTAACCTGGAAGATGCCATTGCTGAAACCCGTAAGCGTCTGCTCCAGAAAGAGAAGGAAAGTTACTGGCGACAGTTCAGCATGGGTATGCTTAGCTCCGAAGGGGTAAACCTACTCTCTGACCAAATTGATGCCCTGCTCGATTTTGGCGGAAAAATTCCCCTTTCGGAACGACAGGATATCGAAAATATTTGGACTACACCCAAAACAATAGCTAAGCTTCAGAATCTCCCGCTAGTTGGCAGAATTTGGAAACGTAAATTCCTAAACCGTTTAGCATTGAGTTATGATTGTGCCAGAGCCTTTGTGGCCGCTCAGGAAGAGAACCAAAAATCTCTTTCGAGCCTTATTATTGGCTTCTCATTAGGGGGAGCGGAGTCGTCAAAAGAAACTGAACTACTTAGCGCCCTTGAGGATGAGCTAAACGAGAACCGCATTACTGGGCAAACCTTCCTCCGAAATTTACGGGAGAAATACCCAGATATTTGTAGGAGTATTGAAACCTTACTTGCCTCGCGCTCACTTCTGAACCAACAGGAAGAAATGTTAGAACGTTTAAAGAAACAGGGACGCCTGGAACCCGATGAGGTGGAACGAATTCAGGCATACATACACTCCTCAATGAAGCAACTAATTGACACCTCCCTAAAGGAGAACACAGAACTAAAGGTGGCTGCTGCTCTTAGGAATACTCCCGGCTTAAACAATCTATCAAAAGATGCCCAGCAGTTCCTAATCACTAAAGGGCAGCTAAAAATTTACCCCGAAGGAAGTGTCATTGCTAAACAGGACTCTGAGCCCGATGGTATTTATATAATCATCAATGGTACGGTAAATTACTATAAATCCGATACCCTAACCGGCGTTAAGGAAATTTCCGATGTTTTTGGGGCATACGAGTGGTTTATATCTTCTAAACTACGTTATACCTTTACTGCTGAAACCCCTGTTACACTGATCAAAATAAACACTTCAACCATTAAGTTGCTTACCAGCAAGTTCCCTGAAACAAACCGTTTGCTGCAATTTTGCGCTTCTGCCGATATCGCTCTTGAACTTCTTAAACAAAACGAAAAATTTAGTGAACAGTCCATCCGTAAGCTCAGAAACCTTATCCGAAATGCAGAGCTATTTGAACTGAATGATGGTAAAAAACACCGTTTTTCAGGTTCAGCATGTATTCTGGTTAAGGGTCAGGCTATTACTGAAGAGCAGGATACCTTGTTTACTGCACCAGCAATACTTGACGAGTGTAACTTTAGGAGTAAAGGCGATGCTTTAGCCCTTATTTTACCTTAAGGCTTTTTAGCCTCAACCATGGGCTGAAAACGCTTGTATGTAGGCAAAGCAGCGGGGCCATACCAAAAGAAATACTCCGCATCGAACAATCCGAATTTTACTGCAGGATTGGCATTCATCAATTTTTGAGCCTCTTCTGTTTTGCTTGTGTTAAGAATGTAAAAACTCC
>JAGPEQ010000085.1 GCA_018056955.1 Bacteroidales bacterium | reverse complement strand
ATTTCCCAACGCTGAATAAACGATTGGGAGTTAGTACCTTTTATCAAACCAGGCATAAATGTTAGGTATGCGCTCGATACGCCAAACCTTAACTGATATTTTGGACCAATTGCGTAGTTAAAATCAATTTTTGCGCTAACCTCATCCATGTTCGATTCCCACCTAATGGCGTTCGCATCGTTGGTATTCGATTCCAAAAAGTATGTGTAATTACTTGATATCAAAGTAGTATTCATGAAAAGGTTATGCTTGAAAATATGGTTCCACCTTGCCGTAAGCGTTTGGTTACCAAAGCCAAAGCCGTTGATATCGCGGCCAAACATGTCGCGTCCAAAGTATCCGGATATAAAAATTCGGTTGTTGGGATTAAGAGTTAAGTTCAGTTTTGCGTTCAGGTCGTAAAAGTAGAGTGTGCTTTGTTTCAAATCGTCATTATTAAATAGTGGAAAAAACACATCAACATAGGTTCTGCGTCCCGATACCATGAACGAACTCCTATCCTTTAGTATTGGACCTTCAACCGTTAACCGGCTCGATATGCTACCTATCCCTCCGGTTATGTTAAAATCCTTGCTGTTGCCTTCCTTCATCTTTATATCGAGCACTGACGATAATCTGCCTCCAAACGAGGCTGGCATGTCGCCCTTATAGAGCTTGATATCCTTAATTGCGTCGTTATTGAAAACGGAGAAAAACCCCATTAGATGCGAAGCATTGTAAACGGTTGCCTCATCGAGTATTATCAGGTTCTGATCCGAAGCACCACCCCGAACGCTAAATCCTGATCCCCCTTCGGCAGTACTTTGGACCCCCGGCAGTAATTGAATAGCTTTAATTACATCAACCTCACCCATTAAGGCAGGTATTTGCTTTACACTTTTCATGTCAAGCTTTACAAGGCTCATTTCGGCTCGTTGAATATTGCTATTCCCTTTCTCCCGGCTAACAACCACCTCCTGGATTTCCTGTGCGTTGGGCGATATCTCAATATCAATCCTATTATCCTTATTGACTTGTAAAGTCATTTCTTGGGTTTTATATCCCAGATATCCAAATGAGATTGTATGCTCACCTTTTGGAACTGTAATTGTAAAGAACCCGTAACTATTTGTTGCAGTGCCTATATTGATTCCCTTTACTATTACTGTTGCTCCAATGAGAACCTCGCCCGTTTGGGAATCCTTAACGTAACCGCTTACGTTATACTTTACCTGTCCCTTTATGCCTTGGAAGCAAAGGAATGTAATAAAAAGTATGCCAATAATCTTTTTAATCATGGAATAAAAAAAGCTAGGTTTAGCACCTAGCTTTAACAAATACAATGCCATATTAGTTCTATTTTGTAAGAACCCAATTTTCTAAATCCTCGGTTGGGTTAATACCCATTCTAAGCACAGGGGTTTGCTCCTTACTGTTCAGTAGCACTGACTGTAGGGGTATTATCTCATCGAGGTAGGTGCTAAGTTCCTTAAAGGTAATGTTGCCCTTAGTCTCTTTTAGTTTTTTGAGTAAATAATAGGTAAAGAAACCATGGTGCTTATCCTTGAATGGCAGAGCGCTTTGTTCGCCCGATACGGCCGATAGTGAAGCAATATTGCCCTGAAGCACGCTTTCAGTGGGGCGAACTTTAACCCCGCGGGCTGCAACTAACTCCTTATTGCGGGCTCCGCCCGAGAAGCATGCATCCAGAAATACGATCACCCTTTTTGTGGGGTATTCTGTAAGCTTGGCATATAAGTCGGCTAGTTTAATTCCATCGCGGGCATTTTGTCCGCTAATGTCAACCGGTATAAGGTATGGTTCGCGGGTAACCTCATCGGGTAAGCCATGCCCTGCATAGTAAACAAAAACCTCGGCTTTGCCCTTGGCATTTTTTATTATCAGATTTGTTTTTGCAATGGCCTGATTCATTTGCCCAGCAGTGGCATCGAGCAGAAAGATTATGTTGCTTTCGGGAATCCCTAATACCTTTATGGCATATTCCTTAAATGCGCTGGCATCGTTTCGGGCAAAATCAACATTAACCTCTCTATTCAAATCAACCTGTTTGCTACTGTAGTCCTCGTTTCCAATTATCAGCGCAAAGCGCAAGGGATACTCCAGGTTATTGTTTGGGATATCAACATCAACATCCGATAATTTTTCAAACATATAACCCTTGGCTTCAGGGGAAGTTACGTAAACCTGTTTAACAACTGTGTCCCTGATTACCACATAACCGGCGGACTCCTTTTGCAGGGTTGCCAAAACATCGTTATTGTAGTAGTATGCACCACCTGAGATAAAATCGACGCCAAAAGCAGGTAGGGCTGCTACGTTTAGAAACAGGTTTAGCCATATTTTACTGCTAACCTCTGCGTTATCGGTATAGGTGTAAGGAACAAACCCATCCTTACGGAACTCGTAAATATACTGGTTGCGCCCGTTTGCAGGCCCTTTCTTTACCTTGCGCTTAACCCAAACCGCACAGGGTGTAGTTTTATTGGTGCTTTTACCATTAATATAAACTTCGGCTCCAATTGGATTTGAGGTTAAGTTTACCTTTTGCTTAGTTGTGTTAAGTATGGTTGCACAGGCACCCATGGTTAGCATTGCCGGTACAGCTGCAATTCTCAATAAATTGCGTTTCATAGATTGGTCAGTTTGGTTTGGTAATATTTTTACTACAAATTTTATGCAATTACATGGCCAATTTAACCTTAAACACCACTTTTTTTATAAAACCCTCTCCTATCAACGGTGCATGGCAATCGGATGGGAAAAATATTGCAAATTGATTAGGTTTTAGAGTGATAAAACATGTAGGGTGGTCGGAGTAAAAGGTTATGTCGTTATCGCTATTATAGGGCTCCTTAATAGCACTACAGGTTTGCCTGTCGCGCCAGCCCATTGTTTCTTCGCCCTGCAGGCATATTTGAATATCGATATACTTATCGTGCGATTCTAATGGGGCTTCTCCTGCACTGCGTGCTTTATTAAACGAGGGGATGGCTATGAGGTTTTCCCCGTCGACGTAAATTTTTTCTCCTGGTTTGCTGAAATCCAAAGTAATTAGCGCCTGTTCAACCCGCTCAAAAAGGGGATGAAGGTTTAGGTAGGTACCAAATTCCGATAATGGTGCTACAATCATTACGCATATTTTTTGTAAAATTAGTTTATTTTGACAGTTTGACAATGCTGGGTATAACAGTTTTTACTTGCTATCTTTGTGCAAAATTTACCTATGAAGTTAGTTGCCGATAGTCACATCCCCTACCTTAAAGGTGTTTTTGAACCCTTTTTTGATGTTGAGTATTTACCCGGGCATCTTATAAACCGAGAGGTGGTAAAAGATGCCGATGTGCTAATTATTCGAACACGCACTATCTGTAACCAAGATTTACTGCAAGGTTCAAGGGTTAAGTTCATTGCTTCGGCAACTATTGGCTATGATCATATCGATACTCAGTACTGTGATTCAAATGGTATTAGGTGGGTAACCGCTCCCGGTTGCAACGCTGCTGCTGTCCAGCAGTGGGTGGGTGCTGCACTTGTGAAATGGATCAGTTCAAAACATCTCAATCCCAAAACCCTAACCATTGGTATAGTAGGCATTGGAAATGTGGGCAGTAAAGTGGTTGCTCTTGGCAATGCCTTAGGCATGAATGTGGTTTGCTGCGATCCGCCTAGGGCTGAGAGGGAGAATATAAAGTCTTTTGTTGATCTACATGAATTACTAAAGGTGTCCGATATTATCACCTTTCATGTTCCTTTAACGCGAGCAGATAATTACCCTACCAGCCATATGTTAAGCAGTAAGAATTTGGCTTTGTGCAAGCCAACAGCATACTTTTTAAATTCATCGCGGGGTGGGGTAGTTGACGAGGTGGCGCTGCTTAGCTATTTGGAGCAAAACCCTAATGTAGCTGTTGCTTTAGATGTGTGGGAGAATGAACCTGATTTGAATTTGGAACTTGCTAAGCGATGCCTTGTGGCAACACCGCATATTGCTGGTTACTCGCTGGAGGGTAAGGTTATGGCAACTAAAATGGTAGTTGATGCTGTTAGCCGTTACTTTAACCTTGGCCTAACCCCTTGGTGGCCTACGCCAAATCCACTTACTGAAAAGCAAGTTATCGGCTCAGCCGAAAATATTTTAGATTTAATAGGCAAAACGTATCGTATCGAGAGAGATGATATTAGAATTATAGCTAAAGATTTTGAGGATTACAGGAATACATATAACTACCGGCGCGATTTTACCGGTTTCAAAGTATTAAAGATTGAAGAAGATGCTGAAAAGGTTGGTATGCTTGGGTTTGAGTTAGGTTAACCAATCGACTTAGTAAGGAATTACCCACAGAACACGCTCTTCGTCAATGCATTGATCAATGAGCCTCATGATATGCCGGTTAACCTGAATAAGCCTTCTAATATATCCTTTCCAGTGCCTTTCGTATTCAGGATCAATTTGTTTTAAAACCTCCAGCAAATCTTTACCTAAAAAAACTTGGCTTAAGTACTGCTGAAATTGCGATACATTCTTAATAACCAAAAGTTTTTCAAGGTTTACAAGAAGTTCATTACGGAGAGGAATGAAACGTCGGGCGTTATACATGGTTGGCGAGATGTAATCGAATAAATGATGGCTCCGTTCAAAGCATCCTGCAAAGATATTGAACACGTTTGTTTGAAGGTAATACGACTCATCATCGCAACGGATATAGTTTTCAGCGTCGCCTGTAATATTAAACTCCACGAAATCAATGATTTCGTCCTTTTTCAACAGGCTAATACGCATTTTACTACTAGTGGGTAAGGGCATAAATCATATTTTTCAATTCAAATATACTAACTTTATTCATTTACTCTTAAATTTTTTTTTAACAATTGTTTATTCTGACGTAAACATTCTATTTTAGCAGTATATTAAAAATGCTAAAAGGTGACTGGGACTTTAGTTAACGTAATAGCTGTATTGGCTGGGGGCTCAATAGGTTTGCTTATTGGATCCCGTATGCCCGAAAAGTACAGTAAAGTTTTTTTTCAAGTGGTTGGGCTCTTTACGCTGGTACTGGGCTTATCAATGGCAATTAAAACCAATGAACCCTTACTGGTTGTATTCAGCTTAATTCTGGGTGTGCTATCGGGGACTTTACTCGATTTGCAAAGCAGGCTCGATAACCTATCGAACCGGTTAAAAAATCGATTTAAAATATCAGGGAATCGCTTTTCGGAAGGACTGGTTGTGGCTTTCCTGCTTTACTGCATGGGTTCTTTAACTGTTCTGGGTGCCATTGAGGAGGGTTTGGGTGGAACACCCAAACTTTTTTACCTCAAAAGCCTTATGGATGGGTTCTCATCCATTGTGCTAGCATCAACCCTTGGGGTAGGGGTTCTGTTTTCCGCCTTACCCTTGCTGCTATATCAGGGTTCATTGACATTGATCGCCTCTTTTGCGGCTAGCAGCCTAAGTGGAAGCATGGTAAATGAACTATCGGCTGTAGGCGGTATTCTTTTAGTGACTTTAGGGTTTAATATACTAGAGATAAAACGTTTCCACGTGATCAATATGCTCCCTGCACTAATATTCATCGTTATTCTAACTTCACTTTTCGCAAACCATGCATAGCATTTCCCATATCGAGAATCTTTCCAAGCTCTTTTCCGAGGTATATGGGCATTCGGCCCTTAACATTGTTCAGCTGCCCGGTTCTGGTTCTGCACGCATCTACTTTAGGATTGAATCACAGCAACTGTCGTGCATTGGAACATTTAACGATGATGTAAAGGAAAACGAAACCTTTTACTACCTCACGGAACATCTACACCATCGCAATATTTCGGTTCCAAAGGTATTGGGTGTTTCAAGTTGTAGAAGGTACTACTTACAATCCGATTTGGGTTCATTGTCGTTGTACGATAAAATAACTGATGCTAACAGCGATACTCTTGAAGTTCAGAATTTGATTGGGCAAGCAATATCCAACCTTGCCCGGTTCAATATTTTGGGTTTTGATGGTATTGATGAATCAAAGCTTTACCCAATTTCGCATTTCGATATCAAATCGGTGATGTGGGATTTGTACTATTTCAAGTACTGCTTCCTTAAGCCTTCAGGGGTTACTTATAGTGAGGCCGAGTTGGAAAATGTCTTTGGCTATTTAGCAGAAAAGGTGCTCAATGGCGATAATCAATTCCTGCAATTCCGCGATTTTCAATCCCGTAATATTATGATTCTGGCTAACCAGCCATATTTCATTGATTATCAGAGCGCCAGAGTTGGCTCAGGCCTTTACGATATAGCTTCTTTTCTATACCAGGCAAAGGCTAATTTCAGCGATTCTACTCGGCAGCAGTTTCTAGTGCATTACCTAGATGAGCTGTCCAAATATCGTTCAATTGACAGGAGTGAAATGGTGGCCCAATTTCCTTATATGGCTATCTTTAGAATTTTGCAAACACTTGGGGCTTATGGTTTCAGAGGTCTTTTTGAGCGTAAAACCCATTTCATTCAAAGCGTTCCTCTTGCGTTGCATAACCTCAGCAATTTGCTTGCTAAGGTTGACGATCGCCGTTTAAGATATCTCAGTCAGCTTAACAAAGAGTTATTAAGTAAATATCAAGTTGAGCAAAGTGAAGATTTTGATGGTCTTACCGTTCAAGTATATAGTTTTTCTATTAAGAGTGGCTATCCACCACTAAATCCTGAGCATGGTGGAGGGTTTGTATTTGATTGCCGATATTTACCCAATCCTGGCCAACTCGATTTGTACAAGAATCTGACCGGACTCGATAAGCCTGTAATAGACTATTTACTTTCTTTGGATGAAGTAAATGTTTTTTGCGATAACGCTTTTTCATTAGTTAAGTCGGCAATAGATAGGTATTTGTCTCGAAACTTTAAACATTTATCGGTTGGTTTTGGTTGTACTGGTGGCCAACATCGATCAGTATTTTGTGCAGAGAACCTTGTTAAGCAACTTAAAAGTACTTTTGGCGATAGTGGATTAAGAATTTTGGTTAAGCATATCGAACTTGAAAAGCGTTAGCAGAATGTCAAAAAAGAAATGTGCGAAAGGTAAAGCAGGGGTTAAGGTTGAGGGTAAGGACTACACCTGCATAAAGTGTGGTGCTAGCTCAAATAGCAAGGATAAACTTTGTAAACCTATTAAAAAGTAAGTTTATATGAGAGCAATGATTCTGGCCGCTGGCCTAGGCACCCGATTACTTCCCTTAACAGCCGATAAACCCAAAGCCCTTATTGAGGTTAACGGAAAAACCCTGCTTGAAATATGCATTAATAACCTAATTGGTTTCGGTTTTAATCACATAGTGGTTAATGTTCATCACCACGCACAGCAGATTATTGATTTTTTACGTAATAGCAGTTTTAATGCTCAAATCGATATTTCCGATGAAACTGAAAGATTACTCGACACCGGTGGTGCTCTTGTTCATGCCCGTAGTTTTCTCGATCAGGGCGAGCCTTTTCTGGTTCACAATGTCGATATAATCTCAAACATCGATTTACATTACCTATATCAGTATCATCTTAACTCATCTGCGCTTGCCTCGCTAGCCGTAAGTAAAAGAGAGGCTTCCAGGGTATTCCTTTTCAATGAGCAAATGGTACTATCTGGTTGGAGGAACATGGTTACTGGTAAGGTTATTATTACTAACCCTTCCAAAGCCCTTACTGCATATGCATTTTCTGGCATTCATGTTATTTCACCCGAAATATTCAAGCAACTGCCACCAAAGGGTGAGTTCTCAATTGTTGATGCTTATCTTAAACTATCAAAGGAATTTTTGATTCAGGGCGCCGATTTATCCCATTCCGATGTAATTGACGTGGGGAAGCCTGATACTCTGGAACTTGCATCGCAATTTGTAACTAGGAAGGTTTAACCTGCAATACTCCCTGCGTCTTTTTCAAATGAAATTTTTTTAAAATTTTTCTTACTGTCTAACAGAACGTTGCCTGAATTTTTGTCATTTTTCTTAAAAAAGTTCGAAAATTGATTTGCGTAATTAAAAACGCTTTTCTACTTTTGCACCCGCTTTCGGAGGGGAGCGCGCGCGGGGGGATGGGGAGTTAAGCGGAGAAAAAAAATTTGGGGCAACCCCTTGCGCGGGACGGAAAAAGTTACTACCTTTGCAGCCCTGTTCGGAGGAGCGGGGAGCGGAAGCGGAAGTGCAAGACGACGTGAGGCCGTACCCGGAGGGGTGCGGGTTGATAT